>JANNQM010000057.1:0-15103 GCA_031400735.1 Gallionellaceae bacterium
CGGGGCGCCCGCTCAACCCCGCCATAAAATAAAACCGGGCCCACCGCGCCCGCTACACACAAGTAGGGGGCGCGGTGCCCACGATCACCGGAATGGCCGCACGGTAAACTCGCCGGCCTGATGCGGCAGCTCCAGATAAGCGGTGGATTGCATCTCGGTCAGCCGACTGACTGTGCGTGAGTAGTCGCCGCTACTCACCCCTTCGGAAAAAATCGCTGACGGTTGGGTCGTGGCCGAGGCCACCAGTTTGACGCGATGCTCGTAAAACACATCTATCATCCAGATAAAACGTTGCGCCTCAGCCGCATTGCTGGTCGCCAGAACAGGTATATGCGACACAAACACGGTATGAAATTTGTGGGCGATTTCCAGATAGTCAGTTTGTCCGCGCCGCTCGCCGCAAATCGCTTTAAAGTCAAACCACACCATGCCCTGGGCCAATTTGCGCAACGGAATAGAGCGCCCTTGAATGACCATGGACTGCGCATCCTGCAGCGCGCCGGAACATAAACGCTGGAACATGCCCTCCAGCAAATTTTCGTTTTCACTATTGTCCGGCACCAGAAAAACCGGTTCGCGCACCATGCCGCGCAGCCGGTAATCCTGGCCACCATCCACATTCAGTATGTTCAGCTCGCGCTTTAGCAGCGCAATCGCCGGCAAAAAATTTTGCCGCTGCAATCCATTGGGGTAGAGATCGTCCGGCGCCGAATTGGAAGTGGTCACCAATATCACGCCGCGCTCGGTTAATGCTTGCAGCAGCCGCCCCAGGATCATCGCATCGGCAATGTCGCTGACCATAAATTCATCAAAGCACAGCAGTCGGGTGGACTGTGCAATGTGCGCAGCCACCGCCATCAGCGGATCCTTTTCAAAGGCTAGCTCTTTCATTCCGCGATGAATTTCGGCCATGAAATTGTGAAAGTGTATGCGCCGTTTGCGCTGATAGGGTACACAGGCATAAAACGCGTCCATCAAAAAACTCTTGCCCCGGCCTACGCCGCCCCACAAATACAATCCTTTGGGCACCGGCGGATTGCGCAGGCTGCGGCCGAGAAATTGATTGCGCCGGGATTTGAAATCGAGCAGCTGCTGCCACAATTCATTTAGCGCTTCTATCGTTGCAGCTTGCGCGCCATCGCGGACAAAGCCCGGCCTTGCGCTGACGGTTTGATACCATTCCCGTGGACTTAGGTTGCCGTGGGCAGGTGATGTAAAGCTGGTTTGCGGCATGGATGAATTCAATTAGGCTGCTGAGGAATTAAATTCAGATAATCCACCAGGCCGTTCGTGGAGAGCCTGTCGAACCATAAGCAGTGTGCGAACGGACCCTTCGACAAGCTCAGGGCGAACGGATACTTGGAAATCACAGCGGCTTTATCTAATGGGTTAAAGATAACGGAAATAAACATAAGCATGGGCGATGGCCAAAGTCAGTAGCATCAGCGGAAAACCGACTTTCATGAAAGTCAAAAAACGTATCGGGTTTCCGGCCCGCTCAGCGAATCCGGCCACCACCAGATTGGCTGAGGCGCCTACCAGTGAGCCGTTTCCGCCCAGGCACGCGCCTAATGCCAGCGACCACCACAACGGTAAAATAGCTTGATCGCCGCCCATTGCCGGTGCCATGGCCTTGACCAGCGGTATCATGGTCGCGACAAAGGGAATATTGTCCACGAATGCAGAGGCAATGGCGGAGCCCCATAAAATGGTCAGTGCAGTGGCCGCTAAATCGCCGCCGGTCATTTCCAGCATCCAATGGGAGAGCAGGTCAATCGCCCCGACCTCTTCCAACCCGCGCACCGCAATAAACAAACCGACGAAAAAAAACAGCGTGATCCATTCCACTTCGGCAAAGGCGTGGTGCACGCGCTGTGTCTGTGTTTCGGCATCCAGCCGCACGTTGTCCAGCAACAGCAACACTGCCGCGCCCATCATCGCCACCGTAGCGGGTTCCAGATGCAACACGCCGTGCAGCACAAAAGCCGCCATCACCAGCGTCAACACAAACAGGGATTGTTTCAGTAAACGCGCATCGGTAATAGCCGCGTGTTCATTGAAGGCCATGACTTTGGCGCGATTCTCTGCGCTGGCCACCAATGTTTTTCGCCAGATCCAGGCCATCAGTGGCAAGGTAACCACTAAAATAACGGCAACTATGGGAGCAAGATTGAACAGAAAGTCATTGAAACTCAAACCTGCAGCGGAACCTATCATGATATTGGGTGGGTCGCCGATCAGTGTGGCGGTGCCACCGATATTGGACATGAATATTGCTGCTACCAAATAGGGATAGGGGCTAATCTTCAGCTCTTTGGTGATCAGCAAAATCACCGGCACCATCAACAACACCGTGGTCACATTGTCCAGCAACGCCGAGAACAGTGCTGTGGACAGCGACATCATCAGCATGATGCCTACCGGATGGGCGTTGACCCGTTTGGCTGACCAGATTGCTACATACTGAAAAATGCCGCAGCGCTTGGTGATGTTCACAATAATCATCATGCCGGCCAGCAGGCCCAGCGTATTGAAATCCACGCCATCGATGGCCGCCTGTTGGGTCAGCACGCCACACACTATCATCAGCCCGCCGCCCAGCAGCGCGATAATGGCGCGGTTTAACCGTTCACTGATGATGGCGGCGTAAGTGGCCACAAACAAACCTGTAGCCAACCACAACATTCCATTTTCCATTTAGTTATTCCGTATTTTTTAACCCGCGCGGCTTGCGCGGAGCCTTGCAAAACAAAAAATCATACAGCCAATTGGGTAGCAGTTTAAGCAAATATCCGACCCAGCGCATCTGCCACGGTATCACCGCAAACGATTTGCCACTGGCGATGGCACGCGCAATGCGTCGTGCCGCTTCATCAGGCGACAACATAAAGGGCATGGGATACGGGTTCACAGCGGTCATGGGGGTTGCTACATAACCGGGGCAAATGGTGATGACGCGCACGCCGCTGCCGTGTAATTCGACGCGCAGGCTTTCCAGATAAGAAATAACTGCGGCCTTGGACGCAGAATACGCACCCCCGCCCGGCAAGCCACGAAAACCCGCCACGCTGGCAATGCCCACCAACTTACCGTGCCCTGCACTACGCATCGCCGCCACAAAAGGCTGAAATGTTTTTACCGTGCCGAGTACATTAATGTCCAGCACGTTCTCGAACACGCTGATGTCGTCGGTATATTCGGTGAGCGTGCCGACACTGACGCCGGCATTGGCAATCACCAGGTCAGGCACACCGGCGTGCGTAATGAAATGCTGTGCGGCGGCTTGCATCGCTGCGGTATCGCGCACATCCAGCGGGTAACAATGGATTTGTAGGGGAAACTGTTCCAGCAACGCTTGCAGCAAATGGGCGCGACGGGCCATTACGCCGACCACCGCGCCCTGCTTGAGGTAATGTTGCGCCAGCGCCAGGCCCAGGCCGCTGGATGCGCCGCTGATCACGGCACGAAACGCCATCAACGCCTACCTGCACGCTCCTTGCGCACTTTGTCTACCAAGGCTTCCAGCACTTTGATGGTATCCGCCGGTTGCAAACCGGTGATCAGGTATTTTCCATCGACAATGACAGTTGGCGTACCGCGTATGCCATAGCTCTGACCCAACTGCTTGGTACGCATGACCTTGCTTTCGGTTGAAAAAGCGTTATAAGCATCGGAGAATTGTTTGCGGTCCACACCATGTTGCACGACAAAGTCGGTGGCCTTGTCTGCTGTGCGCAGGTCTATGTTGTTTACGTTCCAGGCTTTGTACAAATCCACTTCGAGCTTTTTGCGTTGGCCCAAAACTTC
Source organism: Gallionellaceae bacterium (assembly GCA_031400735.1). Lineage (GTDB taxonomy): Bacteria > Pseudomonadota > Gammaproteobacteria > Burkholderiales > Gallionellaceae > Nitrotoga. The sequence goes on from JANNQM010000057.1 coordinate 3,808, forward strand.
CAATGCATAGTGCGTGCGCGCCATTGTTTCCCCCGGAGCGCTGAAAATCGTGGGCACAAGTACCAACTCGACATCTTTGGGTTTCTTTTTCTCCCAGGACTCGAGGAAGGGATGCAGCGTGTAACAATGCGAGCAACCGTAAAAGAAAAATTCCAGCACTTCAATTTTTGTTCCGGTATTGGTGGATTGTGCAGGACTAACTACAGTGTAATCTTTGCCCGCGATGGGTTCTGCCATGACCGGGGTAATGCCTGGGGTAATGCATAACAAGGCTAGAGCGATAAAAATCTGCTTGATTGATTTCACACGGTTCTCCTTTAAAGTTACTGAATTTTCAATGCGGTATTATCAACGTTCCGATACACAAAATGTTGACACATGATCTCTGAATACAACAACTAGCAAGCTAGTTTAAGCCAAATCTATTGTGCCCGCATAGGGTTAGCATCGACCCCGTTTTGCTTCAAGGTGGCGCGCGCAACTTTCATTTCGTCCTCGCCCTTATAAGGTCCCAACCGCACGCGGTGCCACACCCCTTTATCGGGAATGGTGGCGACCTGCACATTGGCTTCCATGCCCAGCATGGCCAAGCGGGCTTTTAATTTATCCGCATCCTCGGCATTGGAAAACGAGCCGGCTTGCAGGTAATAAATCTCTTTTGCAGCTGTCGGTGCCGGATCAGTGGGTTTGCTACCCGGCTTATCGCCATCTTTTTGCGGAACAGTCGTATCCGGTTTGTCCGTCAATACTTTGTAAAATTCAAAACGCGGCTTGTCCCCTGTCACGCCGGAAGCGGGCACGGGTGCAGCGACCGCTGTTTTTTCTGGCAGCGGTTTCTCCTGATTCATGAATTTACCCGGAGTTTTCTGCAGATACCATGCCACCACTCCTGCAATAGCCAGTCCCAGCAGCACGCCTATCATAATGCCAATCACCAGCGAGCTGCCTTGGCGTTGTGATGACTGCCCTGCTCTGTGGTCGTTATAGCCCATGTTTATCCTTATATATTTCCTGCATTACATCTTATCCGGTGCAGTAACACCCAGCAATCCCAAGCCATTGCGCAAAACCTGCGCCACAGCGGCGACCAGCGCCAATCGTGCGCGCTTAATGCCTTCGTCATCAACCAGAAAACGTGAAGCATTATAGTAGCTGTGCAAATTAGCCGCCAACTCTTTCAGATAAAATGCGATCAAATGCGGCGCCAAGTCTTCAGCCGCGCTTTCCACTGCCTGGGGGAAATCAATCAGGCATTGCAACAACGTGCGCTCGTAGTCACTGTTTAACTGGCTCATATCGGCTTGCAGCAAATCTTCGGGCCGCCCACCCCATTGCAGCATCACGCTGCAAATGCGCGCATGGGCATACTGGATGTAATACACCGGATTGTCGTTGCTCTGTGATTTAGCCAAATCAATGTCAAACACCAGCTGCGAATCGGGATGGCGCGCCGCCAGGAAATAGCGTGTGGCATCGCAACCCACTTCATCAATCAGGTCGCGCAGCGTGACATAACTGCCCGCGCGCTTGGATATTTTTACTTCCTGGCCGTTGCGCAAAACTGTCACCATCTGGTGCAGCACATACTCTGGCCAGCCTTGGGGAATGCCGGCATCCAGCGCCTGTAAACCGGCGCGCACACGGGTGATCGTGCTGTGGTGGTCAGCGCCCTGCTCGTTGATGACGCGCACAAAACCGCGCTGCCATTTATCCAGGTGATAGGCGATGTCCGGCACGAAATAAGTATAGGCGCCGTCGCTCTTGCGCATCACGCGGTCTTTATCGTCGCCAAAATCAGTGGTGCGTAACCACAGCGCACCCTCTTGCTCATAAGTGTGGCCGCTGGCAATCAGCTTGCTAACCGTTTGTTCCACCTTGCCATCGGAATACAGCGCAGATTCCAGCGCAAATACATCAAAGTTCACTCCGAAAGCTCGCAGGTCCATATCCTGCTCTCTGCGCAGATAGGCCACCGCAAAATGGCGGATCGCCTCGGCATCGGTCACATCGCCGGAAGCTTTGACATGCTGATCATCCGCATCAACTTTTTCTTGTGCAAGATAAGCCCGCGCCACATCGGCAATATAATCGCCGCGATACCCAGACTCCGGCCAGCTCGGATCATCTGGCGTGATGCCCTGGCAGCGTAATTGCACCGAACGAGTCAGGTTATCAATCTGCACCCCGGCATCGTTGTAATAAAACTCGCGCGTCACATCCCACCCGGCCGCCTGCAGCACATTACATAAACAATCACCCACCGCCGCACCGCGCCCATGGCCGACATGCAACGGACCGGTAGGGTTGGCCGAAACAAACTCCACCCCTACCTTAAGCCCGTTGCCGAGATGAACCTGCCCATACGTAGCACCCGCCTGCAATACCCCACGCACCACATCCTGTTTCGCCGCCGTGGTAATAAATACATTGATAAAACCCGCCCCGGCGATTTCCATCTTCTCGATCACATCAGATTTCGGCAGCGCCGCCATCAACGCCTGCGCAATATCGCGCGGTGATTTGCGCAATGGCTTGGCCAGCTGCATCGCCAGATTGCAGGCGTAATCGCCATGCGCGGCTTGCTTGGGGCGCTCGATCCGGACAGTTGCGCTGGCAAATTCCGGCGCGACAACGCGCAAGGCCTGCGCAAATAATTCAGAGAGATGGGATTTGAAATTTAGTACGGGGGACATCAAGCGGCACCTTAAATGAGGCGCGGATTATATCACTTGGGTGCCATCGTATTAATTATGAACTTGCGATATATACGAACAAGTTTTTACATTAATTGAAGGGAATTGCAAATGGTGCATGAATTCGCGTAGGATTAGTAGCGTTGCGGCAAACGCTGTGCTTGCTGGAATTCCTTGATGCGAAGCCGAACTTCCGAGTGTCACTTGAGCAAACCGATCAAAAGTTCTCTCAATCGCATCGCGTGACACGATCACATTCAAACTGTTGCTGAATCCAGAGTTAAACGCGACCTCAAGAATAGCGGCATCAAACGTGAAAAGCGTGGAATCGCCCGCAGTCATCGTCCGCGCACGAGCCACCTCATCCTCAACGTCCATGATAGCGTTTTCCAATTCTCCCGCTGTCGGTGGGTTGTGCTTAAAAAATTCTGACGCAGTTTTTTGTGAACCGATTGCGAGCATCATTACCATCGCTGCCTCAGCGCCGACTCCTGAGGCAACGGCGGATTGTGCGGCACCGATATGAAGTACGGTTATTGGCAAGGCGTCTGAGACGCCAGCTCTAATCGCGGAATAATGAGAACGGATTTCGAGTTCGATATCCGATGCGTTGTCTTTGCGGAACGGCTTTAATTTTGATGGTCGAGCAATCATGATGACTGAGCTATCGCCACAGGACGGCATATTTTCCAAACCAATGCAATATCAGGCAACGTGCTTTTTTACCCACTCAACATATTTATTCATCCAGTTTTGAAAAAATTGTTTACTGTCGGCACCAATATTGCCATCCGCATCGAACAAGCTTTCCTTTGCATGGATGAACGCTTCGGGTTGGCCCAGCGTAGGCATATCCAGGTAAGCGAGAATATTGCGCAAATGTTGTTGCGCCAGCGACGTACCGATGGCGCCGACCGACACACCCAACACGCCAGATGGTTTGCCGGCCCAGGCACTTTGTCCATATGGCCGCGAAGCGGAATCGATAGCATTTTTAAGCACACCTGGAATGGAACGGTTATATTCCGGCGTGACAAATAAAACGCCGTGAGCAGCTATTATTTCCGCTTTCAGTCGTTTTAAGGGCGCGGTCGGGTTTGCGTCGTCATCCTGGTTGTAAAGAGGCAAGTCACCAATCTCGATTTGCTTAAACGTAAATTCCGCTGGCGCCAGTTTTGCAATGGCGCTCGCCAGCTTTCGGTTGAATGAATCTTTGCGAAGGCTGCCTGCTACTACGGCAATTTGGTATTGGATCATGTTGATCTCCCGTGAATATTACATTGAATAAAGAATAACCGGCTTAATAGTCACCCCCGAAGCCGAGTCTGCGAACGCCTGGTTGATCTCTTCCAACTTATAAGTCCTGCTCAACTTTTCGACCGGGAATCTTCCCTGCCGCCACAGGTCGATGAGCCGGGGAATGAACTCTTGGGGAACCGAGCTGCCCTGCACAATGGTCTTGAATGTCCACCCACGCACCAATGACGCTCCAAATTCAAACGGTGCTTCAGTACCTGGTCGCGCAGCGCCGACAAGAGCCAATGTACCCCGGATGCTGAGCGCCTTTGCGAGATTAGCCAAAACTTGCGGCGCAGCAGTTGTATCGAGAATACAATTCACGCCGTTGTCACGGGTTATCCGCATGAGCTCTGTGCCAGTATCCACCGACTTCGCGTTAATCGTGTGAGTCGCGCCAAGCTCCTTCGCCAATGCAAGGCGAGAGTCATGCACATCGATCGCGACAATTGTCGTGGCGCCTGCAATTTTTGCGGCCATGATCGCAGCAAGCCCTACAGCCCCGGAGCCAGACACGGCGACCGATGAACCAGCCTGAGGCCGAAGTTCATTGAGAATGGAGCCTGCACCGGTCTGCATTCCGCAGCCGAGGAAAGCGATTGCTTCCAAGGGTATGTCCTTGGGGACGGGAATCAAGGCGCTCTCAACGACATTTGCATGGGTAGCAAAAGAGGACTGACCAAAGAAGTGCGAGGACACCTGCTCGCCCTGAGGTGTTTTAAGCGACGTGGTGCCATCACTGGTACGGCGTCCGCCAAAATCCTCTGCGAACAGGTTCTCGCAGTAGGCAACATGTCCGGAGCGACACTGCACACAGTGCGTGCAGTAGGCCGCAGACATGACGACGTGATCGCCAAGCAGAACAGTCTTCACCGCCGAGCCAACCTGCTCGACTATGCCTGCTCCTTCGTGGCCCAGAACCGCCGGGAGTTGTGCGGGATAGACCCCGTCTCGTACGATAGCGTCGGTGTGGCAAACGCCGGTTGCAATCATGCGGACACGGACCTCGTTTGGACGAATGTCATCAAGCTGAAGCTTTTCAATCGTAAACGGCCCCTTGAGAGCGCGAACTACGGCTGCGGTAATGGCAGTAGTCATTATCAATCTCCTTGAGTTGAGATATGTTGCGGGATGAACAAGGCAGACCAGTTGCAGGGCCTGCCTTGCATCACCTGGTTACTTACCCAGTCCGAGTTGATTCATGAAGTCCTGGTTGTCCCAGAACAGCCATTCGTGATCCATGGTCTTGCCTTTCCAGTGTCCAATGGTGGCCATGCCGATGGCGAAGCGTTTTCCGTTAGGGGGGATCGTTTTGCCATCGCCTATCGGCATAGGTTTAGTGAACGTGCCGGTCATAACCCCGGTTACTGCCGTCCATGCGCCCGAGCCAAAACGGATGGGGTGCACCTTGATGGTAATGTCTGGAGCGTAGACGAACATCGCCTTCAGGTCTTCGATATGTTTGTCTATGCCCTTGGTCTCATGACCATCAGGCCAGGTCACGACGATGTCCTTGGCATGGCTCTCTCCCAGGCGGTCCCATTTCTGGTTGCTGAAAACTTCGAAGTCGAGCACGTCGAAGGTATGGAGGTGGCGTTCCACTTCCGGTGCCTGTTTCTCGGGTGGTGGCGGCGGTGTTGTAGGATGCTCCGCAGTAGATTGCGCGAATGCCGTGCCGCTGAGAGCAACTAACGTAGCGGCGATCAGGGTCTTGCGATAAATGGTTTTCATGATTTGATCCTTTCAATAGATTTCAATGGTAGGGAAGCGTTGGTTCGGGGTTACTGGATACCGATCCAATTGGGAGCGATTGCCGTGCCTTTGCCCGCGCCGTAGCCAAAGTAGATATTCAGCCCGCCCAGAGGCTCAAGATAGCGCGCGTTCTTCAGGCCACCGGCATCTACCGCCGCAAAGCCTGTACTTTGGATGAGTGCCTTGGCCGATTCCTTTGCAGCAGTATCATCGCCAGCGAAATAGACCGGAACGGCTTTACCGCCAAGCAACGGGCCGCTTGCCAGCGTTTGGGCAAATACTGTGTTGAAGGCTTTGACGACCTTGGCTGCCGGAAACGCTTTCTGGATTTCCTCTGCAGCCGAAGTGGTATGCCCGATGGTCAGACCCATGTAATCCGCAGTGAGCGGATTGCTAATGTCCATCACGACTTTGCCAGAGAGGTTGCCGACCGCACCCAATGCCGTCACTGCATCGCCGTACGCAGTTGCGACGATCACCACATCGGCACCATCGGCTGCATTCGACGTTTTGAAAGTAGCGCCGGTCCTTTCCGCCAGAGCCTTGGCTTTTGCAGCGTCGCGGCCGGTGATAACCAGCGTGTGTCCCGCTTTGGTGATGTGTTTGGCCAGACCCGAGCCCATGTTGCCTGCGCCGATTAATGTAATTTTCATAGTGCCTCCGTTGAGTGGTTTTAATCAGAGCAGAACCATTCCGGCATCTGATGACCACATTTAATCAGTTGCACTATTGAAGATAAACTAGCAAAATAGCAATTTACTATTTACTTTAATCGAACAATAATTTGAGCAATGGGGTGCTATATAACCTTACCTACGGTGATGTTTAATCTCTGTTCAATATCACACACATGACTATCGACATTGTTGCAAGCATGAGAGTATTTACTGCAGTAGTGGAGGCCGGCAGCTTTGCCGGTGCCGCGGACAAACTTGATCTCTCGCGCGGCATGGCCACGCGTTATGTAGCGAAACTTGAAGAACATCTGGGCGTTCGGCTGCTCAATCGGACCACACGCAAGCTCTCGCTGACAGAAGCAGGCAACGACTATCACGAGCGCGCCGCCCAGATACTGGCCATGGTCGAGGAAGCCGGGAGTTCGGTGGCGCAGGTGGCATCGGTTCCGCGTGGGACATTGCGGGTAGCCTCTTCGCATGCCTTTGGCGTGCGTCATTTGGGTTGGGCGATCACTGAATATCTGCAGCGATATCCCGGCGTACAAGTCGATGTGACGCTGAATGACCGCGTGGTTGATCTGGTCGAGGAGGGATTTGATATTGGGATACGCATCGCTACGCAAATTCATCCGGGGTTAATCGCGCGCAAGCTCACGCGCGCGCGTATTGTGGCTTGCGCTTCTCCCGGCTATTTGAAAAAACATGGGGTGCCAAAATCACCGGAGGAACTAGTCGGCCACAATTGCCTTTCCTACGCCTATCTGAACTTGCCCAATGAGTGGCACTTCAGGCGAAAAGGTGTCGAGCGGAAAGTTCTGGTTTCCGGAGATCTACGAGCCAACAGTGGCGACATCCTGCGTAATGCTGCCGTCGAAGGCCTGGGCGTGATTCTGCAACCTACCTTCCTGATCTATGAGGCACTACGGGAAAAAAAGCTGGTGCGCATTCTCCCGGACTGGGAAGCCGATGAGATGACCGTATTTGCGGTTTATCCAAACCGTAAATTCCTGCCACCCAAGGTGCGCAGCTTTATCGATTTTCTGGCCGAGCGTTTCGCTACTGAGCCGTACTGGGACAACTTCTAATGCGGAGAATAACCATTTTAATCTCCGCAATTGACAAGGCATAGCGAGTTGTATTTTCAGGAGGGCGTCATTGCCGTGTCCATTTAGAAAGGTGCGGATTATATTACTTTGGTGCAATCGGATTAATTATGAACTTGCTTATAGATTCGAATTAAGGGTTTGTTGAGTGTCAGCCTTCGACACAAAGCGAATTATTTCAGGAAACTGGCCGTGCCAGAGAAACTGGATTTCCGGGCTCAAGAAATGCCTTAAACTCTTCAGAAATGCGTGCATCATTTGCTACACATTCCCAAAAACCGTGCGCCATCCCCTGTACCACCTTAATACTCGCGTCTCTAAGGTTTGCACTCTTAAATTCAGGCGGCACAAAATTATATGGCAGTATCTCCCCTCCGCTTTTCGGTGCAAATCCCATTGAACACATGTCATACACGGGTAGCAGTCTGAACACGCCTCCGTCCATGGAAAAACTCAAATTCCCCAAATGCATATCGGAATTATTAATTAAGCGCCCAAACCACCATAGACATTCCGCGTCATAAACATGCTGCCAACTAACCAGTTTTTTCCTGTATAGCGCACCCAGCACTCGTGGCCAATCGCTCCCAATCCCGGTAAATTCGGCATCGATACATTGAAGGGACAGCATGGGCATGCGCCCAAACTCTCCAGTTCTATCGAATCGCTGCGATTCGAGAAATAACCTGCCGTCCATTTCAATCAGCCTCGTTTCTGCAGCAGGAAAGTCTTCGCTATGGATGGCTTCTGTGGCGTGATACTCCGTAATCAAGATGTCACGCCACCTCTGGGCAACCTCACTGCTACCCAGCGGTGAGAACTTAACGATGACATGCGCTGAACGATTGCCACAGAATGTTGTAAATTTTGGTTGCTCACCCCCAGCGGATGACCCAGGGATAACCCCGCTCATTACACTATCTGCGAGTGCTGGATAATCTTTTTCTGTAGTTACAACGGGCTTCCGCCTCACACGCAAAAGTGCTTGCTCGCCAAACTTGAAATTTCCCGGAAGATCATCGCCATTCGAAATTAAATAACGTCCTATGTGATTTGTATTCCAATGCCTGGGATCGGCTGGAAAATCACTGGATAGCCTAGCCATACCTTCCGCGATTTGCCTACCTAAAAAACCCTGAGGACACAGATCACTCAAGAAATAGGGTAAATCTTGATACAGGCCGCTGCCGCTTTCACCTAATAGAACTTGGGGCATGTCTGTCGCTGGCTCGACAAAAAAACCATTCGGCGCCAAGGGACGTATATAGGCAACCAAAACAGAATTTCCATGCGCATCAACCATAACCAGAGGAAGCTTACTGCCCCCACCAAATGCATTACGGGTCATTGCATATTTGGGTGGTCGCATATTGGGTAAGGTGACAATGGCATCGCCCATACCTCTTAGTTGTCGCGACACCGCAGTTTGGCTCAAACCTGTCTCAGCTTGTATTTCCTTGGAGGTTGCCGAGCCTCGCATTAAATATTCGCCTATAGTTAGTGACATTTGAATAACTCGCTTAAGTAACGACTAGGTATTATCATAATATATTGTATGTAACATTATGTAAATACATTATATACTTAATTTTATATTAAAATAACGACTATTTTTAGACTAGATATAGTAGAGTGGATTGCTGGTTATATAGTCAGCAGTTACCCAAAGAATTTCAAGGGTTAGCTCTGCGCCGCGCGGGTGTACACGCAGCCGTTCGACACATAGCGGCCTTCAGAATCAACATTGCTATGTATATTTGCTGCTGACAAGCATCCCCTGAAGGATGCCCATTTTGATCGGCTTTAAGTAACCCACCGCACATACAGACTCAATTCCCTACTGTAGTCTTCGTACCATGTTGCAGGTCGCCAAGGTTTTCACCAAGTGATCGCGCTGCTAAGCCAGCGTCGAAAGAATGCCATCCGTCCAGAGTGACATGAGCGGGTCAAGAGCCACCCCGCAGGTGCCCGTTTATTTTAAACGGTGCATAACGATTAGTCACAGGAGTACACGCGATGAAAATACCCAACCAACTCATTATCCTGCCATTGGCAGTGATAGCCGCACTATCTGGAATCTCACCCGCCTTGGCGGAACCCATACTCGGTTCGGCGCAAAATTTTGCCGTACTGGGTGCGTCAACCGTAACCAATACCGGCCCGACGACTATCTACGGTGACCTGGGTCTCTATCCAGGGACTTCGATTACCGGCGGCCCGCCGCTGATAACCCTGACTGGAACAGTACACCAGACTGATGCGGTCGCGCAGCAGGCGCAGATTGATGCGGTGACAGCCTACAACGTGTTGGCAGGTTTGCCATTCACCACCCAATACGCCACTCCCACCGATCTGGGCGGAAGCATACTGAATCCTGGCGTTTATAATTTTGGGTCGTCGGCGCAGCTAACCGGGATATTGACGCTGGATTTCCAGAACGATGCCAATTCGATGTTTGTATTTCAGGTAGGAAGTTCGCTGACCACCGCCAGCAATTCCCTGGTCAACGTGATTAATGGCGGGGCAAATAACGGTGTGTATTGGCAAGTGGGCAGCTCCGCGACGCTGGGCACCAGTTCGATATTTGCCGGCAATATTATCGCCGATCAAAGTGTCACGCTGACTACCTCGGCTGACATTTTATGCGGCCGGGCAATCGCGCTGAATGGGGCAGTAACGATGGATTCCAACACGATATCCAATAATTGCTTTGGACAAGGCTCGCTTGGCGGTGGGCGCAGTGATTATGGCAGCGGCGGGTTTAGCGGCGGTGAGGGCGTTCTAGTCTCTGCCATTCCAGAGCCGGAAACTTATTCGATGATGCTGGCCGGAATAGGCTTGCTGGGCTTTATGGCGCGCCGCCGGAAAGCAGCACCGATAGCCCTTTAATGACGGTTATTCCGTGGAGGGCAACCCAACAGTGTATTGCCCGGATTTTTCGTCCCGTATCACCACCAGCAGTTTATGGCGTTGCGCGTCTTCCACCAATTCCTTGAACGAGCGGTAGCCGTAGTACGATTCGGCGAATCCCGGCTTGCGGCGCTGCATGGTGGTCTTGACCATCGAACCCCATATTTTTTCATCCGAGCCGCGCTCGGCAATCAAGGCCTCGACCGTCTCGACGATGAAATCGAGCGCTTCCTGACGTTTGTCGTCCTCACTCTTCACATTCGGCTGCTTGGCCGCCTTGCTTGCCGGTTTCATCGGTGTTTTTTTCTCGGCGCGTTTTAGCTTGGCTTCCTGCGCGCGCACCAGATCGTCGTAATAAATAAACTCGTCGCAGTTGGCGCGCAGCAAATCTGATGTCGAATCCTTCACACCAATGCCAATAACGTATTTATTGTTCTCGCGCAATTTGGAAACCAGCGGCGAGAAATCGGAATCACCGCTGATGATGACGAAGCTATCCACATGGGCTTTGGTGTAGCACAGGTCAAGCGCATCTACCACCATACGGATGTCGGCTGAATTTTTTCCGGACTGGCGCACATGCGGAATTTCAATTAACTCAAAGGCCGCTTCGTGCATGGTGGCCTTGAATTCCTTGTAGCGATCCCAGTCGCAGTAAGCTTTTTTTACCACTATGCTGCCCTTGAGCAGCAGGCGCTCTAAAACTTTTCTGATGTCGAATTGCGCATATTTTGCATCACGCACGCCCAGCGCAACGTTCTCAAAATCGCAGAACAATGCCATGTTGGTAATTTCGGGTTGTCCGGCCATGTTGCCTCCTGTTTGTGTAGTCGCCAAAATCCATTCTTGTAGGAGCGGGCCATGC
>JANNQM010000058.1:0-1886 GCA_031400735.1 Gallionellaceae bacterium
GCGCCCAACAGCGCTAATGACATTAGAACTGATTTAGTAGTGTTCATGACCCACTTTCAATATTAGAATTCGCTAATGTTACTTGGGAACGGCACATGTTACAAGTTGCCTGCCTCGTTGAGACAGTGCAATAACTTCCACTACTCTAGCTTCAAAACACGAAACGTTGTGGCTGCCTTGCATTTTGCAAGGGCTGTACATTGGTCTCAAACAGAGTGACGCTCTCAAATACATCGTTTGCCAATCGCGTAATCAGTTTAGCCTGCATTGCGGGTGCATCACCCACTATCGCAAATAAACGCCCGCCAACGGTCAATTGTTGTTGAAACTCCTGGGGTATAAGCGGCACCGATCCCGTCAATACGATCACATCATAGTGTGCAGAACCCCAGCCTTTGGAAGCATCACCCACCTCAAGCTGAACATTCTCAAAATCCTGTGCTGCCAGATTGTGCGCTGCCTGAGCGCTTAACTCAGGCACTATCTCAACGCTGGCTACCTGTGCAGCCAAACGCGACAACAAGGCTGTCAGATAGCCGCTGCCCGTGCCCACTTCCAGCACTCTTTCATTGCTCTTGATCTTAAGCTCATGCAAAACCCGCGCTTCAAGCTTGGGTTGCCACATCGCCGCACCACAGCCCAGCGGGATCTCCAGATCCATAAATGCCAGGGATTGACGACCGGCTGGCACAAACTGCTCGCGCTTGACCACGGACAACAATTGCAGCACCTCTACATCCGCCACATCCCAGGGCCGGATTTGTTGTTCTATCATGTTGAATCGCGCTTGTTCCATATTATTCATCCCCTCAATCCTTTGGCGTTTTGTGCAATAGGCAAGCCCGCAGTATACCAAGCCTGTCCTGAGCCTGTCGAACGGGCCTGTCCTGAGCCTGTCGAACGAGCCGATCTGAACCTCAATGATATCCCTTCGGGCATGCAGGAAACTTGCTTTCAGGCCGTCTTTCCATTACCTTGCTCACCTTGCGGGGGTCTTCGTCGTAACTAACTGGACGGAGTGAGAAACACCCTTTGAACCTGTACGGATAATGCCGTCGTAGGGAAGCGTCCAGCCTCAGCCTGTGCTCCTTGCGATTTTTTCACCCTTTGGAGCACAACCATGAACGCAAATCCCAAATTCCTCAGCCAGACTGCACTTGTAGATAACGCAGCTGTGCAGCCTTTGCCCAATTCGCGCAAGGTCTATGTAACCGGCTCGCGCCCGGATATCCATGTGCCGATGCGCGAAATTTCGCAGGCCGACACCCCCGCCAGCATGGGCGCTGAAGCCAATCCGCCAATTTATGTTTACGACTGCTCCGGCCCCTACACCGACCCTGCGGTAAAAATCGATATCCGTTCTGGTCTCGAAGGCGTACGCACCCCATGGATACTTGAGCGTAACGATACCGACGCGCTCACCGGCCCATCCTCCCAATACGGCGTAGAGCGCCTCAACGATCCCGAGCTGGCCGAACTGCGCTTTAACCTGCACCGCATGCCACGCCGCGCGATGAAAGGTAAAAACGTCACGCAGATGCACTATGCGCGCAAAGGTATTATCACGCCGGAAATGGAATACATTGCGATCCGCGAAAACATGCGGCGCAAGGAATATTTGGAAGCGGTAAAAGCTTCCGGCCCAACCGGCAAGAAACTGGCCGAACTGATGGGTCGCCAGCATCCCGGCCAGTCTTTCGGCGCGGCGATCCCTGCCGAAATCACGCCTGAATTTGTACGCGATGAAATCGCCCGCGGCCGTGCGATTATTCCCGCCAATATCAACCACCCGGAAGCCGAGCCTATGATTATCGGGCGCAACTTCCTGGTGAAAATCAACGCCAACATCGGCAACTCGGCCGTCACTTCAAGCATCGGCGAAGAAG
>JANNQM010000059.1:0-22446 GCA_031400735.1 Gallionellaceae bacterium
TAAAAAAATTAAACAATTAAACAACACTCATATTAAAATAAATATACCTGGTATTATCTATTTTTCAGGACCGTCGTCCTAGATATAATTTCGAAGCTATAGCAACATGCACCAGACTCTTTATTCATCTTCTTCTATTAAGAATAACTTGAAAAAAAACCATGTCAAGGCTTAGGGCACCCATAGCAGGAAAATGATCAACTGGAAACTTTAAAAACGACGAAAATTTGTCTTAAAAGAGAACGGTGAGAGATGTTTTATAAGCTTTTATGTGCAATCAAGCAATTAAATTGCTAAAAAAAGAGTTGCTATAGAGCAAACTACTGATACATTTAAAGCTTTTTATATTTTTAGATTAAAAAAATTTAAGTCCTCAAAAATTAATTTGAGGACTTAAATTAAATCCGGCACTACCTATCTTCCCAGACCGCCGCCGTTCTGCCTGCTGGACGAGGTGGATGCGCCGCTGGATGACACGAATACCGAACGCTTGTGCAAACTGATCAAAAAAATGGCGCAGCAAACCCAGTTTGTTTTCATCAGCCACAACAAACTGACCATGGAACTGGCCGAACAACTGGTCGGCGTGACCATGCAGGAGCGCGGTGTGTCGCATGTGGTGGCGGTGGATATTGAAGAAGCTTTGCGTATGCGCGATGACAGCATGATTGCTGCCTGATTCCAATTCTCCATCAAAACGATAACTGCGTTGGCTGCGTCTTCGGCTCCTCGCTGTACTAAATGTACTATCTTCGTCGCCTCATCCTTGCCGCCTTGTTCTCCTTTTGATGGAGAATTGGAATGAGGCGCTGGCTATCGTACACCTAAAAATTCAACTAGCCATTCCACTAGGTTGTCAAAAAACGCCAACCAAGTGGCTGGTTATAAGCGAGACAAGGCGCGAGCAAAAAATTGCGACGCCGCATATGATGGATATGTAAGGAGTAATTTTTTGCGAGCAACGCCGTATCGCGACGGAGTTTGGATTTTTATTTGCAGTGCTTGCTGATCCCTTGGCGGGCTTCCTCCATGCGCTGGTTGCGCGTGGCATCATCCATGTAAACCAGTTCCCCCTTGCTATCGTAGGTAGAAATGCGGCGGCTGTTTTCCAGGGTTAGCAGGTTGCTTCTGGCATCTTCACAATATCTCTGTCTTGTTTGGTCTTGTTCTTTCTGCTTGGCTTCTTTCTTCTCCTGCTCTTCCTTGGCTTTCTGGGCCTTGCGGAAGTCAGCTTCACGTTCTGCCAGGGTTTTCGGCGCCGCAACCTCGCTGGCCGAGGCGGTCGGCGCAGCTGATGCAGACTCAACAGGCGTGTTCAATGGAGTGGCCTTGACATTGGCTGGGGCAGGCTGGTCTGAGTAATGAATCTGGTTGTTTTCATCCACCCATTTATTGATGCCGGCGTATACATTGCAGCTGAACACACTGAGCACAAACAGGTAAATCGGTGGCCGGAATGACATGGTTTTCTCCGTGCAAATAAAACCGGGATAGGGAACTGCAATGTACCCTATCCCGGCACAAAATTAAATACTTTAATCCGGGCTCATGAGACCAGCTGACAGCTTGTAATATCTGTAAATCCCCATGCCATTATCTCCTTAGATAGGGCATAATAGCTGCTGTAAATTGACCACTAAGCCGCCAGATGGCTTGGTTGCGCTTCAATCAGATAAGGGCAATTAAAGCATGTCGAACCCCCCAGCCGAGACGGGCATCAATCTCGACTATTTCCGAGTAGATCAAAATCAGGATCTGGTACTCAAGCTGTTCAACGCCTATTATCGGGCCCACCAGCATTCCGGAAAATTGTTTGACGAAGCTCCCCATTTTTTTCTGGTCCGACCGCAAGCCCTGGCTAGTGGGGTTGCTGCTACCCGATCTTCGGATAAGCTGATCCTGGAAGACTGTATCCAGAATGCCAGCGCGCGCAAAGGCTACATTGGCGTTTTCAAACACCTTAATCCCAAGTTGCAATATTATTGGCTGGAGCTGGTAGCGATGCCTTTCGAATTGGGCGACCCGGTTACCGAGAACAACAAGGCGCAATTTTATTTTATGCTCAGCCATTTTGTGGAATACGCCAAACAAAACCCAAAAATGTATGGCGATCTGACCGCCGAGCTGGATTCGGACAAGGATCTGGCGCTGATGCTGAAAGAAATTATCAAACTGGGAAGCAAGCTTCATCCGTGGCTGAAAATTTATTCCCAGGAACAGCTGGTTTCTTTTAACCCTAACTGGCCGCCCGCTGAAGTTAAGAAATTACTGACGTCACTGAAGGAAAATGACCAGGAATGGTGCGAGCTATTCTTTGAATGCCTGATCTATGTCATGGGACGCAAGTCCAAAGGCTGATCAGCCTGTTGCGATTTATATTTTTGTCGGAGGCCGCTCATTATGCATATTACCCAAAAGGCGCTAACCTTTGACGATGTCCTGCTTATTCCGGCGCATTCCAATGTGTTGCCGCGCGATGTCAGCCTGCGCACCCGGTTAACCCGCAACATAAGCCTGAACATTCCACTGTTATCGGCCGCGATGGATACCGTAACCGAGGCGCGCCTGGCCATTGCGCTGGCACAGGAAGGTGGCATCGGCATCGTTCATAAAAATATGAGCGCTAAAGCCCAGGCGCAGGAAGTATCCAAGGTTAAACGCTTTGAAAGCGGCGTCGTGAATGACCCGATTACTGTCACGCCGGACATGACGGTGCGCGATGTGTTGTATTTGACCCGTCAGCATAAAATTTCCGGCCTGCCGGTGGTGCGTGGCAAACAGGTGGTGGGCATAGTCACCAACCGCGATTTACGCTTCGAGAGCAATCTCGACCAACCGATCCAGAACATCATGACCCAGCGTGAGCGGCTGATCACGGTCAAGGAAAATGCCAGCCGGGAAGAAGCACGCAACTTGATGCACAAGCACCGCATCGAACGAGTGCTAGTGGTGAATGAGGCATTTGAGTTGTGCGGCCTGATTACCGTTAAGGACATTCTGAAATCAAGCGAGCACCCCCAGGCATGCAAGGACAAGTTTGGCCGCTTGCGCGTGGGTGCTGCAATAGGTGTCGGCGAAGGCACAAATGAACGTGCCGCGCTACTGGTGGAAGCCGGTGTCGATGTATTGATAGTGGATACCGCGCATGGCCATGCGCAGGGCGTGCTGGACCGGGTCAAATGGGTAAAGAATAATTTCCCCGGTGTTGATGTGATTGGTGGCAACATTGCCACCGCCGCTGCGGCCAAGGCGTTAGTGGATTACGGCGCGGATGGCGTCAAGGTCGGCATCGGCCCCGGTTCTATCTGCACGACGCGCATGGTGGCCGGCGTGGGTGTGCCACAAATCACCGCCATTCAAAATGTGGCCGAAGCATTGCTCGGTTCCGACGTGCCCTTGATTGCAGATGGGGGTGTGCGCTATTCCGGCGACATTTCCAAGGCAATTGCTGCCGGGGCACATGTGGTGATGCTGGGGGGCCTGTTTGCAGGCACCGAGGAGGCGCCGGGCGAAGTTGAATTGTTCCAGGGACGCTCATACAAATCCTATCGTGGCATGGGCAGTTTGGGGGCGATGCAGCAAGGCTCCAGTGACCGCTATTTCCAGGACGACATCAACCAGGACAAGCTGGTGCCGGAAGGCGTTGAAGGGCGCGTTCCCTACAAAGGCAGCGTATTGGCAGTGATCCACCAATTGATGGGCGGCCTGAGCGCCAGCATGGGCTACCTCGGCTGCGCCGATATTGCGACCATGCACACCAAAGCAGAATTTGTGCAGATCACCGCCGCCGGCATACGCGAATCGCATGTGCATGATGTGCAGATCACCAAGGAAGCGCCGAATTACCATATTGACTAGGATCGAGGAGCGAGGATTGAGGAGCGAGTAAAAACTCCACCCCTACCCTCGATCCTTGATCCCCAATCCTCGATCCTCAACATGTCCCACAAAAAAATACTGATCCTAGATTTCGGTTCGCAATACAGCCAGCTGATCGCACGCCGCGTGCGGGAATGCCATGTGTATTGCGAACTGCATCCGTTCGATGTGGATGACCAATTCATCAAGGACTTTAATGCAGCAGGCATTATCCTTTCTGGCGGACCCAATTCCGTAACCAAGGGTGATACCCCGCGCGTACCGCAAGCGGTGTTCGATCTGGGCGTGCCGGTGCTGGGCATTTGTTATGGCATGCAGGCCATGGCGGCGCAATTGGGTGGGGCGGTGGAAATCGGGGCGGTGCGCGAATTCGGCTATGCAGAAATCCGCGCGCGCGGTCATTCCAAATTGTTCAACGGCATACAGGACCGCAGCAACGATGCGGGCCATGGCCTGCTGGATGTATGGATGAGCCACGGCGACAAGGTCACGCAGCTGCCAACCGGTTTTAATGTGATCGCTTCCAACAACGCTACCCCGATAGCCGCCATGGCCGACGAAACGCGCCGATTTTACGGCGTGCAGTTTCATCCGGAAGTAACCCACACCTACCAGGGAAAAGCGCTGCTGGAGCGCTTTGTGCACGATATTTGCGGCTGCGGGCAAGACTGGAATATGCCCGATTATATTTCCGAAGCCGTAGAAAAAATTCACGCCCAAGTCGGTTCAGAAGAGGTCATTCTGGGCCTGTCTGGCGGCGTGGATTCGTCTGTAGCGGCAGCGTTGCTGCATCGTGCGATAGGCACGCAGCTGACCTGTGTCTTTGTCGACAATGGCCTGTTGCGTTTGAATGAAGCACAGCAGGTCATGCAAACGTTTGCCAAAAATCTGGGCGTGAAAGTAATCCACGTCGATGCCAGCGCAGAATTCATGAAGCATTTGGCAGGCGTGTCTGATCCGGAACAAAAACGCAAAATTATCGGCCGCGAATTCGTCGTGGTATTCCAGCGCGAAGCAGCCAGATTGCCGCAGGCCAAATGGCTGGCGCAAGGCACGATTTATCCTGATGTAATTGAATCTGCCGGGGCCAAAACAAAAAAAGCGCACACGATCAAGTCGCACCATAACGTAGGCGGCTTGCCCGACACGCTGCACCTCAAATTGCTGGAACCGCTGCGCGAACTGTTCAAGGACGAAGTACGCGAACTGGGCGTGGCGCTGGGTCTACCGCGCGAAATGGTGTATCGCCATCCCTTTCCCGGGCCGGGGCTGGGAGTGCGCATACTGGGTGAAGTCAAACAGGAATACGCGGAATTACTGCGCCGCGCAGACTCGATTTTTATCGAGGAACTGCGTGCTACAAAAGATGTGGATGGCCAATCCTGGTATGAAAAAACGTCACAGGCCTTTGTGGTATTTTTGCCGGTCCGCTCGGTAGGCGTGATGGGCGATGGCCGCACTTATGAATGGGTGGTGGCTTTACGCGCGGTACAAACACAGGATTTCATGACCGCGCACTGGGCAGAATTGCCGCACGAATTACTGGCCAAGGTTTCCAACCGCATCATCAACGAAGTGCGCGGCATCAATCGCGTGGTGTATGACATTTCTGGCAAGCCTCCCGCTACTATTGAATGGGAATAGGTGACCGCTTAGGCTACCTGTTCCAGTAATTCCGCGCTTAGCTCCGCAACTGCCTGGGGTAGCCGCAGCGCATTGCCGGCAATGTGAAAACTGTCTTCGGCACGCGCACCCAGGGTATTAATCTTGGCATTGCGCACTTCAATGCCATGTCCTGCCAGAACATAAGCAATGCGCGCCAATAATCCAGGCCGGTCACCGGCAATGATGGATAGCTGATAATTTGCCTTGTCGTCCTGTGTGATATTGATTTCCGGTGCGATAGGAAAGTGCTTCAACTGGCGGCTGGCCCTGCCCGCTTTGGGTGCTGCCGGCAGCACCGGATTAACGATATCGCAGGTTAATTCGTACTCAATATAATTCATCACATCGCGGTAGGTCGTTTTGCTGTTATTGGCGTCCATCACCAGAAAACTGTCCAACGCGTATCCATGCTGGGTGGTATGAATCTTTGCTTCCATGATGTTGTAGTTCAAGCGCTCAAAAAATCCGCATATTTTGGCGAACAGGTAGGGCTGGTCCGGGCTGTATACCATGACCTGAAGCCCTTCACCTATGCGGCTCAGACGCGCTTTGACAATCGGTGTCTGGGTGTTGATGCGATGCGCCAGCAGGCGCGTGTGCCAGGCAATTTCCTGCGGCTCGTGACGCAGAAAATAAACGGCATCCAGTTGCGCCCACAGGGTTTCATACACTTCTGGCGCAATCGCATACAGCCTGAGCATGGCCTGGGTATGGGTGCGAATTTCGCCAACCTGGTCCGCAATCTTGCCGCCCAGCATATAGCGCCGCGCGGCCCAGAACAGGTCTTCCAGCAGCTTGCCTTTCCACGCGTTCCAGACTTTCGGACTAGTGCCGCGGATATCAGCTACCGTCAGCAAATATAGCGCCACCAGATACCGGTCATTTTTAACTTTGGCGGCAAACGAGGCAATGACATCCTGGTCGGATAGGTCCTGTTTCTGCGCGGTCGCCGACATCGTCAGGTGGTGTTCGACCAGCCATACCACCAGTTCGGTATCTTCTGCCGACAAACCATGTTGTTTACAAAAGCGAGCGGCATCCTGACGCCCCAGCAAGGAATGATCTCCTCCCCTTCCTTTGGCAATGTCGTGAAACAAGCCGGCAATATATAACACCTCTGGCCGAGCAAAATCCTTGATCAGCTTGCTGCATAACGGATATTCATGGGCGTGTTCGGTGAGGGAGAAGCGCCGCAGGTTGCGCACCACCATCAGGATATGTTCGTCTACGGTATAAACGTGGAACAGGTCATGCTGCATTTGTCCCACGATACGTCCGAACGCGGGCAGATAGCGGCCGAGAATGCCGTTTTGGTTCATGCGCCGCAGGGCATGCGTCAAGCCTTGCGGCTGACGCAGGATAGCCATGAACAACGCCTGGTTGTGGGCATTGCGCCGATAACCAGCGTCTATTTTATGGCGTGACCGCCACAGGGCGCGCAGCGTGGCCGCGGAAAATCCATGCAATTCCGGATGCTGCTCCAGCAACAGAAAACTTTCAAGAATGGCTGAAGGTTCGCGCTCGAACAGCATTTCGTCCCGCGCTTCCAGCAACCCATCACACACGATAAACCGGGCATTAAGCGGCTGTATGGTGCTGGCTTCCGGGAACAGGCGCGCACGCAAATTCTGCAGCAACACAGCATTGAGTTGCAGTACCGCCTGTTTGGTGCGGTAATAGCGCTGCATCATGTACTCGCTGGCACGACGTGAGCCAGTCGAAACAATATGCATTTGCTCGGCCAGCATGTTCTGATAATCGAACAGCAAGCGGTCTTCGCGTCGACTGGCCAAATAATGCAGACGGATACGCAGGTTTTGCAGCAGGGCTTCGTGGCGTGCAATGGCGCGTTCCTCTGCCTCGGTAATCAGGCCTTCCCTGGCCAATTCCCGCCAGGTTTCCCCCAAACCACATGCTTTGCTGATCCACAACACCGTCTGCAAGTCGCGCAGGCCGCCGGGACTTTCCTTTAAATTGGGTTCCAGGTTGTAATCCGCATCGAGAAACCGGGCGTGACGCCGTTCCTGCTCTTGCTGTTTGGCCAGATAAAAAGTTCGATGATCCAGCTGGCCTGCTAGCGCGCTGCACATTTCATCCAACAATTGCCGGGCGCCGATGATTAACCGTGCTTCCAGCAAATTGGTTTGCACCGTGACATCAACTGATTCTGCCAGGCATTGGTCCACTGTGCGAATGCTGTGGCTGACTTCCAGGCCGATATCCCATAGCATGCCAACCAGTTGCTGCAAGCGTTGCTGCAATGCCGTATCTGGTTCTGATGGCAACAGAATCAGCAAATCAATATCTGATTTTGGGAATAACGCACTGCGGCCATATCCCCCGACTGCTACCAGCGCCAGATCAGCAGGCATATCCAGCATCTGCCATACGGTGCATAAGTGCTCATCGACCATGCGCGCGTGAGCCTTCAACAGGCGCGATGGCTGTGGCTGTTGCTCATATTCCTGTTGCAGGGACAGGCGGGCCGTACGCAAGCTTTGACGAATTGACGCTACGTTTTCCACGGGCCGATTAAATGGGAGGCGGAGGGGATCCATTAGAGATAGTCAGCACATCAAAACCTGAATCGGTAACCAATACAGTGTGCTCCCACTGTGCCGACAAACTATGGTCTTTAGTCACTATGGTCCAGCCATCACCCAATTGTTTGATGCCAGCTTTGCCGGCGTTGATCATCGGCTCAATGGTAAAAATCATGCCTGCTTCCAGCTTCATGCCGGTTTTGGGTTTTCCATAGTGCAATATCTGCGGCTCTTCGTGAAATTGCTTGCCAATTCCGTGACCGCAGAATTCGCGCACCACGCTGTAACCTGATTCTTCAGCGAACTTTTGGATGGCATATCCAATATCCCCAAGATGCGCCCCCGGCTTCACTTCCCTAATGCCGCACCACATTGCATGGTAGGTGGTGTCGCATAACCGCCTGGCCTGGATGGATGGTTCGCCTATGTAGAACATGCGGCTGGTATCGCCATGGTAGCCATGCTTGATCGTAGTAACGTCCACATTGAGGATATCGCCATTTTTGAGCAATTTATCCCCCGGCACACCATGGCATACTTGATGGTTAATCGAGGTACAAATGGATTTCGGGTAAGGTTGATGCCCTGGCGGCGCATAATTGAGCGGGGCGGGGATAGAGTGCTGCACGTTTACCATATATTCATGGCACAACTTATCGAGCTCACCGGTGGTAATTCCAGCCTGCACAAATGGCGTTATATAGTCCAAAACTTCGCTGGCCAAGCGTCCGGCAATGCGCATTTTTTCAATTTCCTGCTGTGTTTTGATACTGACCGACATATTGACCTGCATTTAAGAATATACGGCAAGCATAGTGGATAGTGACAATCAGCACAACCCGGAATGGGTTGGTTGTCATTGGGATTCAGGAAGTACCGCAAAAAATCGAGCCGGGTGACCTACTCACTGGCTTGCATTTGAAATATTCTGATCTTATACGGTAATGGTGTGGTTTAAATGACTGAACATGGAAAAGCCCTATAGCGCAAGCAACAGGATTGGCTATAGGGCTATAGATAACTCAGCTTTGGTTGGCATACATTTTTTGGAGAAATAGTCCGGCGTCTTCCGTTGCGAGATCGACCGGCATGGACGACTGCTCTTCAGCCAGTACCCTCGATTGTTGCTGACACAAGAGAAGAGAAATATCGGGATTCCAGCCAGCCAGCATAACTTCTTCACTGTATTCTGAATCCAGCGAGTTATCTTCGTCTTGACCGTTCATTGAGATATTCATGGCACACCTCCTTGTACTAGAGTAAAAGCAGTTTTCATGCCAGGCGTTTTCGGTGCTCCGTCTGAAAGATTAATTGTATAATCCATCGAGATATCAGAAAAAAATGAATTAAATTAAGTAACTATTCTTTTAGATGCCAGAACTCCCTTTCCTTGAAACTTATATTCTCATTATTGAAAAAATGGATTTATCACTTTAAGGACAAAAGATGGACGAAAATAGACAGAAATCCTGCGAGTCCGAGGCTGCCTGGAAAAGGCCGCTAACCATATGCCAAAAAAAATCGCAGGATCTCTCCTGCGATTCGTTAGTGACTTTGTCGAGCTTCGACAGGCTCTATAGCCTTAGTTAACTATAATGGTCACCGTACTGGGGCTATTGGTATTATTGCCTTCATTAGACTCGGGCTGTGCATTCGATGTGTCGGCAATGGCACCTATATAGTAGGTGCCCGTAGGCATGGTCAACGACACTTTGACATTGGCCGAGCCAGTACTGCTGGCACCTGCTGCCAGTGAGGAAACGAATCGTGACCCGGTCAGGGCAATATCACTGCTTGTAATCGTTGGATCAGTCGACAGATAGAACTTGATTGTGTTGGTTGTAGCCGACATCCAGGTGGTACCTTGATTCGTTTCTGTGCTGGTGATAGCGAACGTCGCACCCCGAGCCACTGTGGTTTCTGTTGTACTTACTGCGCTTATCACCAAGTCAACGTCACGAACCACGGTAATAGTTGTGCCTGCCAGCATATTGTTGCTTTCATCTGTTTCTATCTGGCCGTTGGTGACGTCTGCAATGGCGCCAATATAGTACGTACCTGGAGCAGTGGCCTTGGGCACAGTTACTGTGGTTGTTGCGGTATTGCTTGCCCCCGCCGCCAACGCTGACACCACGCGTGAACCTACTGCGACATCGCCTGTGGTGATCATGTTATCCAGGGATAGGTAGAACTTGACCGAGTTGGTGGCAACCGTCATTGCGGTTGTGCCCTGGTTGGTTTCAGTGTTGGCAAGCGGGAAGGTCTCGCCGATATTTACGCTGGTGACAGTGGTACTTATGGCACTCATCACCAGGTCAACATCCCGAGTTATCACCACAGTACCTGCCGCCGCAAGGCAATTATTGCCTTCATTCGTTTCAACTTGCTGCAACGAAGCATCAGCACATGCTCCGATGTAATAGGTATCCGGCAAAGTAGCCTTGGGCACGGTAATCGTCGTTGTCGCGGTACTGCTGGCGCCCGCCGCCAGCGCAGATACGAACCGGCTACCCGTCAACACAATATCAGAGGTTGTAATCACACTATCCGTTGACAGATAGAATTTAACCGCATTGGTAGTCACAGTCATGGCAGTTGTGCCCTGATTCGTTTCTGTATTGTTGATTGTGAACGTGGTACCCACCGAGGCTGTGGTGGTAGCCGTACTCACTGCGGACATCACCAAGTCCACATTGCGCACCACGGTAATTGTTCCCCCCGCCATTGCATTGTTGGTCTCGTTGTTTTCTATCTGTGCCGATGTCCCATCCGCAATCGCGCCAATATAGTAGGTCCCGATAGGGGTAGCTTTGGGCACAGTAACGGTGGTTGTTCCTGTGCTCGATCCTCCAGCCAATAGCCCGGATACAATACGTGTACCAGTCAAAACAGTATCAGAAGCAGTAATAACGTTATCTAGCGACAGATAGAATTTAATGGTGTTAGTGGCAACCGTCATCATTGTCGTGCCCTGGTTCGCTTCCGTGTTGGTAATTGTGAAAGCGGTACCAGCATTAACGCTGGTGGCTGTGGTGCTGACTGCGGTCATCACCAGGTCAACATCACGGATCACAGTAATCATGCCGTCGCCCATGTCATTGTTGGCCTCGTTGGTTTCAATCTGGGTATCTGTTGCATCGGCAATTGCCCCGACGTAATAGGTTCCCGGCGGGGTGGCCATGGGTACGGTGACTACAGTTGAGCCGGTACTGCTGGCGCCACCAGCTAACGCTGAAACTACCCGAGAGCCGCCGGTCAGCCAAATATCCGCTGCTGTGATCGTTGCATCTGTCGACAAGTAAAGTTTCACCGTATTAGTGGTTGCAGTCATCACGGTCGAACCCTGATTTTTTTCAGTGCTATTAATCGTAAAGCTGTTGCCTGCACCAACGCTTGTAGCACCCGTGCTGACTGAGGTCATTATCAAGTCAACGTCACGGATCAGATTGACCGTCCCGCCTGCAAGTGAGTTGTTGGTTTCATCTACTTCCGTTTGCTTGCTGGTAGCATCTGCAATAGCGCCTAAATAATACGTTCCTGGCTCTACCGTTTTTGGCACCGAAACTGTTGTCGAATAGCTAAGGCTGGCCCCGGCCACTAGCGCCCCCACTGCCTGAGTATTGGTTAACAGGATGTCAGCACTGGTTATTGTTGCATCCAGCGAGAGATAGAAGCGGGTGACGTTAATTGGAGATAATGTTCTGGTCATTCCCTGGTTCATCTCGGTACTGTCAATAATGAAACTCTCACCAATTCCTATATTGGTCGAGGTAGAGCTCACATTTGTCATCACCAGGTCAATAATAGTAATGATGTATATCTGAGTGGCCACAGGACTTAAGTTATTCGCACTGTCCATAGCGAAATACTTCAATGTCATGTCGGCATTGATAGGGATGGGTGACGTATAGACCGGAGAGGCTATCGTCGGTGTTGTTCCATCTGTTGTGTAATAGATGGAACCAGGCTCACTAATGCTTAACGTAGTAACCTGTCCGCCTGAATAGGTACCTCCAAGTAAAGAGGCAGTAACCACTGGGGTGATGCGGTCAATAACATATATTTGTGTTGCAACGTCACTAAAGTTGCCGGATGCGTCCGCCCCTGTATAATTCAGCGTTGCACTTTCGCTGATTGTAATTTCCCCCATATAAACAGAAGTGCTGGGGTTCTCTGAGGTAGGCGCGCTACCATCCAAGGTATATAAGATAGTTGCTGGTTCATTCGAGCTCAGGGTTATAGATTGAGTGGAATTATAATTTCCGCCCACAGGCGAGGCTGTGATTACTGGGGGGATGTTATCAATCACGTATTCCTGCGTATCAACAGCACTGTTATTCCCGGCAGTATCCCTACCAAAGAACTTCAAAGTGGTGCTAGTAGTAATGGAAATGGGAGCCGTATATACCGTTGAAGCAATGGTCGGGGTACTGCCATCTACGGTGTAATAAATGGAGGCTGTTTCATTTGCAGACAATGTGACAGACTGGGCTCCACCGTACGACCCGCCACTTGGCGTAGCGCTAACTATAGGCGGGAACGAATCTATTATATAATTCTGCGTAGCGATGGCACTATTATTATTGGCGGCGTCACGCGCAAAATATTTTAACGCAGTATTAGCACTAATTGAAATCGGCGAGGTATAAGTTGGTGAAACCAACGTCGGATTGGTGCCATTGGTCGTATAGAAAATAGTGGAAGATTCATTGGCGCTCAGCACGACTGATTGGGTGCTGTTGTAGCTGCCCCCACCTGGAGCAGCGGTCACAACCGGTAGTGTGGTATCAATAACAATGGCCTTGTTGGCACCAAGCGATCCAGCTGCGCCGGGGAAAGGTAATGTTAATGTTGCATTGACTCCAGCATTGACAATCGTGCCGCCACTTAAAGTAAGCGCATCAAACGAAGTGTAATCCAGATCAGGAGAAGTATTGCCTGCGGCGACCGTATAGTTGAAAACCAGGGTGGTTGTTCCCGAACCGGAACTATAATTGACCGCAGTAGAAGCAGGTGCACCGGTCGCAAGCATTAGTTGCGGCGTACCAGTGACTGTAACTGCGCTGGTGAAGGTCACCCTCACATCTATAAGCTGACCTGCAACTACAGTATAAGCTTTATCAAGAACATTAGAGGTAACCCCGGTCACTCTGGGTGAAGTAGTTGCGTTACTGATTACGATGTTCTTGTTAGCACCCAGCGAGCCTGCCGAAGCCGGGGCAGCCAGCGTCAATACCGCGTTGTTCAATGCAGCATCCCTGATAGCGCCCCCATTCAAAGCCAAGGCTGTGGTAGAGGAGTAATCCAAATCGGCTGAAGTATTGCCTGTAACCACGGTGTAATAAAACGACAGAGTGGCAGTGCCAGAGCCAGCACTATAATTTACTGCAGTAGTAGCCGGAGTACCTGTAGAAAGAGTTAGCCGGGGCGTACCCGTGACACTCACCGGTTCACTGAAAGTAACAGTCACCGGAACAATTTGGCCAACATAGTAAGTTCCATTTGCTAATGGCGAAGAAACACTTGTTACGGTCGGCGCAACCATATCAATAACATAAGTCTGTGTGACAACCGCTCCATCGTTGGTGGCGGTATCACGCGCAAAATATTTTAATGTGGTGTTGGCATTGACCGCTATCGGGCCGGAATAAACAGTTGAAGCGGTAGTAGGAGTGCTGCCATTGGTCGTATAGTAAATGGTAGCCGTTTCGCTGGCGGTCAACGTGACAGATTGCGGTGAATTATAAATGCCACCCAGCGGTACAGCATTTACTGTTGGCGCAGTGGTGTCAATTATGATGTTCTTGTTAGCGCCAAGAGAACCTGAAGCCCCAGGAGCAGGCAAAGTCAGCGTGGCATTGTTTAACTCCGAATCCCGGATAGTGCCACCATTAAATATCAATGCGCCGGTTGAAGTGTAATCGAGATCAGCGGAAGTATTACCGGCTGAGACAACGTAATTAAACGTCATGACTGCTGTGCCTGAACCGGAGCTGTAGTTGGCCGTAGTGGTCGCGGGTGATCCGGTAGCAAGTATCAGTTGCGGGGTACCGGTAACATCGGCAACCTTGGAGAAGGTCACTGTTATAGGCACTACTTGCCCAATGGTATACGAGCCATTCGCCAAGGTCGAACTAACATCCAGTACCCGTGGCCCGTTAGGAAGAACGACCATCGAGAAGCCCACGCTGTTCCCGCCACCATTAGCATCCGCCACTCGGACTGTAAAACCGTAAGTACCTATCGCCGCGGGTGTACCAGAAATTAGCCCGGAGGATGAATTGATAGACAATCCTGACGGAAGTCCGGTCGCGCTCCAGGTATAAGGCGTGGCCCCGCCTGTAGCAGACATCGACTTACTGTAGGCAACACTGACCATGCCATCGGGGAAGGTAGTGGCATCCATGGTCGGACCGGCAAGTACAGTAAATCCGCCGCTTTGAGTACCGGATTTCATGTCAGGATTGGTTACGGTTACATTCCTTATACCGGTTGCCGCGCCATAGGCTATGTTTATGTTGGCGGTTAACGATGTAGAGCTGACAAAGGTGGTCGAATTGACAGTAATGCCTGAGCCACTAAAACTCGCCACGGCGCCGTTCACAAACTCCGTGCCGACGATGGTTATATTCTGGTTAACTGCACCCTGCCCCCTGCTGTTTGGCGTTGCCGAGGTAACCGTAGGTGCCGGAGAACAAAGATTGGCGGTAACAGATACCGCGTCAACCCAGGCAGCTTTGGTGACCCCTCCTGAAGTTCTAGCCTCCAACGTATAGGTGCCCACCGGTTTGGCGCAAATAAATGATCCGGTAATGGAAGTATCCCCGGTGCGGGCCAAAGATGTACCTGTGTCAATCACTGCTCCCGATGAATCAACCAGGACTATTTGTGCCGCATTGGTGGCGTTTAATCCAACGCCGTTCACGGTTATCTGATAGGTGACGCCATTGTCCGGAGACAAGCCGTAATAATTGGTATAGGAAGTTATCGCAGCGCCCGCAGTACCGGCGGTTACCGCCACGATATTGGAAAAGGGCGAAACGTTTTCAGTAAAGCCGGTGGTAGGCGTTTCTACGTGGTCAACTTTCAGCACACCATCAGAAACCTTTATGGCTGCCCAATAAGTTGTGCCATTGGAAATTACGTTGGTGGGGTATACCAGGCCTTTTGACCTCAGGATGTACTGTTGAGTGGTACCTGGTGCAACTGGAACAGGCTCGTAAAATGCCCGCATCAAGGGATTTACTGAGCCGGTATTGGATCCGCTACCCGCAGGAACGGTCATCACCGCCCCGCTTTTGGGGATATATTTGCCCGAAGTCATATTCACCACGGAATCCGGGAGGTCGTACATTTTTTCCCAGTCAGAAGCCAGCCTGACATTACAAGCAGAGGTGCCCGAGGGCCCGCAAAGCAATTTGGGAGCAGCCAGTGCTACGGTTGTATAGCGTAAATCGTAACTGTGCGCCGTGCCGGTCAGGCCATCGTCACCTACCGCAGTCCAGGCAAACGGGATTTGGCCCGCTACCAGGTTTTCCGCCCGAAAATCCGCAATCCTCGCAGGGGGGCTGGAATCAGTCGTCACGCCGGGGTTAACAAAGCTGCCAGGAGAAGCCGTGGTGGGCCAAGCGGTGGAACACCCTTGGCTTGGGTCATTATCGTCAATATCCCAACCGATTGGACCATAGGTGGTATATCCCCTGAAACCCCCTACATAGCCGAAACTGGTGACGTTAAGCGCCTGAAGCGGAAGACCTACTTCATTGGATCGGTAGTACAGCTGAATGCAGCCGTCGCCATCCTTATCCGGGTAGTTGGGTTGCCAAGCGGTGGCGGGACGAGAAGACGACTGCGAGTTGATATATTCTGCATCGGTACTGGAACCATCCATGTCCTCATCCAGCGTGTAAAATTCCGACCCAGCGGCGGGGGCAGTTCCTGTTCCTCCCTCGAAAATCCAGTATGCAGAACCATTGTTATATCGGACATCGCCCCCTCCCCAGTTGGAATGGCAGTTAGCGCACATCGTTGCCAATTTGGTGCCAGGGTAGACAGAAGAAAAAACGGCGGCGGGATAAGAAGCTTTCGCTTCAGCCGCGTTGGGAGAGATAAATGCTGTGATTACTGCGGTAAATAAGGTTAGTTTAACAAAACTATGCTGGAAGACTGACTTTCGGGGGGCCCAATACCAACTATGTCCAATGTCGCGCAGGCGTGTTAGCAGGCTTACGCCTCTCGATGTGTCTAGTTTTATTGAATTTAGCATGACTTTACCCCATAAATATAATGACCCCCATCTGTTCGGAACATAACATCTCCCCTCCCAGATTGTCAATCAAAAACGGCAATTTATGGGTGATTCGCGATCACTAACTACTTAACCACTAATGCCACTACTGTTTTCGAGAATTTACTGTTTACGAGAATTTTTACATGTTTAGGCCAATATTTTGACCATTTCAGAGAAAATTACCCCATATACCGCTTTTACTGCAAGCAGTTATGGGCGATTTTAAGGTCGATTTGGTAAACTTGGGATTGATTCTACAGCTAATGAACGCCGAGCAATTCCACATCAAAAACCAGCGCAGCATTTGGCGGGATGGCACCACCCGCACCTCGGCTACCATAACCCAGTTCCGCCGGGATGATTAAGGTGCGCTGTCCGCCCACCTTCATTCCGACCACCCCTTGATCCCAGCCTTTAATCACCCGTCCTGCACCCAGCGGGAACGAGAACAGGTTGCCTCGATCCAGCGAGCTGTCGAATTTTTTACCTTTATTGTTAGGAGTTGCCGGATCGTACAGCCATCCGGTGTAATGCACATCAACCAGTTTGCCCGCGACAGCTTCGCTGCCCGCGCCAACCTTATTGTCTTTTTTTACCAATTTAGTCACAACCGCATCCCCTATACCAGTTTCAGAAAAAGCGGAAAGGGAATAGGTAGCCAACACCATAGCCAAAGTAAGTGCACCCGCATAAAGCGAAGTTTTGGTTTTTTGCATAACAATCCCCACCGCAGAAGAAAAAGTGGGCGCGATGATAGCATTATTCCCACACAGGATGCACCCCCTTTAAAGGCTTGCTTTTCACTGAGGGTAGCTTTAGGCTGCCTTGCGGCTCATTGCTACCGCTGATTATCCAAGGAGTATTTATTATGAACAAAGGCTTATCGCTCGCACTGCTGGTCGTCGGGATTATGTTAACCATCTGGGGGGTCAGTGTCTCGGAATCATTCAGCTCCGACGTATCGCGAGCCTTTACCGGCTCACCGACCGACAAAGCCCTGTGGTTGCTAGTCGGTGGCATAGGCTGCGCTATCGTTGGTGTATTCGGGCTGCTTCGCGGTAGCAAATAGAATCGCAGAGTACCCCTGGCACCCAATGAGCCACCCACCCAACCCTTTTTCCGCCAGGGAACCCTGGAACCTCGTCGCCAATGGCTACGCCGAGACGACCATGCAAATGCTGGCGCAATATGCCGAAGAAGCCATCGCCGCCTCCCGCCTTAAGATTGGCGCCACAGTGCTTGATGTGGCGTGCGGGCCGGGCACATTGGCGCTGCTGGCCGCGCGCGAAGCAAAAGTTGTGTGCGGAATAGATTTCTCGGAATCCATGCTCGAGATATTCCGCCAAAATGTCGCGCATGCCGGGCACAGCAACATCACAGTACGCCACGGCGACGCGCAAGCCCTGCCCTGGCCAGATCAAAAATTCGATGCTGCGTTCTCGATGTTCGGCCTGATGTTTTTTCCCGACCGGCGCAAAGGCTTTGCCGAAATCTATCGCACGCTCAAACCGGGCGGCACGATTGCGGTGACCAGTTGGGCGCCAGTGGATCAATCTCCCGCAATGCAAACCATGTTCGGCGCGTTACGTGCGATCAAACCTGACCTGCCGCAACCGCAGCGTGCGGTGACCACGCTGGAAAACCCCGACCTGCTCAAACAGGAAATGCAGGATGCCGGATTTAGCCATGTAGAAATCCGCTGCGTCACCAAACCTTTCCCGGTGCCATCGATTGCTGAATTCTGGCAAAGCATGGTCAAAGGCAGTGCGCCGATCCAGCTGCTGAAACAAAGCATGGGCGAAAGCACATGGCGAGAAAAAGAAATTCTCGCCCTCAAATATCTGGAAGAAAAAATTCCCTCAACACCCACATCGCTCACTTCTGATGCGTGGATGGGGTTGGGAGTTAAGTAATATCAGGGTTTAATCTACGATGTTGCAATATAATTAACGCCATGAAAAAAATCACAATCGCAATCCTGTTGCTGCTCAGTTCCTCAGCCTGCACTGGCCCCAAAGAACCTCCTCCGGTAGCGCCGCCGATAGTAGAACGACCACCGGCAAAAATCGCGCTGGCATTGGGTGGCGGCGCGGCGCGCGGGTTTGCGCACATTGGCGTAATCAAGGCTCTGGAAGCACAAGGCATCTCTGCCGACATTGTCGTCGGCACCAGCGCTGGTTCTGTCGTCGGCGCGCTGTATGCGTCCGGGCTCAACGGCTTTCAAATACAGGAACTGTCGATGTACATGCACGAAGACCAGGTGCTCGACGGTTCCGGTTTATACCGCTGCATTGCCGAAACCATCATCTCGGCCAAAAGGGGCTGCATCAAGGGCCAGGCGCTGGAAGATTTCGTCAATCATAACGTCAAGTACCGTCCCATAGAACGACTCGAAAAACTTTTTGCCGCCGTCGCCACCAATCTCAGCACCGGTGAAATGATGCTGTTCCGTACCGGTAATACCGGCCTGGCCGTGCGCGCCTCATCATCTGTGCCGGTAGTTTTCCAGCCGGTTACCATCAACGGCCAGGATTATGTGGATGGCGGGCTGATCGCGCCCGTTCCGTCGAGCGTTGCGCGTACATTGGGTGCGGACTTTGTCATCGCCGTGGATATTTCCGACCGCCCCCGGGACAGAAGCACGGCGGGGATCGCCGACATTCTGTGGCAAACCTTCTCCATTTTCGGGCAAACTATCAACCGCCATGAACAAACCAGCGCCGACATCCTGGTGCGGCCCGTGACCTTTGGCCTGCCGTCGTTCGACGTGAGCGGCTACAACAAAGCAGTGCTCGAAGGCGAAAAAGCCGTCGCGAAAATTTTGCCAGAGCTGAAAGAGAAGCTGGCGAAATTGAATGAAACACGGCATGTGGCGGGAATGCCCTGAGTACTCGGGGCAAATAATGATAATTTTAATCCAACCTATTTAATTTCTAAATTCGATATCTTGCCCAGGAGGCTCCGATGAACCGCTTGACCGCATTCACCCAGTGTCTCTTGTTGCTTACCCTGCTCGGTGGTTGTGCCATGCACCGTGAACCCGTCTGGAAACAGGCCAGACTTGATAGGCCGACTGGGCGTACCGAAACCCTCTTCACTGCAGCGCGTGATTGTTTCGCCACTGCCGCCGACGGCGTGATGGTTGACAATTGCATTGCCCTGCACGAGGCAGTGCTGAAGGACAATCCCGGCCACTATCAGGCGCGGGTCAATGCCGCCACTCTCTACATTCTCAAGGGCACCGCCTATACCGAATCATACTCTGCCAAATCGGACGCCTTTGCTCAGGCGATGACCTACGCCGAACTGGCGATGTACACCAACCCGGGTTTCAAGGCGCGGGTTGACTCCGGCCGACAACCTTGGGAGGCGGCGGACACTCTCAGCGCGGCGGAAGTGGAGGCGATGTTCTACTGGGTGACGGCATTGCAGTACGAGTTCAAGGAGGGGATGTCCCTGCCCTCCAAGATCGTCAATATTGACTGGATGAAACGAGCGCTGTTCTTCCTCGATCGCATCGAGACAGTCGCCCCGGAATACGGCGGCGGCGCAGTCGAGTTTGCCAAGGCGATCAGCTATACCGCGCTGCCCGAAAGCCGTGGCGGCTCAAAGGCGAAGGGGGACGAATACATGCGGAAGGCGATTGCCAGAAGCGATGGTTGGCTACTCCCTCGCTGGGCACGGGGCAAGTATTATCTTCCGCACAAGGGCGATAAACAGGCAGCTGCGGTCGATCTAGCGTGGGTAGCCGCGCAGGATCCGGCGGCATTCCGTGACCCGTATCCCTGGCGTATCCACTTCCAGGATGATGCCCGCAGGTTGCTGCGCTAGTATTATGGCGACCATGATCACAGGTTGGCGATTGGTGATCGCCATCACGCTGCTAATCCAACTGCTGGTTGGCTGCGTCGCCACGCCAATAACACCGATTCCATCTCTTAGTTACCTGAGAGATGACACCACGCGTCAACGCAACCTGCTCGTGCTGCTGCGCGGCTTCGGCGCAGACAACGAAATTTTTGACGAAGAGGGGGTCATCGACGAGATCCGCGCACGACACCTCTCCTTCGATGTGATTGCACCGGATATCCATTTCGGCTACTACCAGACGCATACCGTAGATGTACGCCTCAAGGAGGACATCATCGACCCGGCCCGTCGACAGGGCTACGAGCAAATCTGGCTGGCCGGCTTTTCCATGGGCGGGCTCGGATCCCTCTTATATCTGCGCAGTTATCCAGGGGATATCGACGGAGTGCTACTTATCAGCCCCTTTCTCGGCTGGTCGAAAATTCATCGCGAGATCCGTAGCGCCGGCGGGGTCGTCGCCTGGGAAAAAATTTCTGACGACCCGCAGGACTGGGAGCGGCTGCTCTGGAGCTGGATCAAAACCCATGACCCCGCCACCACCCCGACTATCTGGCTTGGCTACGGCGACAGCGATATTCTCACCGCAGACGGCCCGCCGCTCTTCTCTACAATGCTCCCCGCCGAGCGGTCTTTCTCCGTCCCCGGCAACCATACCATCGCCACTTTCAAGGCGATCTTCATGCGCCACCTCGATACCCTCGCACGCAGTGACGATCAGCTCTCGTCGGCTAAACCGGCGACATTGAATGAGGCACGGCATGTGGCCGGGATGCCCTGAGATTAATCCGTAGCGTACGCTGTGCGCACGAACTGTATAAACACCGTGCGCACAGCGCACGCTACGCTAAGGGAGCCCAAATGCTAAAGCTCAGAAAATCCGAAGAACGTGGTTATGCCGATCATGGCTGGCTCAAAAGCTACCACTCATTTTCATTTGCCAATTACCATGACCCCAACTATATGGGATGGGGTAATTTGCGAGTGATAAATGAGGACAGAATTGAGCCGGGCACAGGTTTCGGCAAGCACAGCCACCGCAATATGGAAATCATCAGCTACGTTCTTTCCGGTGAGCTTGCGCACCAGGACAGCATGGGAAACATCAAAGGCATTCCGCCCGGAGACGTGCAGCGCATGAGCGCAGGCACTGGCGTGACACACAGTGAATTCAATCACGCCAAAGGTCAAGTGACCCACTTCCTGCAAATCTGGATTGAGCCGAATGTTCAGGACATCCCACCCGGCTACGAACAGAAAACGATTCCAGTGGCAGAGAAACAAGGGAAATTGCGCTTGGTGGCCTCCCCCAATGGTGAAAATGGCTCGGTCGTCATCCATGCAGATGCAAAGCTCTATGCCGGATTATTTGATGGAAATGAAAACGCCAGCATCAGCATTGATCCGCACCGCAAGGGCTATATACATCTGATTCGCGGTGAGTTGGCAGTCAATGGTCAAAAAATAACCACTGGCGATGCTGTCTTGTTGGAACAAGAAAGCCAAATACAAATTACCGATGCCAAAAAAGCGGAGGTGTTGGTATTTGATCTGGCGGCTTAGCGTTGAAGGGTACCGTACCCTTAAACCAAGCGCGGTGAAATGAATCAAGCCATGAAACCCCATAGCCCAAAACTTCAGGAATCGCCATGAATAAACAAAAAGCTCCCGTCGCCATCGTGGCAGCAGACGCGCCACCACGCGCGAAACCCTCGATCTATCCAGAACCTTTTGCCTCGCGCATGGCGGGGCGGGTGAAACATCCGCTCGGCGAGATGTTCGGCCTTTCAAACTTCGGGGTCAATCTTGTGCGGCTATCGCCCGGTGCAGGCTCGGCTTTACGGCACGCCCATTCCAGACAAGACGAGTTCGTCTATATATTGCAAGGCAATGCGGTGCTCATTACCGATGTCGGCGAAACGCCACTTTCCGCCGACATGTGCGCGGGATTCAAGTTCGGTACCGGCGATGCACATCAGTTGCTGAATCGTACAAGCGAAGAAGTCATCTACCTTGAGGTCGGCGACCGCAGTGCAGGTGATACCGTGGTGTATCCTGACGATGACTTGCAGGCCACTTTGGTCGAAGACAAATGGCAGTTCGCGCACAAAAACGGCTCGCCGTATTGAAGCTCGCCAGTTCTGCATTACAGTAAGAACCCATTTGTAGGAGCGGGCCCTGCCGCGATTGAATCGCGGCAGG
>JANNQM010000060.1:0-7431 GCA_031400735.1 Gallionellaceae bacterium
CTGCCCGCGAACAAGAGGATCGCGGGCAGGGCCCGCTCCTACGCTGGTGACCTCCCTGAAAAAAAGGGTTGGGGAGGTCGGGAGGGATTATGCCACGCACTATTCAGCTTATTCTGTTTGAAGACATTGTTCACTTGATCAAAACGCTGGAGCTTGATCCGGACAGCGCACGCATAGAAGTACAATGCCTGTTACAAAAAGTATTAACCGCCACGCGTGCCTATCTGTTGGCCCATCCCGAGCGCTGTTTGAGTAAATTGGAACAAGCGCGTTATGATGAATTATTGCAGCGACGATTAGGTGGCGAGCCGATTGCCTATTTGCTGGGCGAGCGCGAATTTTTCGGCTTGTCGTTCAAGGTCACGCCCGATACTCTGATACCGCGCCCGGAAACCGAGTTGTTGGTAGAGTTGGCTTTACAGCGCATCCCACCTTACCCTCTCCCGGCCTGTCGGCCACCCTCTCCCGCTTGCGGGAGAGGGGCGGGGGGAGAGGGAGACGGTAACCGCCAGGCCGAAAGAGGCGAGCCATTCCGCGTACTTGATTTAGGCACCGGCAGTGGCGCTATTGCGCTGACGATTGCCCATGAACACCCTGAGATAGAGGTAATCGCCTGCGATACTTCTGCCGCTGCGCTCGATGTGGCGCGCGAAAACGCAATACGTCTGGGTATCGCGAACGTAGCGTTCGCACACAGCGACTGGTTTCAATCATTCAGCGGAAAGCGCTTTGACATCATCGTATCCAACCCTCCCTACGTTGCTGCAAACGATCCTCATCTGATGCGCGGAGATGTGCGCTTTGAACCTGTAACTGCCCTGACATCCGGGAACGATGGCCTGCACGACATCCGCCACATCATCGGCCACGCAAAAAGCCATCTCGAATCCGGCGGCTGGTTGCTTTTGGAACATGGGTACAACCAGGCTGCAGCGGTGCGTGAATTGTTGCAACAGGCAGGGTTCGGCGAGGTATTCTCAGCGCGTGATCTGGCCGGAATAGAACGGGTAAGTGGTGGCCACGCTTGACCCGATAGGCAGCACGCGATTAGAATACCCGACCTAATTACTCAACTAAATGAGGCAGCAAAATGGACGTGCAAGAAGTCATCAAACAGCAAGTGACCGGCCACCCGATAGTGCTTTACATGAAAGGCACACCACAATTTCCGCAATGTGGTTTCTCGGCCAATGTGGTCAAGACCCTCAAGGCGTGCGGCGTGGACAATTTTTTTACGGTTGATGTACTGGCCAATCCGGATATCCGCCAGGGCATCAAAGACTACGCCAACTGGCCTACTATTCCCCAGCTTTATATCAATGGCGAGTTTGTCGGCGGCTCGGATATAGTCAGCGAGATGTATCAGAGCGGGGAATTGAAGGACATGCTTAAGGCTTGAAGATTTTGTAGGGGCGTGATTGATCGCGCCTTACTGGAGTGACTTTTTCGCGCGCGCGATAGCAGCTTCCACCTGTTGCGGTGCTGTGCCGCCAAGATGATTGCGGCTGGCTAGCGAGCCTTCCAATGTCAGCACGGCATACACATCCTGCTCAACCAGCGAAGAGAATTGTTTTAATTCTTGCAGCTTGAGGTCGCTCAAATCGCATTTGCGCTGCTCGGCAAAGCCCACTGCCAGCGCGACGGCTTCGTGTGCGTCGCGGAACGGCACACCTTTTTTCACCAGATATCAGCCAGGTCGGTGGCCGTGGCATTGCCTTGCAACGCTGCGCTGCGCATGGCTTCCGGCTTGACGATAATGCCACCAATCATGTCGGTATAAATGCGCAGTGTTTGGGTCAGCGTATCTACCGTGTCGAATAGCGGTTCCTTGTCTTCCTGGTTGTCCTTGTTGTACGCCAGCGGTTGGCCTTTCATCAGCGTCAGCAGCGCTACTAAATTTCCGTTCACGCGGCCAGTCTTGCCGCGCACCAGTTCCGGCACATCGGGATTTTTCTTTTGCGGCATGATGGATGAGCCGGTACAAAAGCGATCCGCCAGATCAATGAAGCCGAAGCGCGGGTTCATCCACAAAATCAGCTCTTCGGACAGGCGCGACAGGTGGGTCATGATCAGCGCCGCCGCCGCAGTAAATTCAATCGCAAAATCGCGGTCAGACACCGCATCCAGCGAGTTCTCGCACACGTCATCAAAGCCCAGCAGCTCTGCCACCATTTCGCGCTTGATCGGGTAGCTGGTGCCAGCCAGAGCCGCCGCGCCCAGCGGCAGGCGATTGACGCGGCGGCGCGCATCGGTCAAACGTTCGGCATCGCGCTTGAGCATTTCGAAATAGGCCATCAGGTGGTGGGCGAAGCTCACCGGTTGCGCGACCTGCAAATGGGTGTAGCCCGGCATAATGGTGTGCGTGTGTTTGGCGGCCAGGTCGATCAGCGCGATTTGCAGTGCTTTAATCAACTCGAGCAAGCCATCAATCGCATCGCGCAAATACAAGCGCACATCGGTTGCTACTTGGTCATTGCGTGAACGACCGGTATGCAGGCGCTTGCCGGCATCGCCCACCAGCGCGGTCAGCCGCTTTTCGATATTCAGATGTACATCTTCCAAGTCGAGCGACCAGGTGAATTCCCCTTTGGCGATCTCCTTTTCAACCTGTGCCATGCCGCGCTGGATGTCGGCTAAATCCTGTGCACCGATGATGTCACATGCCATCAGCATCTGGGCATGGGCCAGTGAGCCCTGGATGTCAAACCGGGCCAGCCGTTGGTCAAACTCCAGCGATGCGGTATAACGTTTAACCAACTCCGCTACCGGTTCATTAAACCGGCCAGACCAGTTTTTTTTGTCTTGCATCGTCATCGTGTATTGTCCAGAATATGCAACACTATTAGGAGGCACCCCTAGGGTACAGCTTGATGCCAGATACACAAAGTATAAATCAAAACGCGCCGCCCGATGTATTACCCAATTTCCGCAACCTGGGCGTGGCGCTGCGCAGCCTGTTGCTGGTCAATGTGGTGGGGCTGTTGGCGGTGGTTTCCCGGGCGACATCGTGGCCGGATGCGACCGGGGACTTGTTCAGCATGTGGGCATTGTTGCAGCCGACTTTATTGCTCAACCTGTTATTGTTGTACATGCTGAACCCGTGGTTAATCAAACTCAGCTACCTGAAAGGCAGTCTTGCGGTAATCTTGCTGGTCACCACCAGCGCGCTGGTGGTGTATCAATTCAGCGGGGACAGGTATGGCCCGGCAACAGGAATGGATTACTTTTACTGGCTGCGCACGTCCGTTATCGCCGGAGTGATGGCGGCGGTGCTGCTGGCATATTTTCGTTTGCGCGCCCAGGTGTTGTCGCCCGCCTTGCATGTGGCGCGGCTACAGGCTTTGCAGGCGCGCATCCGGCCGCATTTCCTGTTTAATACCATCAACGCTGTGCTGGGAATTGTGCGTGCCGATCCCAAGCGCGCCGAAACTGCGCTGGAGGACATGGCCGACCTGTTCCGCATGGCAATGGCGAATAACAGCGACCAAGCCGCTGTTCATCATGAACTGGAACTTGCGCGCCAATATCTGGCTCTGGAACAATTGCGTCTGGGCGACCGGCTGCAGGTGAACTGGCAAATTGAAGAGCTGCCGGAAGATGCGCTGATACCTCCATTGATATTACAACCGCTGCTGGAAAATGCCGTTTATCACGGCATAGAGCCACTCACAGCGGGCGGGACGATCAATATAAAATTGTCCCGGAATGACAAGGAAATTCATATCGATGTGCACAACCCGCGCCAGCCGCAAAGCGAACGGCACACCGGCAACAAAATGGCGCTCAACAATATCCGCGAACGGCTGGCGCTGCAGTTTGATGTGGAGGCGCAGTACACTGTGGAGACTGGCCGGGATTTCTATCATGTGCACATCATGCTGCCTTATGTCCGAAAGGAAAAGAAATGAGCGTTGTTGAATTGCCGCTGAGCGTATTCGTAGTGGACGATGAGCCGCCTGCACGCAACCGGCTCAAGGAGCTGCTGGTTGATTGCGGCGAACAATTGCAGCTGACCATTGCAGGCGAAGCGAGCAACGGTGTAGAGGCATTGGAAACGCTTTCCGGCACGCATGCCGATGTGGTATTGGTCGATATCCGGATGCCGCAAATGGATGGCATCGAACTGGCGCAACACCTGAACAAACTGCCGAAACCGCCGGTCATCATATTCACCACGGCCTACGATGTGTATGCCATCACCGCGTTTGAGCTGCATGCGATAGATTATCTGCTCAAGCCTATCCGCTCGCGGCGTTTGCTGGATGCCCTGGTGCGCGCACGCACGGCGGTGCCTATCCGCACCGAAGAGCTGAAAAGCATTGCCACCGAGCCGCGCAAGAATTTATCGATACACGAACGCGGCAAGATTTACCTGATACCGATTGAAGATGTCATTTACCTGCGTGCCGAGCTGAAATACATCACAGTGCGCACTGTGCAACGCGAATACCTGATTGAAGAAGCGCTGGCATCGCTGGAAGTGGAATTTGCGGCGCGCTTTGTGCGCATTCACCGCAATTGCCTGGTGGCAAAAGAACAGATCGCCGGCTTTGAAAAAGTGGCCGATAGCGAAGGCGGCGAGACGCACTGGACCGTCAAGCTCAGAGGTCTGGATGAAAAACTGGACATCAGCCGCAGACAGCAATTTATCGTCAAGGAATTCAGCTAAAAGGCAGTTTGAGCTGCAACGCAGGGCTGTGTTAAAGTTGGCACATGAAGTTACTGGAACCGCTGATATGGTTAGGCAACGCACATTAAAAAAGGCAGTGCAGGCAACGGGTGTTGGGCTGCACACCGGCGATCGGGTGGACATCACGCTGCGCCCTGCCCCGGCCAATAGCGGCATCGTGTTTCGCCGCGTGGACCTCAAACCGATAGTGGAAATTCGCGCTGAAGCACATGCCGTGCATGACACCCGCTTGTCCACCTGCCTGGAAGCCAAAGGCGCGCGCGTAGCCACGATTGAGCACCTGATGTCGGCCTGTGCCGGTTTGGGTGTGGACAATGCTTACGTTGACCTGAACAGCGCTGAAATCCCGATCATGGACGGCAGCGCCGGCACATTCATTTTCCTGCTGCAATCCGCCGGCATCATGGAACAATCTGCCGCCAAAAAATTTATCCGCATCAAGAAAACGGTAGAGGTCAAAGAAGGCGACAAGTGGGTGCGCTTCGAACCATTCAATGGTTACAAGCTGGGCTTCACGATCAATTTTACGCATCCGGTATTTGCCAGCACCAAACAAAATGTCACGATAGATTTGGGTGTGCATTCCTACATCAAAGAAGTCAGCCGCGCACGCACGTTTGGTTTCATGCAGGATGTCGAAGCGATGCGCGCCCAAGGTTTGGCCATGGGCGGCAACCTCGACAATGCCATCGTGATGGACGAATACCGCGTGATCAATCCCGACGGCTTGCGCTGCGAAGATGAATTCGTCAAACACAAAGTGCTGGATGCCATCGGCGACCTGTACCTGCTCGGCCACTCCTTGATAGGCGCATTCTCCGGCTACAAATCCGGACACGCGCTCAACAACGCCCTGCTGCGCGCCTTGTTGGCCGATGACCAGGCTTGGGAATTCGTGACCTTCAACAACACCGAAGAAGCACCGGCGTTCTTGCGTATGCAGCTGCAGGCAGCGTGACACTTCGCATTATTTGCGAGACTCATATAGTGGTATGCCATGAGAATTACACTGAATATCGAAGACGACCTGCTGGCAAAAGCGCAGCGTGTAAGCGGCCTGACAGAAATGACAGCTCTGGTCCGTGAGGGCCTTAAAGCCTTGGTGGAACGAGACAGCGCCTGGCGTTTGGCGCGATTAGGGGGAACTGAATCCCAGCTGCAGCCAGTTCACCGTCGCCCCTGATGGAATTTTTGATTGATAGCTCAGTTGGATTAATTACCTTCGTGCGGGGTAGCCGATAAAGGAATCCATGCTGATCTTGCGCCTGCTATTGATTTTTGCCGCAATTTCCATCGTGCTGTCCGGCGCGATGTATCTCTTCACCCGCAACCCCCGTTACCTCAGTTTGGCTTGGCAGATCGTGCAGCTGGTGGTATTCCTGCTATTGATATTTGGCTTGCTGTATTTGCTGGAACGCTATGTGCTGATTGGGTGGCGCATATTGGTTTAAATCAGTTGGCTTTTGGAGTTGCTAAGTATAGGCCGTACTAAAATCATTCAAGGATATATATTAAATGCAGTTCGTCAGGTCATTAATTTATTGGGTATCCTAATTGATGCAATGTTTTGCATCAATTAGGATGGCTACTTTACGTTGGGGGTCTCATGGCAGCTAACGCTCCATCACCGAATGAAAGCCTCTCTCTCCTCCCATTTGTTCTGGCTGGCGTTGTCGTTGCTGCGTTGCTTTCACCGAAGGACGCCTACTTCATGGGCAATTTCGCGTTTTATTGGGTACCGCAGGGCGTTGTCTTCGCTGTTCTGCTGTTCTTCGTGTCGCGCCCAGCCGTGCTGTCCGGTGTTGCCGTAGTGCTCGCCCTATACCTTGCGCTTTATGGTGCTTGGGTGTTTTCGCGGCCGCATCCTGAGTCAATGGCGTGGCTTGGTTACCTGTTCTCACTCCCCGGTGCCGGGTTCGGCGCTATCGCTGGCGCCCTCTACGTGAAGCGCCAGAGTTACCAGCGTGCTTCCATTGCTGCTACCGTCGCCGCGTTGTTCACCTTCGGCGGCCTTGCAGCGAATCAAGCCATTGTGTGCAGCACGGTCATGTACTGTGGTTTCTAGCAGTCAAACCCCCAACCCGTCAGTCGAGAGGGACTGCGCAAAAGCGCGCAGCCCCTCACTTTTACGTTAGAGTACGCGAGGAAGTTTCGTGTCAAAGTTTATTCGCCTCAAGAAATGGCCCGCTGATCACGCTCAGGAAGCGTATGACGCGGGGTATTACATCGAGGCGCTTCAAACCTTGCATGGCTGGATAGAAGTTAAACTCAGAGAGTTGCTACAATCACAGCGAGTGGGCACACCAAGCGAGAACAAAGATACTGAGTGGGAACGGGTTTGGAATATGACTAACGAGCTTTCGCTCAATCAATTAGCGAAAGCCCTTTTTATAATTGGCGCTTTGTCTGAGGACATTCTTAATCAGATACTCAGCTTTAATCGTGTTCGGAACAACATGACACATAAGTTATTTCACGATCCATACGAAAAACAGCACCCGGGCATTCCACTAGAGGAGTATGACAAAGCATTTCATGACGGCATAACTCTCGGCTACATTATTGAGAACTTGTCGGTGGAGAAAATTGGGTGAGCCACTCTAACCCTACGCTCAAGCGGGACTGTAACCTTCCCCTAAATTAATTGACACCTCCCCCTAACCCAACGGAGGTGTTTCATGGCCAAATCAAGACCGCCAAAAGT
Organism: Gallionellaceae bacterium; assembly: GCA_031400735.1. Lineage (GTDB taxonomy): Bacteria > Pseudomonadota > Gammaproteobacteria > Burkholderiales > Gallionellaceae > Nitrotoga. The sequence goes on from JANNQM010000060.1 coordinate 7,395, forward strand.
GCATCGTTACAGCATGCAGTTCAAGGCAACCGCAGTA
>JANNQM010000061.1:0-10842 GCA_031400735.1 Gallionellaceae bacterium
GATCGGGATTTACCTGCAGATGGATGTGCGGGTTGGTGCATGATCGCCTTGATATCGGCGACTTCGAGTCGGGTTTCGTCATAGCGCACCGTTGCGTTTCCAGAAGCAAAATTCACTGTCGCGCTTTCTACACCCGGCACCTTGCCTATCCGCTTTTCCACTTCGTCCAGGGTCAATACCGACAGCATGTCGTGCACTTCAATGACGCTCGTTTTCATCGCACTTCCTTAATGGTCGTCATCTTCATTCAGGGTATCCGGATCCATGACCTCATCTCACTGCAGTCTTTTACTCCAGAATCCCGATGCGATTCCATAGAGTGCGCCGAGCACAAAACCAGCGACAGTGAACATCGCGAATCCCGTCAGGAAACCGAGGGGGCTAGCGGAGATTGGCCACGGACTGGCCGGCGCAAATGCAGCAAGCAGCCCAAAGGGCGGAAACAGAATATCGAAAATGGCGCAAAAGATATATGCCACGCCCAGAGTCGTCGCCAGCGAAAACGCACGCACTTTCCATAAGTCAGTCATTTCACACTCCTCTAAGATTGTTAGTTCAATAAGCGGCACATTTACGTTGCGTCGTCGTTGCTCTGCTAATGCCACCCCCACCGGCGATGCAGAAAATTGTAAATGGGAACAAAGACAAGACCCGCGTATGCGCCATAAAGGAAACTTTCAATCAACCCAACCAGAAAGCCGCGCCAACTGAACCACTCAAAGCCGGGCAAAAGTTGCAGGAGAAGCGCGTGCATGTAGAGGGTGGACGGCGTCAACATGGCGAAGACGACACAAAATACGAACGTAAAGGTAGTCCAAATTGCCAATGACCAAGTCACGATTTTTATATTCAACATATAGTTGCCTCTCTAAAAACCAATATCGAACGGATCAATGGTTATGACCCGACCCTTCTGAAGTGCGTTGCTCACGGTCTTTGCTTGCTGGCTTGGGATCATTATGGCCACCATGTCCACCGTGACCGAACATATGCATCGCGATCATCCCCACGGCGAAGAGCACCCAGACCCAATTTTGGGAAATCCATTCCATGATTTACTCCTCCATGTCAGTTAAGAAGCACTACACTAGTTTTCTTTAGGCAGCATTTTATGCTTGCTGTAGCGCTCTGTATCACCCGGTCTTTCCTTCCGAACACGTAAAGTTGAGGGGCTCGCCCGCTTTTGGGCGAGTCCCTCTCGAACGCCGGGTTAGGCGCTCGTTTGCATACTGTTCTATATGGCTATCTAAATCCGGCGTTTAAGATTGAGGCTTGCGAGTAAAGCAAGACCGATCACCGTAGTAATGATGCCAATTGATAGCCACAGCGTTGAGCCGCCGGTGACAGGTTCACAGTTAGTTACACAAAGAATAGGCTTGATTTGAATTAGATCGGCGCCCTGCACCGACCATAGCAGTCCAAGTGCAGTTAATAGGGTTCCTACGATAACTTTAAAGGCCTTCATCTCTTGATCCTCTGGTTTGAAACTGCGTGGTGAATTACAACACGAAGAGTTGAATGATGATGGATGAGGAAGTATCAAAGCACACCTAACGCGCCGTGGTTGCCCATCATGCCATGCATCATCTTGGAGTGCTCCTGCGTGAGCCGTGCGCGCTCGTGCGGATTTTTCGCATCCTGCGGAATTGATTATCCCCTTGCCCAATACTCTCTCTGTGCGTTAGTGCACGGCCAACGCACTTGATGAACGCCTACTTCTTGCCGGGCGCATAGGCTTTGAAGGTCATGATGAGTCCGAGAACCAGCAATATGCCCTCCAGTACCATGAACACGGTTGTGCTCGTGTTGGCGGCGGATTGCTGATAGAGACTGGCAGCAAACATTCTGAAAAGGCCAAGAGTTAAAGCAAACCACCCCGCTAGGGTTACCAGTACAGTCCAGTTGCGCGCCCAAAGATTGTGGGCACGAACGATTGCGAGCCCGGCCGTGAACAGAAGTACACCCGAGAGATAGACAACGGGTGGAATTTGAGCGTCATAGAGATGTGGTTGAACAAGCGGAAACTCCGATACCAGTATCGCAACAAGAACTGGGCCAACCAGCCCCGCGATTTGCTTTGAATCGTGCATGCGAACCTCCAGTGTGGTTAGTGCAACCTAACGTTGCAGTTCAGCGGCCGTAGGCGGTCCGCTGCCAACAGCGGCGGCGTGGGGCGACGCTGCGCAAACCAGCAAGAAGAACTGAAAAGGCGATCTGCGTAATGTAGACAGGTTCATACCATCACCGCTTGTACCGGACGTCGCAGTGACCGCGGCATCTCCGGCCCGCGACCAAAGCGCACCACCAGGTCCGGTCTGTGGCCGCCAATCCCTAGCGCGCTCGCAAATTGCGGCCGGAGTGCCGACACCTCTACTGGCTGATTGATAAAGGCATTGCGGATGCCTAACGCCGCCGCCTGCAGCGCAAAACGCTCGTAACAGCGTCCCGCTTCCAGCCAATGCGCTTTGTCGTTCGCTTCGGATATGAAAATCGCAATCCCGGCAGAGCTGCGAATGTGCGTCGCGTATTTGTCGTTTTCATGCTGCGTCCGGAAGAGCAGTTCAAACAGCAGGCTCCCCAACCATTGAGGCACGGAGGGATTGCCCGACGAGCGGGCGAACAACCCATCCCCTGTTTCAACTGCCTCGTCGGCGCCGAAGCGTATCCACGCTTTCAGTTCTTTAACGAATGCGGGATCGTTCATCTGAACGGTATTGGCTTGAACGACATGCTCGAGGACTTTTTCTATCGACGCCTTGTCGGTCAGCAGCAGCACGCGCACCCCGTTTCCGCTACCCGCTGCTTCAAGCAGATTCAGTTCCACGTTGGACAAAGGCTTGCCATCGAACGCTGCCCGGGTACATTGACGCTGCGGGATTGCCTGGAATAGCGGTGACACCATCGCCTTGGTGGGCTCCAAGGCAATTCTCACGCTACCGTCTGCTGCGGTTTCGAAACGTGCCTCGCCTTTCAGGCCATTGGCCAGCGCCGCCTGGACTAGATTCTCGACTGCGCACCCGAGCGAGCTAAACAGATGGTGGTTGTCTGGATCGACCGCAGGCAATTGCCGCGACAGATCGGGCAGTATGGAGATGGCGCGCTCCTCGACGTGAAACTTCCAGCACTGCGTGTTATGGCTTGACGCTGCCAGGGTCGCGTAGCGCACAAGTTCATGCAGCAGCGATGAACGATCACTCATCACGCCCTCGGTATGGCGCCAAGTCCTCTGGCTAGCCTCCGCGTAACTCACGTGGCTAGCCATATCGGGGGAGCAAGCCTGCAACGCCAGTAGCCCGCCGGGAAGCGAAGCTGCGGCAAAAACGAATTGTCTTCTGGTAATCATGGTGTAGCCCTCGACTTGGAAACCAAATACTCCGATTGCCTTTTATCATTATGCGAACCCGTAGCTTAGTTGGGTAATGCGTCCGCGGAAGTAGGGTTTCACGCCGTACGGCATCACCCAGGCGGCTTCGCCGTCCAAGGGCACGCGCATGCCATCTCGAATCGCATAGTTCCAGAACCGGACCTGCCAAGGCGTGGGCACGATGGTGTCACCCACCGTTCGGCCACGCCCTTCGGCGGTAACAGTGTCGATCAGCCCGTCTTCATTGAAGCGGAACAGCATCGTCAATGCGAGCTCGCCATCCTTCAGCGTCGCGCGGGCGGCATGGTCGTCGACGACGTCCCAGAGCACGCCCTGGCTTGGCAGCAGCGCGGTCGGATACCAGACAGCTTCGGCAAAGAAGCGCATCAATTCGCCCTGTGCGACATCGCCCGTGCCGCGCACGTTAGCCATGGATACCAGCCCGAGCACCGCCGCATGCAGCATGCCTTCACCCGCAACATAGGCGTCATGCACGCGCACCGACAGGCCGGGAATCATCGTGACGCGGCCATCCCAGTCAAAGCCGGGGCGACGGGTGACCACGCGCTGGGTGGAGGTGAACGGCTTCCAATGAGCAGCCGCTTCACTCATGTTGAGGGTTCCGGTGAGCTCTACGCTAACGGCGGCCACGACAGGCTGCCCGTCCTCCAACACGGCGCGAAAATAGCGCTGCACTGGTGCGGGTGCACTTTCTAATTCACGCCTATCGAAAATCCTCGGCAGGATTGGGAGTCTGGCGGCTTCGATCCGTTCGCGCAGTTCGCGCGTGCCCGATTTCCAGTGGAATTCTCCGTAGATAATTACAGCCGCCACGACGATCAAACCAAGGATTATAAGAAGCACGGCATTGTTCAAGGGTGTACCCCAGGATGCAAATTAAGCAGGAAGCTAAACAGCCATGCAGTAGTCTTCAAGTTGGGCTGCAAGCACATGTTATTTTTTCGCCTGCGGCAAGTCAGTCACGCCTTCAGGCAGACGCATTGCCGTATCTTCGAAAGCGCCTTTATCCGCATCCAGGTGGCAGGCACCACAGTTGCCTTTGCTGCCGACGGGTTGGCTGCGCCAGGTGGCGTCGGAAATTTCATGGTGCTTCTCAACCCAGTAGCCGGTTTCGGTCACGCGCAACGGGCTGGCGCTAGGCGCGATGGTATAAGCGGACTCGTCATTTTGGTATCGGACGTACGCGCAGACAAAGAGTTTTTGGATGACATTCTAAGCGGGCAAGTGCCCAGTGCATTTGCATGTCCTTACATGCCTTTCATGCCACCCTCCATTTTGCCGCCCTTGGCATCGCCACCCATAGCGCCGTGGTCGCCCATCATGCCGTGCATCATCTGCATGTGTTCCTGCATCATCTTTGAGTGCTCCTGCGTGAGCCGTGCGCGCTCTTGCGGGTTTTTCGCATCCATGATTTTGTGCATCTGATCGTGCATCTTCAGCATGCTTTCCTGCATCTTGCCCGCCTGCATCTGTTTGTCTTTGTCTGTCATGGTCGTTGCCGACTTCTTGTTTTTGTCGGAATGATGATCCTCGTCCGCCCAGGCAAGAGGCATAGATAGCGGCAGGGTGACCAGTACAGCTACAAGAAGTGATTTTTTCATTTTAAGTCTCCATATTGAAATTGATAAAAAAGGCATCTGTTTGCGGTGGCGCTTTTGAGAATTGCGGCCAATAGCAACTCGCAGTAAGAATTTTGGCCTGTGTGTCTCGCTGCCGAGTTGATTATCCCCTTGCTCAATGCTCTCTCTGTGCGTTAGCGCACGGTCAGCGCACCGAAGGTGCGCCAGTCGCGCCGCGACTGTGGCTTGAAACGGACAGGCGAGCAGCAACAGGAATGGCAGCGCGCCAAGCAGATGGGCGCGGTATTCGGCAAACAGATAAAAAGCGGCAATTGCCAGAAATGCAATGAGAATCCAGTTGAACCCGCGCGGCGCGTAAGGTGCACCATCTCGGGAGGGTTCACGTTTCATCACGCTATCCTTTAAAGAAAGGGTTTACGTAAAAAATTTATTCTTACAGCTTGATACGATTCAACCTGAGCGCATTCATGATCACCGACACTGAACTGAAACTCATCGCCGCCGCAGCGATGATGGGTGACAGCAGCAGGCCGAAGAACGGGTACAGCACACCCGCCGCGATGGGGATGCCGAGCACGTTGTAGATAAACGCAAAAAACAGATTCTGGCGGATGTTGCGCATGGTGGCGCGACTGAGGCGCACGGCACGCGCGATGCCGCGCAGATCTCCCTTGACCAGAGTGATGCCTGCGCTTTCCATCGCCACATCGGTGCCGGTGCCCATCGCGATGCCGACTTGCGCTTGCGCCAGCGCCGGTGCATCATTGATGCCATCACCCGCCATCGCCACAATACGGCCTTGTGCTTGCAGTTTTTTGACGATGGATGCCTTCTGCTCGGGCAAGACATCCGCCTCGATCTGATCTATGCCCAGCTTGCGCGCCACGGCCTCGGCCGTGATGCGGTTGTCTCCAGTCAGCATGATGATCTGCACGCCTTCTTCATGCAGCGCACGGATCGCATCCAGCGTGGAATCCTTGATTGGATCAGCCACGCCGATCAGCCCCGCCGCCTTGCCATCCATGGCCAGCAGCATGACTGTCTGGCCGTCGCCGCGCAGTGTGTCGGCACGCGCAGCCAGCTCGCCGGGTGCGATGCCCAATTCTTCGAACAGTTTGAGGTTGCCGAGCACGACCGCGCGGCCCTCGACTGTCCCGGCCACGCCTTTGCCGGTATGCGAGCGAAAATCGCTGACTGCTGCCAGCGCTAATTTCCTTTCCTGCGCGCCGCTGACAATCGCCGCCGCCAGAGGATGCTCGCTGGCGCGCTCCAGGCTGGCACCCAGGCGCAGCACTTGTGCTTCGTCGAAACCGGCGAGCGGAATGACCGAGACCAGTTTCGGTTTTCCTTCAGTCAGCGTCCCGGTCTTGTCCACCACCAGCGTATTGACCTTCTCCATGGTTTCCAGCGCCTCGGCATTCTTGATCAGCACACCGAGTGTCGCGCCGCGCCCGGTGCCGACCATGATGGACATCGGCGTAGCCAGCCCCAACGCGCACGGGCAGGCGATAATCAGCACTGCCACGGCATTGACGATGGCATGCGCCAGGCGCGGCTCCGGCCCCCAGATGCCCCATACTGCCAGCGTGATGAGCGCGATCCCCACCACGGCAGGAACAAAATAACCGGCAGTCACATCGGCCAGACGCTGGATAGGTGCGCGGCTACGCTGCGCCTCGCTCACCATGTGCACGATCTGCGCGAGCAGTGTGTCGGCACCAACGCGCTCGGCGCGCATCAGCAGACTGCCGGTGCCGTTCACAGTCGCGCCGATCAGTCGCGCATCCTTGGTTTTTTCCACCGGAATGGATTCGCCGGTGACCATGGATTCATCCAGCGCGCTGGTTCCTTCGAGCACCACGCCATCTACCGGCACCTTCTCGCCGGGGCGCACGCGCAACACATCGCCGGGCTGCACCTGTTCCAGCGGAATGTCTTCCTCGGTGCCATTAGCGCGAACAATGCGCGCAGTCTTGGGCGCAAGCCCCAGCAGTAATTTAATCGCCGCGCTGGTCTGGCTGCGCGCGCGCAACTCCATCACCTGTCCCAGCAACACCAGCGTCATGATCACCGCAGCGGCTTCAAAATACACCGGAACTGTGCCCATCATGCTGCGCATTGCGGGGGGAAAGATGCCCGGCAGCAGCATCGCCACCACGCTGTAGGTCCATGCCACGCCGACACCCAGCGCAATCAAGGTGAACATGTTGAGGTGACGGTTGACTACGGACGCCCAGCCAAGCCGGAAGATCGGCCAGCCGGCCCACAGCACCGCTGGGGTAGCCAGCGCGAATTCGATCCATAGCAGTGTGGTCATCGAAAGGGAATTCGGCATCGCTTGCGGGAACAGGTCGGTGACCATAGCGATGACGAACACCGGTGCGGCCAGCATCGCGCTTATCCAGAAACGGCGCGTCATGTCGTTCAATTCTGTGTTGTCTTCCGTCGAGGCATTGCGCGGTTCCAAAGCCATGCCGCAGATTGGGCAATTGCCCGGCTCGTTGCGCACAATCTGCGGATGCATGGGACAGGTGTATTCGATCCGTGATGCCGACACAGGATTTACCGGCTCCAGTGCCATGCCGCATTTCGGGCATGAACCGGGTGTGGCCTGACGCACCTCGGGATGCATAGGGCACGTGTAACCACCAACAGATGGCAATGGGGCAGATGGCTTTGCGGCGGGTGACGCTGCGGTTTTGGGAGTTGTCGTGACCGGGTTGAGGTACTTGCCAGGATTTGCCTTGAACTTTTCCACGCAGTTTTGAGAACAAAAATAATAGTGAAGGCCTGCATGCTCCAGGTTGCGTGCCTTCTCGGTGTCGACGGTCATGCCGCATACGGGATCAATGGCGGTGCTCATTTTCTTTCCCTTTCGATAGACCAGAATTTATTCCAGCATACTCCTTGTGAATCAGAGGCGCCCTAGAATTCAATTCGAGTGCTGACACCGGCGCGCAATTTTTTGTAGCGCAGCTGGGTCAGGTCGGCAACATTTTCACCGGAAGCGGCAACTACCAGAATCTCTCGCGCCAGTTGGGCAAAATCGGCACGGAAATGCACCGAGCTTTTCAGTACCAGGATGCGTTGCCGCGACGGGTCGATACCGAGATGGCGGAACATCGCCTGATCCGCGGCCTGCTGTTTGTGGCTGGAGACCAGTATCTGGATGCCGCCCAGCCGCAAACGCGCCATAGCACCCAAGTTCATTTTACACCCCAGATAGAACGGGCCGGTTCCGGTGAATTGGCCGTTGCCCAGCGCTTCAACGATATAGCGCCCGGCCAGCGGAGCAGCGCCGATACCGCTACCCGCACCAAGCGCCAATTCAATCGTGGCACCCACACCTGCGGCGTGCGCCGCAGCTGCGGCAGCCGGGTCGCACAGCAGGCCAACGCAGGCAACCGGTGCGCGCTGGCTCACCAGTTCATGCAGAATGTCGGTGGTGTCACCGGCGGCACCGCCGCCCGGATTGTCCTGCGTGTCGGCCAGAATGATAGTCCCGTCACCACTATGGGCAAGCGCATGACTCACTGCCTCAGCTGCGCTGTACAGCTTGCCGTTGAAGGCCGCGCGCTGAGCCAACATTTCGTTAGATAGACGCTGCGCAATTGCCTCGGTAGCAGCCACATCGGATCCATAAGCAATGATCGTCGGGCCGCAATCGTAAATGTCGGCGAGTGGAAATCCCGGAACGATAGACGCACTCACATTGCTATCGTGCTCCATCTGTTCGACTTGCTGCATCAAGGTGGCGAGTGGTTCGATCAAGGTGCATTGCCACGGCAGCGGAATCAAAAAAGGAATTTGACGGTACGCCTTGTGCAGATGCTCGCCGGCCAGTATTCGTTGCAGCATCATGGCTGCACGCTTGCCGCTATCGCTCATATCCACATGCGGATAGGTTCGGTAAATGGTCAGTGCGTCGCTCAGCGCCGCCATGCGCGGGCTGATGTTGGCATGAAAATCCAGCGCTGCAACTATCGGTATATCAGCACCGACAATGGCGCGTATCCGTTGCAGCAACTCCCCTTCTCCGTCATCAATATGCTCGGCCACCATCGCGCCATGCAAATCGAGAAACAGTGCATCAACCGGCGTGGCCTGTTCCAGTTCGCGCGACAGCATTGCCCATATTTTTTCGTACGCGTCCCGCGTGACCAGTCCGGAAGGATTGGCCGAAGTCCATAACAACGGCACTAACTCATGGTGGTGCGCCGCCGCTTCCTTGATGAATCCGGCAATCGCAATGTTGGCGCCGGCAACCGCATTGAATAAATCCTGCCCATGCACCAGACCGGGCCATGCGTCCGCAGTAACGAATGCATCCATGCCTGTACGCCGCTGAACAAAGGTATTAGTCTCGTGCAAAAAACCGGCTATCGCGATACGTGACATGGTGGTTGTTCCATTTCTAAAATGTAGGGGCGTGATTCATCGCGCCCTTCTTCTGGTTCGCGAATAACCTAGGGCGCGATGAATCGCGCCCCTACAATTTGATTGAGAATCAGAGAACACCTGCAACCGCTTTGCGCATTATCCCCGCGTATTCACTTTCACTGAATTGAATCGGGTTGGTCGTAGCCGAGCCGTCCACCACCGCCATGCGCCCGATCAGCTCAGCTTGCGCATCGTCAATACCAATCGCAGCCAGCCTAGGAGGAATGCCGATTATTTCGCGCAGGGCCAGCACCCAATCAAGAAATGCACCAAACGATGGCTGCGGCAAATCGAGGTAGCGTGCCAGGCGGGTGATGCGCTCGTCTATCGCAGCGCGATTGGCAATCAGCACATACGGCATCAATATCGCGTTGAGCGTGCCGTGGTGCGCGTCATACAGCGCACCAAGGGGATGCGCCAGCGCGTGCATCGCACCGAGGCCGCGCTGAAATGCGGTGGCGCCCATGCTCGACGTGACCAGCATGTGCAGACGCGCTTCCAGATTATTTCCATCCTGCACCGCAGTCGGCAACCATTCCTGTATCAGCCTTATTCCTTCCAGCGCGATGCCGGCCGCCATCGGATGATAAAACGATGAGCAATATGCCTCCAGGCAGTGCGACAGCGCATCCTTGCCGGTGGCAGCGGTCAGCTTGGGAGGCAAACCGACGGTCAGCTCCGGGTCCAGAATTACGGTTGACGGCAACATTTTCGGATGAAAAATAATTCGTTTGACGTGCGCCTTGTCGTCGGTGATCACCGAAGCGCGCCCGACTTCAGAGCCGGTGCCAGCCGTGGTCGGCACCGCCACCACCGGCGCCATGCCCGCGACATTGACGCGCAAATAGTTGTCGCCTACGTCCTCGAAATCAAACAACGGCCGATTCTGGCCAACCATCAGCGCGACCGCCTTGGCCGCATCGAGCGCCGAGCCTCCCCCGAACGCGATCACGCCATCATGTTTTCCGGCACGGTAGGCCTGCACGCCATCGGACACATTTTTTTCAGTGGGGTTGCCCTTGATGTTGCTGAACACCGCACAACCCAAACCGGCAGACTGGCAGTGCTTAACAGCTTGCTGCACGATAGGCAGCGTCGCCAAACCCGGATCGGTAATCAGCAGCGCATTTTTCATTCCCAGAGATTTGCAGAGGTCTGGCAATTCCCGGATGCGGCCTGCCCCGACTTTGATCGCGGTCGGATAATTCCAGTTGGCGCGGATGATTTCTTTGGTGCTCATGCGGTACCTCTTTCTATTGCGAGTTTGATTCTATGATTCTTGCGCAACTTGCACGCGCTTTTGGGTGTGCCATTTGTAGGAGCGGGCCAAGCCCGCGAATGTCATTTTTTTAGCGGGCAAGGCCCCCTCCTACAAAATGCTAACCCAAAATCGCGTGCAAGTTTCGCAAGAATCATAGAAAAAAACTCGCAAAATAA
>JANNQM010000062.1:0-19676 GCA_031400735.1 Gallionellaceae bacterium
GTTCTTTGCGGCTAGAGCGCAACACGGTCTTGCCTTGGTTGGAAAGCGCTTTGCGACGTACCTGACATAACTGGCGCACACTGCCCGCACCTGCTCCTAACGAGGCCGGATCATTTTCATTCAACGTGCACAGCGCCTCCAGTGCCTGTTGCTCGGCGGTATGCGGGCAACCGCAATCCTCCGAATCATCTTTTTTATCGGCCACAACGGGAGCAGCGGGTGCCGGCGTTGAGACGGGTGTTGGACGGGACATAACAGGCGCACGCGCCGCTGGTGGGGCGGGCCGCGCCACAGGGGGCTGGGGTTTAGTCTGCGTCACTGGCGCTGCGTTTGTCTTGCCGATTGGCTTGGCGTTTGTTTGGGCGCTGGTTTGGCCTAGCGCGGCCTTACCACCCACTGACATGGCTTTGCGGCGCGCAAGAGAAAGCATGCGGCCATCCATGCCATTGGTGTTGTTGCTTGCATTTGTATCGCTCATGCTTTTTCCTTCCAATTCAATGCTGCTGTCGCCTTCTATTTTTAGCCTGGGGTAGGGCGGGCGACCGCCCTACAAAACATTAACGTCCGCGAAACACCACAAAAGAACTGCCCTGACTCTGTGAATAGTTGTCATATCCAATCAAGCGCACATGGTTGTTCGGGTGGGCGCGATGACAGGCTTCCAGTTCGGAAATAATGACATCCACAGATTGTTCGCCGAACATTGGCAACTTCCACATGTACCAGAAGTAGTTAAATGCGCGCGCCGGTTCTACGTGTTCGACCGCAGGATTCCAGCCATTTTTGACGATGTAGGCAATCTGCTGGCGCATTTTTTCCGGCGTCATGGCCGGCAAATACGAGAATGTTTCATACTTGGGTGTTGATTTGTAATCTTGAATATCAGCCATTTGCTACTCCTTTCATTGATTGCCCAGCGGGCAGTGTGCCTCGCTGTGCGATGTCCTAAAAATCAGCCCTAAAAAATCAACGGTTCACCACGTCCAGCTTGTCCACGGTGTCGAACTCGAACTTGATTTCTTTCCAGGTTTCCATGGCGATCTTCAGTTCCGGGCTGTCCTTGGCGGCATTGGTCAGAATTTCCTTGCCTTCTTTTTCAATTTCGCGACCCTGGTTGCGCGCTTCAACGCAGGCTTCCAGCGCCACACGGTTGGCGGCTGCACCAGCAGCGTTACCCCACGGGTGGCCAAGCGTACCGCCACCAAATTGCAGCACTGAGTCATCGCCGAAAATGTTCACTAGTGCGGGCATGTGCCACACGTGAATACCGCCGGATGCAACCGGGAATACGCCGGGCATGGAACCCCAATCCTGATCAAAGAAGATACCGCGCGCACGGTCTTCAGGAATGAAGGATTCGCGCATTAAATCCACGAAGCCGAGCGTGGGCGCACGATCACCTTCCAGCTTGCCGACCACGGTACCGGAGTGCAGGTGGTCGCCGCCGGACAGGCGCAGAATCTTGGCCAGCACGCGGAAATGAATACCGTGATGCGGGTTACGGTCAATTACCGCGTGCATGGCGCGGTGTATGTGCAGCAACATGCCGTTCTTGCGGCACCAATTAGCCAGGCTGGTATTGGCGCAGAAGCCGCCGGTGATGTAGTCGTGCATGATGATGGGCGCGCCCAACTCTTTGGCGAACTCGGCACGCTCCATCATTTCCTCGCAGGTCGGCGCGGTGACGTTCAGGTAATGTCCCTTGCGCTCGCCGGTTTCTGCCTGGGCAGTCAGGGTGGCATCGTTAACAAACAAAAAACGATCACGCCAGCGCATGAACGGTTGGCTGTTAATGTTCTCGTCGTCCTTGGTAAAGTCCAAACCGCCGCGCAATACTTCATACACTGCACGACCATAATTTTTAGCCGAGAGGCCGAGCTTGGGTTTGATCGTGCAACCCAGCAGCGGACGGCCGTATTTGTTCATCTTGTCGCGCTCAACTTGAATGCCGTGCGGTGGGCCACCGCAGGTTTTTACATAGGCAATGGGGAACCGCACGTCTTCCAGACGCAAGGCGCGCAGGGCTTTGAAGCCGAATACGTTACCCACAAGCGAAGTAAACACGTTGACCACCGAGCCTTCTTCAAACAGGTCTATCGGGTAGGCCACGAACGCATAAAAACAAGTGTCGTCACCAGGCACGTCCTCGATGCGATAGGCGCGTCCCTTGTAGTAATCCATGTCAGTCAACAGATCGGTCCACACCGTGGTCCAGGTACCGGTGGAAGATTCAGCCGCTACCGCAGCAGCCACCTCCTCACGATCCACGCCTGCCTGCGGCACAATTTTGAAGCACGCCAATATATCGGTGTCCAGAGGCACGTAGTCAGGCATCCAGTAGTTTTGCCGATACTCCTTAACACCTGCACTAAACTTTTTTCCACTCATTACCGTCTCCTTTAGCAAAAACCATAATCAAAAAAATGAGGCCCCTTCAACAAATGCGCCCGCATATCGGAGCGCCAGCAGTTGACAGCACTGTAAATAACAATCACCATAATAGATAATTAATAGTTATTATTGTATCCATACGGAATTTTGTATGAATAGTAAATCCAAGCTGGATCACTTGCAGAGGTCAAAATGAAAAACTTTACTTTCAGGCAACTGATACTGCTCGAAGCGGTAGCGCGTAATTCCAGCTTTACCCGGGCCTCAGAGGAACTGTTTTTGACCCAGCCGGCGGTGTCCACTCAGATTAAGCAGCTCGAACAAGAAGTGGGCATGCCATTGTTCGAACACATGGGCAAGCGCATCTTTCTGACGGCAGCTGGGCGCGAGATGGTGGAGTTCAGCCGCACCATTGCCCAGCAATTCACCGATATCCGCACCGTGCTGGAGGAAATGCAGGGCGTCCAGCGCGGCCACCTCGACATTGCAGTAACCAGCACGGCAAAATATTTCGCCCCCTATTTGTTGGCAGCCTTCTGCAAAAAACATGCGGGCATCACCGTCAATCTCAGCGTCACCAACCGTGAAGACATCCTGCGTCAACTGACCGACAATATTCCTGACATGGCGATCATGGGCAGCCCGCCGAAGGGGCTACCCTTGCTGGCTAACTCGTTTATGAGCAACCCGCTCGTGGTCATCGCGCCGCCAGATCACCCCTTGGTGCACAGCAGCCGGATTCCATTACAGCGCTTGCTGGAAGAAAGCTTTATCGTGCGCGAAAGGGGATCGGGCACGCGCAACGCCATCGAACGTTTTCTGGAACAGCGCGGCCTGAGTATGACTACCACCATGGAAATGAGCCGCAACGAGGCCATCAAACATGCCGTGATGGCCGGACTGGGGCTGGGCATCTTGTCGATCCATACCCTGGAAATGGAATTCAAGCTGGGTCGCTTGGCGGTGCTAAATGTGGAAGGATTTCCTATCCTCAAGGACTGGTACATCGTACACCGCGAGGGTAAGCGTTTTTCCGCTGCGGCGGAAGCATTCAAGGCCTTTGTATTAACCGAGACCAGCCGCATCATCCAGATTCCGCAACCGATAGTTTCTAGACCCATGGCCGCCATTAAACGCAAACGTGGTTGAGTGATTTATGATTTGGCCCTCACAGCAATTGGATCAGTTGGTGATATAGCGGTATCCCGAGCACGACGTTAAAAGGGAAGGTAAGCGCCAGCGCCATGCCGAAGTACAGTCCCGGATTAGCCTCCGGGATGGCGACGCGAACCACTGCCGGCACCACGATATAGGAGGCACTGGCAGCGAGCACCGCCAGCATCAGCGTATCCCCCGCCGATAAACCAGCGAGTTGAGACAACGTGATGACGATCACAGCGTTTAGCACCGGGATGCAGAAGGCAAAGGCGATCAGGAACGGCCCCACACCCTTCATCTCGCGGATGCGCCGGGCGACCAGAATTCCCATCTCCAACAAGAAAAACGCCAACAAGCCTTTAAACAGGTCGCCGGTGAAAGGCTTCATGACCTGATAGCCGTCCTTCCCCACGATTACGCCGATTAGCAGACTTCCCATTAACAACAGGATAGCCCCGTCGGTGAACGATTCGTGCAGGATGTTTCTCAATGAAAACGTGCTGCTGTTCTTGCCGATGCTTGCCGCTGCGCCCGCGTCCTGCTTGGCCAAGCTGGCGCGTGTCATGGCGGCCAGCGCCACCGCCATGATGACGGCTGGCGCCTCCATAATTACCAGCGCCACTGCCATGTAGCCACCGTACTCGACATCGTGGTTGTCGAGGAATTGTCCGGCGGCGATAAAGGTCACTGCACTCACCGATCCATAGGTGGCCGCGATGGCGGCGGCATTGAAGCCGTCAAGCTTGCGGCGCAACAGGGGGAAGGTATATAGCGGCACGAAGAAGGCCATGAACAGCGCAATCCCAAGCCCGACCAGCATCTGCACATGCAAGCCGCTCACACTCAAGGCTACACCGCCTTTGATCCCTATCGCCATGAGCAGATACAGGGACAGGAATTTGGCGATGGGTGCCGGTATCTCCAGATTGGATCGTACCGACGCGGCAAATATGCCCAGAAAAAAGAATAAAACGGCGGGATCAAGCAGGGTGGCGAATGACTTTATGTCCATGGTTCGCTTCCCTGACTATGCAACAGAATTTTTGCTTGTGGCAGCACCCTTGCGTGGCAGGATAGAGATGTCCGTCACGACCACCTTGATCCGGTAGCTGCGGTTCATCATGTCATCGAAATCATCGAGCAAGGTGATCAGACGTGCCTCAGAAAGAATGACGTAAATCAGGATATTGGAGTCACTGTCGAGCATGCCAGACTGTATTCCAGAAGCACCGGCTCCACTCGCATTCACCACGGTATAGCCGCCCACACCGCGCTTGCGTAGCGCTTCGATAATCATTTTTTCAATCGCGCGTGAGGTGATAATAGTCAGCAGTTTTTTCGGTTGCAGACGTCTCATGGTTTAGTCTCCCAATGGGTGTGTGGATGGTTGCTCAAGGTCGGCGCATGTTGGGGAACAGCAATACAAAATTAATAGTTTTTAATTCTGCAACCCACGACACGGGAAAGCGCAAGCACATCTGCGCGGGCATGCAGCCTCACTGTGAGCCAGGCTTGCGCGCACCACTCACCGCTTCGACAAAAGCAAGCAAGCGCTCAATCTCATCAGGCGACAGGAGATCCTGATCAGGACGGAAGGCGAGCAAAACCTGGTCGCGAATCTCGACATAAAAACCGGGTTGATCCAGCAGCAGTTGCTGCAGTTTGGATTCGACAAAAGCCAGTGTGCGCACCGGATCGAGGGCATACAAACGGTAGTGTTGGGCGAACGTTGGGTGACTTGCTAACTCTACTTCTTGAAACTCAACCAGATAGCGTTCCAGATAGTGTCCGGGCGTAATGACGAGGTTGGGTAGGGGCGCGTCACCATGCGCCATACAATGTGCCAGGATGAGCGTATGCCGATGTTCAGCATGATAGTCAGGTGCAGCGGTGTGGCTGTAATCAAAAACCTTGACCTGACAGCCATGATAACTGCCGGTCATCACATTGCTTTCCTGGCGGTCAGAACCACGACGTAAATAGACCAGATCATGACTGTTGAGCAGTCCCACGGGTGACGACGCAAACTGCAAGCCGTAATGTTGTGCCAGCTTGGCCATCTGCTGCTCGCGCTCGGATACACGCGCCTTTTCCTTGACCAGCTTCGCATCATGCATGCGCGCTGACAGGGCATGTCGAGTGAAGCGATAGAAATGATCCAAGCCCTGAATGTCGAACGGGCGACCCGCATGCAAACATTCTTCCTCAAACTGGTGCAAGTATTCCATCGCTGTGTGATCAATGATGCGTCCCGACTCGGTCACGGCAAGCGTGATGCCTGCATTGGGTGGGATAGTTTGCAGTAGTTTATCGAGTGCCAGTAGATTGAAACACACGATGGAGCCGAGTGAGATGCGGTAGTGTGCTCCCTGTGCGCCGTCTTCTACCTTGAACTTAATGACCGGGCTGCGGAACAAGCCGGTAAAGTTATCCCGCATCAGCTTGGCCGACTGCGCGAAAGTGAGCCGCCCGGTCAGCACCGCGCGCAACGACGGCGTGAGCAGATAAACCAGTAGCGTGATCTCAGCCGCGACCCCAATCAGTATTCCGACTAGCAGATCAGTGGCCAGAATCGCCACGATCGTCGTCACAAAAATCACGATCTGGTCGCGCCCGATAGCGAAGGTCTTGCTGAACACGCGAATCTCGCACAGCCGCCAGCCGACATACACCAGGATCGCGCCTATGGCTGCCAGCGGAATGCGGCTGATTAAATCCTTGGCCAGAAATAAAAATATGACCAGAAACACTGCGTTGTAAAAATTGGCCCACAAGGTACGCCCGCCCGCATCAATATTGACGCGGCTTTTGACGCCACCGGGGATGATGGTCAGCCCGCCGAAGATGCTAGACAGCGAGTTTGATATACCCATCGCGCGCAGCGTGACGTTGGGGTCAGACTTGCGCTGGTAGGGGTCTATCTTGTCCACGGCGGCGATGGTTGCCAGCGACTCGATACCGTCAATCAGCGTGAGCGTAATCACCACCAGCAGGATGTTCCACCATAAATCGGTGTTGTTCCAAACCACACTAAAAGCTGGCAAGGTAATGCCACCCTCGATAATGTTATGCGGCATGCTGATCAGATGCTTTGCGTCCAGTTGCAGCAAGTAGCCCAAGCCGATGCCGATACCGGCCACGAACAGCGGCGCAGGAATGCGGCGCAGCCAGTCATGCCGGGTGCGATTGAGGTAGAACATTAAAAACAAACAGACCGCGCCGACCAGCGCAATATCTGGGTTGATGTTGAGAAAGCTGGTCGGCAAATTGGCGATGGTCAGCAGCATGCTTTTCGCCGGCGGCGCAAAAGCACCCAGCAACGCCGGAATCTGCTTGAGAATAATCATGATGCCGATTGCCGCCAGCATGCCCTCGACCACCGTAACCGGCAGGAATAAGGCAAAACGCCCAGCCTTGAACAAAGCCAGTACAATTTGCACCAAACCGGTCAGGCAGATCGCCACCAGCAACAGCGGATAACCCGCCGCCAGGTCGCCGCCGCCCAGCATGATCATACCGGCCAGCAGTGCCGGGGCGAGCCCTGCCGCTGGACCGCTGATGGTCACATAGGCGCCGCCCAGGAACGGGAAAATCAGCCCGGCAATAATCGCCGAGATCACCCCGGTGACCGGCGGCGCGCCGGAGGCGATGGCGATGCCGAGCGATAGCGGCAGAGACACCAAGGCGACCTGCATACCGGCCAGCAGGTCATAGCGCCAGTGTTTTAAGCCCTTAATTCCGTTTTGCGGCTTCTCAGAAATGCCGGGAGGGCTGCTCATCTGGTTAAATTCAGTGGGAAATGACGACCCGAACGAATTAACTGCGTGAGCAGACCAGTAGCGAAGAGCATCTTCGCCAATGCCAGCATAAACAAACCCATAGCCATACGCTTAACCCTGTTAATTTTCCAAGGCAGTCTATGGCCAAAAAATACAAAACAATAATTAATCTTTTTTACTATATGCATTCGGTAATATGAATGCAATCTGCTCCCGCGCGCTACGGCATCTCACAACCAAGACCCCACCCAGATGATATGTATGGTGTAACGGGTCGGCTCGGATAGCTCTGTTGGCGCCTTCGGACAATACCTTTATCTCGTGTAAACTCCCTGTCCTGCATGTCGAAAAAGTACATGATTATGAATGGTACTGTGCGATTGATCCTCGGCTTGATGGCATTAATGTGGCTGCAGGCTGCATGGTGCAGTGTAGTGGCCACTAATACCCATGAAGCGTGTATCGAGGAGCCGGTATTCGAGGGTCGAGTCTGCATCGTGCAGGCCAACCGTGATGCCAAGGTTGGCGTGATTTTGATCCACGGGCTGGGCGGTTCGGTTGATGACTGGCGAAACGTCATTCCGGCTCTGGCAAAAGATTTTCATGTTGTTGCATTTGATCTGCCCGGCTTCGGCAAGTCTGACAAAGGCAGCCAAGCCTATTCACCCACCCGTTATGCACGTTTGGCGCATTTTCTGGCCGATCATTATTTTCAGGACAAGCCTTACCATGTGGTGGGCCACTCGATGGGTGGGGCCGCTGCCCTGCGCTTTGCAGCACAGCGCCCGTTGCGTTTCCGGCGCCTGGTTTTGGTTGATGTCGCCGGCATTCTCCATGCTCAGGTGATGGCCAAATTTCAGGCCGGTTCCATGATAGAGCGCCAAAGTGGAGTGCCGCAAACGCGAGGGTTTGTCGAGCACTTGTCCGGCAGGATACTGGAGCAGGCTGAAAGGTTGCCGATCTCATTTTTTGAAATTGTCGACACTGCATTGGGGCGTGCAAATGTACTTCAGGGCAGCCCGCAGCAGATTGCCGCGATGGGGTTGGCTGGAGAGGATTTTAGCTACGCCATTGCATCAGTGACAGCACCCACTCTGATCCTGTGGGGCGACCACGATCGTGATGCCCCGCTGCGTACCGGAGAAGTGCTTGCCGCAAACATGCCACAGGCGCGGCTGGAAATTATTTCCGACTCCGGTCATGAGCCCATGCTGGATCAGGCGGATCAGGTAAATGCCCTGCTCAAAAAACATCTGCTGTCCAGTGATGATGTTCTGGCCGGGCACTACCGGCAAGCCCTGTCCCTGCCCGTGTTTGCCAGTGAACGTGTGGGCACTTGTTCCGGCAAGAGCGGCATGGTATTCGAGGGTGATTACCGCACCATCAAACTGCGCGACTGCAACAACATCACCATACGCAACGCACGGGTGGGTCAACTGAGTGCGATCAATTCTGGAGTGGAGATTATCAATACCACTATTCTGGGAAAGGGTGTAGGGCTGTTCGCGGACAATTCCAATGTCACGATTACCAATGGAGAAATTTCGGGAGAGATCGCGATCAATGCGATACTTAGCCGATTCGATCTTGCCGGTGTTCGCTTGCAAGGAACCCAGGCTTCAGTCAAGGGAGTGGACAGCAAATTCATCTTTTCTGTCTGCAAGGTGAGCAGTCTGCATAGGAATGGTTTTTTGCACACCTATAAAAGCCTGGTTGACGAAGAACTCTGATTGCGCTGGATGATGCCCGCTATCGGCATCAGCATTGAGCAACTTTAATCAGGTACGCTAACGCACAGAACGCTTGCCCCGAAAAAATTACAATGCACAACCACAGAATCGGAGTCAGCCATGTACTACATTGTCGAAACCAGCAAAACATTTGCCCAGGCTGCCAAAGACCTTGAGGCAGCAGTTATACGCAACAGTTTTGGCATATTGCACGTTCACGACCTGGGCGCAACGCTACGCAGCAAAGGCATTACCTTCGGTGACGAATGCAAAGTTTTCGAGGTTTGCAACCCCGCCCAAGCTGCCAAAGTGCTGGCCACTGATATGCGTCTTAACATGGCGTTACCGTGCCGTATCTCAGTCTATACCGAGAAAGGCAAAACAAAGATAGGCTTGATCAGGCCAGTGCAAATGTTATCGGGCCTGTCGCAGGATGCCGCATTGGCGATAGTGGCCCAAGAGGTTGAGCAAAAGACCATACAAATGGTCAACGAGGCGAAATGAGCAGGAGAGAAAAAATGCACTCGATAAAAATATATACCTTGATAGCGGCTATGGCGATGACTGGCAGCGCCTTGGCAACACCTCCCGCAATAGTGGCACAAGGCAAGGGTAGCGCAGCGGCATGCGCAGGCTGCCATGGCGTGGATGGTAGCAGCAATGCCGCAGAAGGAGCGGCGGCACTGGCGCAATTGCCGACCGCGTATTTGATCAAACAGCTCAACGATTTTAAGTCGGGCGCACGCACTCATCCGGTCATGACGCCAATTGCTGAAGCACTTAGTGTCGAGGATATTGCAGCTGCTGCAAAATATTATGCTGGACTACCGCCTCCAAAAATATCGGGTGTTGCGTCCGCAGAAAGCATGACCAGCGATATTGCTCCGGGCAACATCGCGCGCGGCGAAAGCTTGGCGCGCAATGGGTCGTGGGATAGACAAATCCCGGCATGTTTCAAGTGTCATGGTGAAAACGGCCAGGGTGTGCCGCCGATATTTCCGCCGATAGCGGGACAACATGCGGCCTATACTATCAACCAATTACAGGCATGGAGAGCTGGCGCGCGCAACAACGATCCGCAGATGCTGATGAAAGCGGTGGCCGAGAATCTCACCTATGAAGAAATACAGGCAGTCGCCGAATATCTGGCGAGCGCCGGAACGGCTCGCCCTATCCAAAGCAAAATTGTTCAAGACAATAGCGTCCGAAATGCCGCGCCCACTAAAAGCGAGAGTGATCCAAAAAAATTCGCGCCTCTCCCATTCGTTCCCCCAGCCGAAAGCACGATTCCAAAAAACGAGTTCGGCGAGATGGTATTAATGGGGAAAAATATATTTGTGAATACCCAGCAATATGCAAAAGCGTTTGTTGGCAATGGATTGAATTGCACAAATTGTCATCTGGACAATGGGCGCAAAGCGGACTCTGCCCCGTTGTGGGCGGCTTACGTGCTGTATCCCGCCTACCGCAAAAAAACCGGACAAGTGGATACGATTCAAAGCCGCATTCAGGGCTGCTTCCGCTACAGCATGGATGGCAAGCCACCGGCATTGGACAGCAAGGAAATGACCGCGTTAGTGACCTACCATTACTGGCTGGCAAGCGGCGCGCCGACCGGTGTCAAATTGCCGGGACAGGGTTTCGTCAAAGTCCCGATGCCGCAAAAACCAGATTTGTCACGCGGCGCAGAAGTTTATATAAATAATTGCGCAATATGCCATGGCGAGAATGGCCAAGGTACCTTGGCTCAAGGGACGGGTGGCAGCGGCAAATATGCCTTTCCGCCATTGTGGGGCAAAGACTCCTTCAATTGGGGTGCGGGCATGCATCGGGTGGATACTGCTGCCGGCTTTATCAAGGCGAATATGCCTTATGGGCGCGGCGGAACACTGAGCGATCAGGAAGCATGGGATGTGGCTTTATTCATGAATAGCCACGAGCGGCCCAAGGATCCGCGCTTCCAAGGCAGCATGGTGCGCACACGGGATAAAGATCATGATGAAATTTGCCTGTATGGACGCACTCCCGATGACCTGATGAAGTTGATGGATAAGCAGATGGCGGCTAAACCAACATCCGGCAAGGCTGCAGACGCACTCCAGCAAAACAAGGAATCGACACAGGGCTATTCGCCCGCAGCTGCCCATTAGCTAGCCCTGGTTGCTGCAGTTTAATCCACGCCAGCAGCATGATCCCGACGCGCCCCCGCCATTACCAAGTGTCCCGCCGCCAGGGATAATCCCCGCCAGTCAGCGCAGCTGTCACATTGCGCTTGACTTATAGGCGTGGAATAGAGAAAATGCGCGCGCTTTTTGTCGCCTTGGGCACAGGGGCAACGCTTCGGGATGCCCAGATGAATGAGTCAACTGACACAATAATAAGCCGCGCCTACACCAAGGCGGCACGCTGGCAGGTCATCGCAACAGCCCTTTTAGCGCTCGCATTATTAGCATTCGCAAGTATTCCCGCCGCAATCTCCGCTTTACTGGGCGGAGCGTCAGTAATCGCGGGCTGCTATGTGGGCGTTCTTGCAACAGGGGGCGGTAGCAATACAAACCCAAGCGCACTGTTGGTCACGTTGCTTAAAGCCGAGGCAATCAAGATAGTCGTGATTGTCTTGTTGCTGTTGGTGGCATATAAATTTTATGAAGGGCTGGTTCCGCTGGCCCTGATAGCTGGGCTGGCAAGCGCTGCGCTGATTTCGGGTGCAGGGCTGCGGGCGATAAATAACTAAAATCAATTCGCAGGATTTTGGATGTCTACTGAACAAGCATTAACACCGTCAAGCTATATAGAACACCACTTGGGTTTTAACGCCAAGCAGGTCGGGGACAGTAGTTTCTGGACTTTGCATGTGGATACGCTGGTGATTTCGGCGTTGTTGGGCGTGGTGGCCTTTGGGCTGATCTGGCTGGTGGTGCGCGGCGCCACCGCCGGTGTGCCGAACAAACGCCAGGCGTTTGTCGAATTGCTGGTGGAGTTTGTCGACGACCAGGTCAAAGGAATTTTTCACGGTAACCGCCACACATTTGTCGCGCCCCTGGCGCTGACAGTATTTGTCTGGGTGCTGGTGATGAACGCGATGGACTTTCTGCCGCCCGATATTTCCGCCTGGGTTTACCACAACGTGTTTGGCCAGGACCATTGGCGCCAGGTGCCCACTTCCGATATTAACGCCACGTTTGCGCTGGCGTTGTCAGTTTGGGTGCTGATGATTTTCTTCAATATCAAAGTTAAAGGCATGGGCGGCTGGATACATGAATTGTTCTGCACCCCATTTGGCTCTAACCCGCTGATCTGGCCCGCCAACTTCCTGTTCAACCTGATCGAATACATTTCCAAACCCCTGTCACATTCACTGCGTTTGTTCGGCAATATGTATGCCGGTGAAATCATATTCTTGCTGCTGGGCATGTGGGCCGCGACCGGCTTGACTGGTACGCTGGTTGGCGGGGTGCTCAGTGCAGGGTGGGGCATTTTCCACATCCTGATAGTCGTGTTGCAGGCGTTCATCTTCATGATGTTGACTGTGGTTTATCTTGCCATGGCGCATGAGAGTCATTAGCCATACAGTTTTTAATTAACCGTAACTCAATCGAAAGGAAATAAAATGGAAAACGTGCAATTTTTGGCGCTCATTCAGGCGTATACCGGCGTCGGTATTGGCCTGATGATTGGTCTGGGTGCTGCTGGCGCTTGTATCGGTATCGGCATCATGTGCGCAAGCTTCCTGGAAGGCGCCGCGCGTCAGCCGGAAATGATCCCTGTGCTGCAAGGCAAGGTATTCCTGTTGCTGGGTTTGATCGACGCTTCGTTCATTATCGGCGTTGGCTTGGCCATGATGTTTGCGTTCGCCAATCCATTGCTAGGCGTTGTCCAGTAATTTTTGCTGCTCAAGCAGGCTAAATCAGCAATAAGGAACATCCATGAACATTAATTTAACACTGTTCTCGCAGGCCTTGTCGTTTGCCATATTGATATGGTTTACCGCCAAATTCGTATGGCCACCGTTGATGGCAGCCATAGAAGCGCGGCAAAAAACCATTGCCGAAGGTCTGGCAGCTGCCGAACGCGGCAAGAACGACCTGGAATTGGCCGCGAAAAGATCGGCTGAAGTCATCCGTGAAGCAAAAGAAAAGGCCGCTGAAATTATTGCGTTGGGCGACAAGCGCGTCAGCGAAATGATTGAAGAGGCCAAAGTCCAGGCCAAGGCCGAAGGCGATCGCATCATTGCCGGCGCAAAAGCGGAAATCGATCAGGAAGTTTTCCGTGCGCGTGAATTGTTGCGCACTCAGGTATCCGCCGTAGCATTGGCCGGCGCAGGCAAAATCCTGGGCCGTGAGATAGATGCCAAGGCGCACAATGATTTGCTGGAAAAACTGGTCGGGGAAATTTAAGCGCCATGGAATCAATAACTGTTGCCCGCCCTTACGCACAAGCCGCCTTTGACGAAGGGCGCAAGCTGGGCAACCTCAAAGGCTGGTCGGAGATGTTGCAAGCCGGGGCCGAAGCCGTGCTGAACGCAGACGTGCGCGCGGTGGTTACCAGCCCGCGCGTTATCCGCACCCAACTGGAAGCCTTGATGCTGTCGCTGAGCGGCGCCAAAAGCAGCGGACCGGAAGCCAATTTTATCAAGCTGCTGGTTGAAGGCCAGCGCCTGACCTTGCTGCCGGAGATTGCGATGCTGTTCGAAGCGCTGCGCGCAGATGAAGAAAAAAGCGTTGATGTGGTAGTGACCTCGGCCTTTGAGTTGAACGACACGCAGAAACAAAAAATTACTGCGGCGCTGAAAAAACGCATGGGCCGCGATATCCGGCTCAGCAGCGAAATTGACCGCGCATTGCTGGGCGGCGTAATCATACGCGCCGGAGATAAGGTAATGGATGGCTCCGCCCGCAACCAACTTTCTGAGCTGGCGAATGCGCTGGCTTAATAATAGATTTGAAATTTTAAGGACAAGCAGATGAAGCTCAACCCTTCCGAAATAAGCAATTTGATTCGCAGCCGTATCGAAAATTTCGAGACGCTCACGCAAGCGCGCACCGAAGGTACTGTGGTCAGCGTGACCGACGGTATCGTGCGTGTCCACGGTTTGTCTGACGTGATGCAGGGCGAGATGCTGGAATTTCCCGGCAACACTTTCGGCTTGGCGCTCAACCTGGAGCGTGATTCAGTCGGCGCGGTGGTGTTGGGTGAATACGAGCACATTACCGAAGGCGACACGGTCAAGTGTACTGGCCGCATTCTGGAAGTGCCGGTTGGTCCTGAGCTGTTAGGCCGCGTTGTGAATGCGCTGGGTCAACCGATAGACGGCAAAGGCCCGATCAATGCCAAGTTAAGCGACAAGATCGAAAAAGTGGCGCCGGGCGTGATTGATCGTAAATCGGTATCGCAGCCGGTACAAACCGGACTCAAGGCGATTGACTCCATGGTGCCGGTAGGCCGCGGTCAACGCGAATTGATTATTGGTGACCGCCAGACCGGCAAGACTGCGGTGGCGGTAGACGCGATCATCAACCAGAAGGGTCAGAACATGACCTGCGTTTATGTCGCGATCGGCCAAAAAGCTTCAACGATTGCCAACGTCGTGCGCAAGCTGGAAGAACACGGCGCGATGAAATACACCATTGTGGTGGTGGCCACGGCTTCTGATTCTGCTGCGATGCAGTTCCTGGCACCGTATGCCGGTTGCACCATGGGCGAGTATTACCGCGATCGTGGTCAGGATGCGCTGATTGTTTATGATGACTTGACCAAACAAGCCTGGGCTTATCGCCAGATTTCGCTGTTGCTGCGCCGTCCACCGGGCCGCGAAGCTTATCCCGGCGACGTGTTCTATTTGCACTCGCGTCTGCTGGAACGCGCTGCGCGTGTCAACGAAGAATATGTAGAGAAATTCACCAAGGGCGAAGTGAAAGGCAAGACCGGTTCATTGACCGCGTTGCCAGTAATTGAAACCGCCGCCGGTGACGTTTCCGCGTTCGTACCAACCAACGTCATTTCGATTACCGACGGCCAGATCTTTCTGGAAACCGACTTGTTCAACGCCGGTATCCGTCCCGCGATCAACGCCGGTATCTCGGTGTCTCGCGTCGGTGGTGCAGCGCAAACCAAAGTCATCAAAAAGCTCGGCGGCGGTGTGCGTCTGGCATTGGCGCAATATCGTGAACTGGCTGCGTTCGCGCAGTTCGCTTCCGACCTGGACGAAGCCACGCGCAAGCAGTTGGAGCGCGGCCGTCTGGTGACTGAATTGATGAAGCAGCCGCAATACGCGCCGCTGTCGGTCGCGGAAATGGCGGTCACGCTGTTCGCGATTAACAAGGGATCGTTCGATGATGTGGGCGTGGCCAAGGTGCTGGCATTTGAATCCGCGCTGCATGCCTATATGAAATCCCAGAACAAGACTTTGATGGACGCGATCGAATCGAGCAAAGACTTGTCTGCCGACAACGAAAAAATTCTGGTGGCGGCAATCGAGAAATTCAAGACCACTGCCGTTTATTAAGCCGCCTTGTTCATAATAATCAGGATATAGAGAATGGCTGGTAGCAAAGAGATACGCACCAAAATCAAGAGCGTAGAAAATACGCGCAAGATTACCCGTGCGATGGAAATGGTGGCGGCATCCAAGATGCGCAAGGCGCAGGAGCGCATGCGCGCTGCGCGTCCCTATGCCGAAAAAATACGCCAGGTGGCCGCGCATTTGTCGCATGCCAATCCTGAGTACAAACATCCGTTCCTGGTCAAGCGCGATGTAGTCAAAAACATCGGCGTGATCGTCATTACTTCCGACAAGGGTTTGTGCGGTGGCCTCAACACCAACATCCTGCGGCTGGTCGTGGGCAGGATGAAAGAATGGGAAGGCGAAGGAAAAAGCATCAGCGTATGCCCGATAGGCAACAAGGGTTTTGGTTTCATGACGCGCATCGGTGCCAAGGTGAAATCACACTTGACCGGGCTGGGTGATACGCCTCACGTAGAGAAATTGATTGGCGCAGTGAAAGTGATGCTGGACGCCTACACCACGGGCGAAGTGGATGCGATTTATCTGGGCTATAACGACTTCATCAACACCATGAAGCAGGAACCCAAGCTGGAGCAATTGCTGCCGCTGAGCAGCGAGCAATTGGGCGAAACCAAAGACAACTGGGATTATATTTACGAGCCGGATGCCAAGCTGATTATTGACCAACTGCTGTTGCGCTACGTCGAGTCGCTGGTTTATTCCGCCGTTACCGAAAACCAGGCATCCGAACAAAGCGCGCGCATGGTGGCGATGAAAGCGGCTTCGGACAATGCCAAGAGCGTTATCGGCGAACTCAAACTGGTTTACAACAAGGCGCGTCAGGCAGCGATTACCAAGGAAATTTCCGAGATAGTCGGCGGCGCAGCAGCCGTTTAACGCGGCGAAGGGGCGCGATTGATCGCGCCCAAAACAGAATTAATTTTAGATGGGGAATCTCAAAATGAGTCAAGGAAAAATTGTTCAGTGTATCGGTGCGGTGGTAGACGTTGAATTTCCGCGCGATCAGGTACCCAAAGTTTACGATGCGTTGACCGTGCCGGGCGACGGCAGCGCTGTTGCAGAAAAAGGGCTGACGCTGGAGGTGCAGCAACAGATCGGTGACGGCGTGGTGCGTACCATCGCCATGGGTTCATCCGATGGCTTGCGGCGCGGCATGGCCGTGGTTAATAGCGGCAAACCCATTTCTGTCCCGGTCGGCCACGGCACCTTGGGTCGCATCATGGACGTACTTGGCCGCCCGATTGATGAGGCAGGCGAAGTGAAATGCACTGAGCGCCGTTCCATCCATCAGAAAGCTCCAAAATTCGACGAACTGTCGCCATCCGTTGATTTGCTGGAAACCGGCATCAAGGTGATTGACCTGGTTTGTCCGTTCGCTAAAGGCGGTAAAGTGGGTCTGTTCGGTGGCGCCGGTGTAGGCAAGACCGTGAACATGCTGGAGCTGATTAACAACATCGCCAAGCAACACGCCGGTTTGTCTGTATTTGCCGGTGTGGGCGAACGTACCCGCGAAGGTAACGACTTCTACCACGAAATGTCGGAAGCGGGCGTTATCAAGCTGGACAACTTGCCGGAATCCAAAGTGGCGATGGTGTTCGGCCAGATGAACGAGCCGCCCGGCAACCGTTTGCGCGTTGCGCTCTCCGGGCTGACCATGGCCGAATATTTCCGTGACGAAGGCCGCGACATTCTGTTCTTCGTCGACAACATTTACCGCTTCACCCTGGCCGGTACCGAAGTGTCAGCGCTGCTGGGTCGTATGCCCTCTGCCGTGGGTTATCAGCCGACACTGGCGGAAGAAATGGGCCGCTTGCAAGAGCGCATTACTTCTACTAAAACAGGTTCTATCACTTCAATTCAAGCCGTGTATGTACCCGCCGACGACTTGACCGATCCGTCACCAGCCACCACTTTCTTGCACCTCGACTCAACTGTTGTGTTGTCGCGTGATATTGCCTCGCTGGGTATTTATCCCGCTGTGGACCCGCTGGATTCCACCTCGCGTCAGCTTGATCCGCTGGTGGTAGGCGAAGAGCATTACAACACTGCGCGCGGCGTGCAACAAACCTTGCAGCGCTACAAAGAATTGCGCGACATCATCGCGATTCTGGGCATGGACGAGCTGGCACCGGAAGACAAACTGGCTGTCGCCCGCGCGCGTAAAATCCAGCGCTTCCTGTCGCAACCGTTCCACGTTGCTGAAGTATTTACCGGCAGCCCAGGCAAATACGTCACGCTGAAAGAAACCATCAAAGGCTTCAAGGGCATTGTGAACGGCGATTACGATCACCTGCCCGAGCAGGCGTTCTACATGGTCGGCACGATAGATGAAGCCATCGAAAAAGCCAAAACGCTGCAATAAGGCGATGGTAAGAGATGATAAAGGCGCCTCTAAAATTTAGAGTTCGCCCAAATGCAAGGCGCGGAAAAAATTTCGCCGCGCCGCATATGAGTTATATGTAAGCAAGAAATTTTTTCCGCAACGCAGCAGTTGGGATGAAATCTAGATTTTAGGGAAAGTTATGGCCATGACAGTACATGTAGATGTCGTAAGCGCGGAAGAGTCCATTTTCTCCGGTTTGGCAGAAATGGTCATCGTGCCGGGCGAGATGGGCGAATTGGGTATTTATCCCCGCCACGCCCCGCTGCTGACCCGCATCAAACCCGGCTCGGTGCGTCTCAAGCTGCCGAATCAAAGTGAGGACACGCTGATCTATGTTTCCGGCGGCATGCTGGAAGTGCAGCCCAATGTCGTGACCATACTGGCCGACACGGCTATCCGCGGAGCCAATCTGGACGAAGCACGCGCACTTGAATCCAAGCGCGCTGCCGAAGATGCCATGAAGAACCGCACTTCAGATATTGATTACGCACATGCCCAGGCCGAACTGGCCGAAGCGGTGGCACAATTGCAGGCGATACAGAAGCTGCGCAAACAACGCCACTAATAACGCGCCAGCAGATCAATAAATAAAAGCAGCCTCGGCTGCTTTTATTTATTGTGCTTTAGAGCGGGCCATTTTGCACTGTGTCGCCCTTTTGGCTGACGGCAATCCAGCTACTTAACGATCTTGCCCCAGCCATCGCGCCGCATCCAGCGCAAAGTAAGTCAATATCCCATCTGCCCCAGCACGCTTGAATGACAACAATGCTTCCAGCACGCATGCTTCTTCATTGAGCCAGCCGTTTTGCGCGGCGGCCTTGAGCATCGCGTATTCGCCGCTGACTTGATACACAAAAGTTGGCGCCTTGAATTCGTCCTTGATGCGCCGCACGATGTCGAGATAAGGCATGCCTGGTTTGACCATGACCATGTCTGCACCTTCCTGTAAATCCAGACCGACCTCCCACAGCGCTTCGTTGCTGTTGGCCGGATCCATCTGGTAGGTGTATTTGTTGCCTGCGCCCAGATTGGCGCTGGAACCGACCGCATCGCGGAACGGGCCGTAGAAGCTGGAGGCATATTTGGCGGAGTAGGCCATGATGCGGGTGTGGATGAGTCCTTTTTTATCCAGCGCGGCGCGCACTGCGCCTATGCGCCCGTCCATCATGTCGGACGGCGCAACGACATCGGCACCGGCTTGAGCATGAATTTGCGCTTGTTGTACCAGCACGGCAATGGTTTCGTCATTCATCACATAACCATTAGCGTCCAGCAGGCCATCCTGTCCGTGGCTGGTATACGGATCCAGGGCGATGTCGGTCATGATGCCCAGCTCGGGAAAATTTTTCTTCAGCGTAGCCACGACTTTCGGCACCAGGCCGTCGGGGTTAAAGGCTTCACGCGCATCTTCCGTTTTGAGCGATGCGCCTATCACCGGAAACAAGGCCAGCATTGGGACACCCAATTTAAGGCATTGCTCGGCATCTTTCAGCAGCAAATCCAAGGTCTTGCGTTGCACGCCCGGCATGGATTTCACGTCTTCGACCTTGTTTTTGCCTTCCAGCACAAAAACCGGGTAGATGAAATCTGCCGGAGTGAGCGTATGCTCTCGCATCAAGTCTCGTGAAAAGGCATCACGGCGCATACGACGCATGCGTTTGTGTGGATATTGCCCCAGTGTGTGCATGATTAAGCCCCCAATTTAGTCT
>JANNQM010000063.1:0-10991 GCA_031400735.1 Gallionellaceae bacterium
CCTTTAAGCTGCCCAATCTGCTGCGGCGCCTGTTTGCCGAGGGCGCATTTTCGCAGGCCTTTGTGCCTATCTTTGGCGAATACAAAAATCGCCGTGGCCGGGACGAGACCAAATTGCTGGTTGATCATGTCACTACGATGCTGGCAGTTATTCTGTTCGTGGTAACGTTGATCGGGATTATCGCTGCGCCCATACTGGTTTATCTCAGCGCACCTGGGTTCGTTCAGGATGCTGCGAAATTTGATCTCACCGTGCAACTGCTGCGCATCACTTCCCCCTATATCTTCTTCATCTCGCTGGTCGCGGTCGCGGCGGGGATTCTCAATACCTATAACAAATTCGCGGTGCCGGCATTTTCTCCGGTGCTGCTCAACCTCTGTTTTATTGGCGCCGCGCTATGGCTGGCCCCTTATTTTGATCCGCCCATTCTGGCGTTAGCGTGGGCGGTGTTCATTGCAGGTTTTGTGCAACTGGCGTTCCAGTTGCCCTTCCTGAAAAAAATCGGGATGCTGCCTAATGTACGTTTAAGTTTTAGCGATACCGGCATGTGGCGCGTCATCAAACAAATGGGGCCGGCAGTTTTTGGGGTATCTATCGCGCAGATCAGCCTGCTGATCAATACTATCTTTGCCTCATTCCTGGTGGCGGGTAGCGTGTCGTGGCTGTATTACGCAGACAGGCTGATGGAATTTCCTGCCGGCATATTGGGCGTTGCGCTGGGTACGATACTGTTGCCTTCACTATCCCAATGCTACGCCAGCAATAACGCTGCGGAATATTCGAAGTTGCTGGACTGGGGCTTGCGCCTGACCATCATGTTGACGTTGCCCGCCGCATTGGCCTTGGGGATGATTGCAGTACCGTTGCTGGCAACGTTTTTTCAGCATGGCGCTTTTGCGGCGCACGATGTATTGATGACTAGCCGGGCATTGATAGGCTATAGTGCCGGGCTGATCGGGCTGATATTGGTAAAAATTCTCGCCCCCGGCTTTTATGCACGGCAAGACATCAAAACCCCGGTTAAGATAGGCGTCGTCACACTACTCGCGACCCAAGTGATGAATGTCTTGTTTATCGGCTGGATACAACACGCCGGGTTAGCCCTGTCCATCGGCTTGGGTGCCTGCCTGAATTCCGCGATCCTGTTTTACTACCTGCGTAAACGTGGCATCTACCATCCCGAACCGGGTTGGGCGAAATTTTTTGCCAAGGTATGCATTGCGGTAGGGGTATTGGCGCTCACGCTATGGTGGGGCATGGGCAGCGAGCAAAGCTGGCTGACCAGCTCTGGCTGGTCACGTATTTTGCGGTTGGCGGCACTGGTTGCCGGGGGTGTGGTTGTGTATTTCAGTGTGTTGGGTTTGTTGGGTTTTCGGCCAAAGGATTTTTCGAGGCGGGCTGTCAGTTAGCAAATGGCAGATATGACAAATACAAAAAATAAAATGGAAGTGAGTTTTTTAAAGTGCCAATTAAGATATTTGGGGGGAGAAGATTGTTCGGAAAAGCTGGGGAGACACTCTGGCATATAAGCCCAGCTCTCACAGCTTTTAAAGTAAGGACACAGCTTGCAAGGGTAATTGCAACAGTGCTATTGGTGATGAGTTGTACGGCACAAGCTATCGAAGAGAATAAAAATTCCACATCTTCGTTGCCGGCTTCCACAGCCTTAAGTGAGACGTCAGATAGCGCCACTTCATCCCCTCACTTGCCGGTACTACTGTCAACATTGTGGGTTGATGTATTGCGCTATGTGCTGTTAGCGGCGGCCACCGTGATTTTGCTTTATAAACTGCGCCGTTACTGGCTGACGGATAAGCAGCCTGCGGTGGTTACCCGGTATGTTTCGGTGCAAAGCAAGTTTGTCATTGCGCTTTTGCTGGCCTTTGCCTGGGCAACGCTTTCTGTTTATTTAGCCCGCTACTGGTTATCAGAACTATCCACCCATATCGGCATCGGCTGGGCCACATTGGCGATCTTGGGCATTGCCATTATTCCTGGGTTCATGAATGCGTTTTTGCTGTCAAGCTTAATGATGGACAGACGGCCAGAAGGAAAAAGGCTGGCAAGCTATCCATCGTTTACCATCCTGATTGCCGCTTATAACGAAGCCGCTATCATAGCCAAAACCCTCAAAAGCATTGAGCTGCAAGTCTATCCCGAACCTTTTGAAGTGATCGTAATCGACGACGGGTCGCGCGATGAAACAGCAGCCATAGTGACAGAGCAAATGAAGTATTACCCGTGGCTAAAATTTATGCGCGTACAACAAAACGGCGGCAAAGCCAATGCGCTGAATCTGGGTTTGTCGGCAGCACGCCACCCGTTCATTGTGACGCTGGATGCAGATTCCTACCTGTATGCGGATTCGCTGCAAAATATTGTCGAGCGCTATTTCGGGGACCCCGCGCATACCCGGGTCGTCTCAGGTACGGTGCTGGTACAAAATTCACGCGACAGCTGGATTGCCAAAGCGCAGGAATGGGATTATTTCCACGGCATTTCAGCGATCAAGCGCGTGCAATCCCTGTTCCAGGGCACCTTGGTAGCGCAGGGTGCATTCTCGTTGTATGACAAGCAAACCTTGGTTGAAGTAGGCGGCTGGCCTGATTGTGTGGGTGAAGACATTGTATTGACCTGGGCAATTTTGAAGCTCGGTTATCGCGTTGGCCATTGCGAAGATGCCTGCGTATTTACCCAAGTCCCGGCCACACTGAAACAATTCAGTCGTCAGCGTCAACGCTGGTCGCGTGGAATGATAGAAGCTTTCAAAAAGCATCCTGATATTCTATGGACCCCACGCCTGTCCACTTTTTTTATCTACTGGAATTTGATGTTTCCATTGCTGGATATGATATTCACCCTCTTCTTTATCCCCGGTATCGTGCTGGCGATGTTGGGCTATTACTGGATAGTGGGTCCAATGACGTTGGCCTTGTTGCCTATTGCGATGGCGATGAACTACATAATGTATTTCTTCGGCAAGCAAATGTTCACAAAAAGAAAACTGCGTGTTCGCACCAATATTGACGGGTTCCTTGTTTACACGCTGGCATATAGCTTGATCATGCAGCCGGTTTGCCTCTATGGCTATTTGTCCGAGATACTGAATCTGAAAAAGAATTGGGGGACCAAATGAGGCACGCGCGATTTTTAACGCTTATTTTTCTCATGCTGAATCCAGCCGGTATTACCATCGCTGTGGCTAACAACGATGCATTATCCAGTCAAGCAGCAGGCACCTCACTTTTTTTGTCGCATGACAACGAAGGCTTCAATACCCAACGTTTGGCGTTTGAATATATGCCGCTGTATAAAAATGCGGATGAACGCACTGGGTTCCGCTACACCACGCACAGCTATCAGCAAGACAGTTGGTCGCGCAGCGGGCAGCAGCTGGCTATATTGCATCGCAACACCGACCCGTCTGCGGCGAATGGCTGGCAACTGGATGCCGGCTTGTTTATCCAGGGAGGGAATAACCTGCTGACGCTGGACGGGGGATACAGGCAATCCTTGGCGAAGCACACCGGGCTGGAAATATTCGTCAACAGGGATTGGGTAGAAACAGCAAGAGCGCTGGACAACGGTATCCACTTTAATTTTGCTGGGATGTCGCTGGAGCACAGCCTGGGAACGCAAATTACTTTGATTGGCTTGGCGGCACGCCAAGAATTTTCAGATGGCAATACCCGCAACCACGGCCGCTTAAAACTGATCTGGCAGCCCTATTTTGACAGCGGGCTGACGCTGCAGGCGCGCTATCGCACTTATACCAGCTCCAGTAATGACGTGGCAGGAATGTACTTCAATCCAGGAGATTACAGCGAGTCTATGTTGGCGGCGGGCTGGCGCAAGAAAATGCAGGGCTGGAATGCGAATATAATTGCCGGAACCGGACAGCAAAAGATTGATGATGGCCCGCATACTGAGACATATTTGCTGGAGGGCAGCCTGCAAAATTTTGCTGCAAGCAGTCATTCGGTCAGGATACGCGCTGGATACAGCCAGAGTGCAGCTTTTAA
The DNA here is from genome assembly GCA_031400735.1 of Gallionellaceae bacterium. GTDB lineage: Bacteria > Pseudomonadota > Gammaproteobacteria > Burkholderiales > Gallionellaceae > Nitrotoga. Next base: position 4,023 of record JANNQM010000063.1, read on the forward strand.
TGGCCCCAATTATCGATATAGCTATTTGTTCGGTGAATGGATCAGGCCGTTTTAAGTTTAATAGCCTGAATAATCATTTCAAATTTGATGAGGCAGCGAGCAGTGCATTGGCAATCACCTTCCGCGTCAAATGCGGCGCGAATAATTCAATAAAGTGGTAGGTGTAGCCCCGCACATATTCATTGCGGCGTATCGCTATGCGGGTGGTGCTGGTCTGGAACAGGTTACCAGCATCTATCATGCGCAAGTGCTTGTCGCGTTCCGGGATGAAGGCCATTTGCGCCAGAATTCCGATCCCCAGGCCCAGTTCCACATAAGTCTTGATCACATCTGAATCTATCGCGGTGAGTACAATATTCGGCGCGAGATGGCGTGCTTCAAATGCGGCATTGATTTTGCCGCGTCCGCTGAAGGCGAAGTCGTAGGTGATGATGGGGTACTGCGCCAGCTTTTCCAGGGTCAGTTTTTTCTCCGCCAGTAGCGGGTGTTTGGGCGGCACTATCACGCAGTGATGCCATTCGTAGCACGGCAGAGTGACCAGCTCGTCATATAAAGCCAGGCTCTCTGTGGCGATTGCGATGTCAGCTTCACCGGCGAGTACCTGTTGCGCAATCTGGGTCGGGTTGCCTTGATGCAGGTTGAGCCTGACCTTGGGATAGCGCTTGATGAAATGTTTAACTACCTGCGGCAGCGCATAACGCGCCTGGGTATGGGTGGTGGCGATAGTGAGCGTACCACTATCCTGGCTGTGAAATTCCTCGCTCACCTGGGTTAGATTGTCGGCATCATGCAACATGCGCTGGGCAATCTCCAGCACCGCTTTGCCTGGCTCGGTTATGGCCGTGATGCGTTTGCCGTTGCGGACAAAAATCTCTATCCCGAGCTCACTTTCCAGCAATTTAATCTGTTTGCTGATGCCAGGTTGCGAAGTATAGAGAGCGTTGGCGGCAGCTGAAATATTCAGGTCACGCCGCACAATTTCGTTCAGGTATCGCAATTGTTGCAGGTTCATTTTGACAGCTCCAATAGATCAATTGGTTATTAGATACTAACATAATATTATTTATGGATATAACAATTCCGGCCTAATATGCATCCAAATAATTTTATGGGCAGGAGCAGAGATGAAATTCCGTGATCCAGATTTAAGTGATAACCCTATCAATGCCGAGCATAGCAAGCTGGGTATCCCACCGATTGAAGGGTCTGTTTTACACCCCGGGGATCATCCCATCCTGAACATGGCGATGTGGCTTGCAATTTTTATGCTGGTGGCCGCAATGGGTTATCTTGTAACCCGGCTTTTTGCTCAAAATGGTATGGCTGCAGGTGAGCTGCTGGTGATAGAAACGCTCAATAGCCCTGTCTTCTGGAGCGCTGTGGGAGTTGGTTTTCTCGCGCAAGTTATTGATGGTGCGTTAGGTATGGCATATGGCATCACTTCAACTACATTCTTGTTGGCGTCCGGAGTCAGTCCGGCGCTTGCCAGCGCCAGTGTGCATATCGCTGAAGTATTTACCACTGGCATATCAGGGATTTCCCATGTAAAACTGGGTAACGTTAATAAAAATTTATTCCTGAGGTTGCTTATTCCCGGGATTGCAGGTGCAGTGGTAGGGGCGTTTGTACTCGCCAGTATAGACGGCAAAATTATCAAGCCGTACATTTCCGTCTATTTATTGATTATGGGCATTTATATCATCAGCAAGGTGTTTCGCAAAATTCAGCAGGCAAAGCATGAGCCTAAACACGTGGCCAAACTGGCGTTGTTTGGCGGATTTGTTGATTCTGTTGGGGGCGGTGGATGGGGGCCGGTAGTGACCACTACCCTGGTGGGCACGGGTTACAATCCCCGGGCGACGATTGGGACAGTGAATTTCGCGGAATTTTTCCTGACATTTGCCAGCGCAATCGCCTTTTCTATATTGGTGGGTGAAGGCCCTTGGCCCATTGTGGCAGGCTTGGTTTTTGGCGGCTTATTTGCTGCGCCATTTGCCGCTTTCTTATGCAAAAGATTACATGCACGTACGCTGTTGGTTATGGTGGGGATTTTAATATCAGCGGTCAGTATCTATAATTTGTATAAATCGTTTTTAGCTTAGAAAACAACTCAGTCGCATACTGACTGCGGATTGCTTAATAACCTGTGATTATAATGTTTTAACATAATACTATTTAGTGGAAATATAATAATAAGCTACCATGCTTGCCGGTATTCAGGGGTATGCCATGGATTGGCTTTACATTTTTTCCGGCTTTGCGGTCGGCTTTGTGGTGGGTGTGACAGGCGTAGGCGGCGGTTCTTTGATGACACCGCTGCTGGTTCTGGCCTTCGGCGTGGCCCCGGTTACGGCTGTGGGTACTGACTTGCTGTACGCGGGGTTGACCAAGATGGGCGGCAGCTGGGCGCACGCGCGGCGCGGCACGGTGGACTGGGTAATAGTCAAGCGGCTCGCGATGGGCAGCCTGCCTGCGGCCTTGCTTAGCATGGCGCTACTGCATTACCTGGCGCTGGATGACAAGAGCTTGAAGTCGCTTATTACCAGTGTGTTAAGTGTCGCATTGGTACTGACTGCGCTGGCGCTGCTGCTCAAGCCGTATTTGCAAAAGCTCGGCCGCAGCCAGGATGGAATGGTGTTTGAACTGCATGCCCATCATTTGCCCGGTGCCACGGTTTTGACCGGTGCCATTTTGGGTGTGCTGGTGACGATTTCGTCGGTAGGTGCCGGGGCGCTGGGGGTGGTGGTATTGTTATTCCTGTATCCCCGTTTGCCTATGGCAAAAATAGTCGGTACTGACATTGCCCATGCGGTGCCACTGACATTGCTGGCAGGTTTGGGGCATGCGGCAATGGGAACAGTGAATTATGGCTTGCTGGGCAGCTTGCTGATCGGTTCGTTGCCGGGCATATACCTTGGCAGCCATCTGGGCGTAAAAATACCAGACCGGATTTTACGTCCGATACTGGCGACCATGTTGTTGCTAATTGGCGGGAAGTTAATGCTGGCCTGAAATTAAAAATATATTCACAATTTAGGAATGGATAATGAGTACGAATAGCAGCAATAAACCAAAACAAGTGACCTGGTTCAATACTTGTGGCGGGCGGGTTGGAATCGTCGTGGGTGTCACCGGGAAATACGCCTATATCGGCATGGCACTGCGGCATGATGAAGATTCGGATGTAGAACATATCATGCAATATGGCGCAAAATTTCCGCTCGAGGCGGCGCTGGTGCTGCCGGTATCCAAGCGTTATTCAGTGGATGGAGAGTGAATTGAAAAGCTATTACCACAGAGACACAGAGGCACAGAGTTGAAGCAAAAATTTTTTTGGGGTTTCTGTTTTCTCTGTGCCTCTGTGTCTCTGTGGTGAGCGTTGTTTTAAATGGAGGTGAAAAATGTACATCTATGACAAATATGATCACCAAATTGTGGGTGAGCGCGTTGCGCAATATCGCGACCAGGTGCGCCGCCGGTTGTCGGGTGAATTGACGGAAGATGAGTTCCGTCCGCTGCGTCTGCAGAATGGTTTGTACATGCAGATACACGCCTACATGCTGCGCATTGCGGTGCCCTATGGTTTGCTGTCCTCGAAGCAGCTGCGCATGTTTGCGCATATCGCGCGCAAGTATGACCGCGGCTATGGCCATTTCACAACGCGCCAGAATATCCAGTTCAACTGGCTCAAGCTGGAAGATACTCCGGCCCTTCTGGCTGATCTGGCGTCAGTGGAAATGCATGGCATTCAGACATCCGGCAATTGCGTGCGCAATATTTCGTCCGATGAGTTTGCCGGCGTGGCCCGCGATGAAATTGTCGACCCGCGGCCCTATGCTGAAATTCTGCGCCAGTGGAGCACCTTCCATCCGGAATTCGCCTACCTGCCGCGCAAGTTCAAGATTGCCATTACCGGCGCAACGGAAGATCGCGCCGCGATTGCAGTGCATGATATTGGCCTCGCTGCGACAAAAAATGCCCAAGGCGAAGTGGGCTTCCGCGTGCTTGTGGGCGGCGGCTTGGGGCGCACACCGATGATAGGCAGCGAGATTTGCGATTTCCTGCCGTGGCAGCATGTGATGACGTATTGCGAATCGATATTGCGCGTGTATAACCAATATGGCCGCCGCGACAATATGTACAAGGCGCGCATTAAAATTCTGGTCAAGGCGCTGGGCGCGGAAGAATTCAAGCGCCAGGTGGAAGCAGACTGGGCCGACATCAAGGATGGCCCCGGTACACTGACCGTAGCAGAGCTGAACCGTGTTGCGGCTCATTTCACCGCGCCCGCTTACCAAAAATTACCCGATACGGATGCTGGCGTGGCGGCGCTCAAGGCCGAGAACAAGGCATTCGCTAACTGGCTGCAGCGCAATGTCAAACCGCACAAGGTGCCCGGTTACGCCAGCGTTGTGCTGTCGCTGAAAAAACCGGCCATCGCACCGGGCGATGCCAGTGCCGAGCAAATGGAAGTTGCCGCCGACCTTGCCGACCGCTTCAGTTTCGGCGAACTGCGCATTACCCACATGCAGAACCTGGTGCTGGCGGATGTCCAGCAATCCGACCTGATCACGCTGTGGAAAATAGCTGCGGCCAACGGCATGGCTACGCCCAATATCGGATTGTTGTCCGACATTATCTGCTGCCCCGGTGCAGATTTTTGCACACTGGCCAATGCGCGATCGATTCCATTATCCAGGGTCATTGCCGAGCGTTTTGAAAATATTGATTTCCAGCATGACATCGGTGAGATCGAGTTGAATATGTCCGGCTGCATGAATTCCTGCGGCCATAATCATGTCGGACATATCGGTGTGATGGGCGTGGACAAGCAGGATGGCGGCGACTGGTATCAAATATCGCTGGGCGGCGCCCAGGGCAACGACAGCTCAATCGGCAAAGTAATTGGCCCGTCATTCCTGTACCAGCAGGTGCCGGAAGTGATAGAGCGCTTGCTGCAGGTCTATTTGCGCGATCGCATCGAGGATGAAAAATTTATCGATACAGTGCGGCGCATCGGCATCACGCCGTTCAAGGAATATGTGTATGCGACCAAGATCGAGGTAGAGACAGACGCTGCCACAGACCCCGATGATTTTGCCAGCATCGCCGCCAAATATGACGTGCCCTACCATCAACCGAGGTTTTAATCATGCAGATCATTAAAAACAAGGCGGTGGTAAACGATGACTGGACTGTGCTGCGCCTGAAGGAAAATGAGGCGCCAGAGAATGTAACAGTACCTGACGGCAAGGTCATTATTCCGCTCAAGGTATGGCTGACTCAGCGCGAAAAATTGCAAGGCCGTGCCGACCTTGGCGTATGGTTGGCCAGCGATCAACGGCCAGAAGTTCTGAAAGATGACGTGAAGAAATTTGTGGTGATGGCCGTCGATTTCCCCCGCTTTGGCGATGGCCGCGGGTATTCGATTGCCTATAACCTGCGCGCCCGGCTCGGATATACCGGCGAGCTGCGCGCGATCGGCGATGTGTTGCGTGACCAGATGTTCTACATGCAGCGCGTCGGCTTTGACGCTTTTGCGCCGCGCCCGGATCGCGATATTCATGAAGCACTAAAGGGCCTGAGCGATTTTTCAGAAGTCTATCAAACCTCGGTGGACCAGAAATTTCCATTGTTCCGTCGCGTCCAGCGCGAAGAGACTCATACAACAGGCAAGTCCGATGCTTGATCCAAAAAAAATTGCCCAGGTCGTCGACGTGCTGGGTGCAGCTGCACGCGGCTATGCGCCGGTTGCATTTGCTAATAGCCTGGGCGCAGAAGACATGGTGCTGACCGACCTGATTGCCAAACACCAACCGGACATTGAAATGTTCAGCTTGGATACTGGCCGCCTGCCGCAGGAAACCTACGACCTGATGCAGGCAGTGCGCGCCCGTTACAGCGTGCCGCTGAAAATTTATTTTCCGGATGCGGCGCAGGTTGAACAATATGCCGCAAAAAATGGCGTCAACGGTTTTTACGACAGCGTGGAATTGCGCATGGCATGCTGCCATATGCGCAAAGTTGAACCGTTGCGCCGCGCATTATCTGGCAAACGCGCCTGGATCACCGGCATGCGCCGCGAGCAGGCCATTACCCGCAGCAATCTGGAAGTATCCGCATTCGATGCCGACCACGGCATGCAGAAATTTAATCCGCTACTGGACTGGAGTAATGCCGAAGTGTGGGAATACATCAAGCAGCATGACGTGCCCTACAACAAGCTGCATGACCAGTTCTACCCCAGTATCGGTTGCGCGCCGTGCACACGTGCCGTTACGCCGGGTGAAAACATCCGCTCTGGCAGATGGTGGTGGGAAAACCCTGAAAATAAAGAATGTGGTTTGCATGTAGGTAAGTCTATGCCACTCAAGCGCGTGTAATCTGGCCTTACCCTCTCCCTGCGCTGTCGCGCTCCCCTCTCCCGCTTGCGGGAGAGGGGTAGGGGAGAGGGTGGTAAATAATTTGTTTTAGAGAAAGAAAAAATGAGCAACCCTGTTCTGACCCACCTGGATGTCCTGGAAAGCGAATCCATCCACATCATGCGTGAGGTTGCTGCGGAATGTAAAAACCCGGCACTGCTGTTTTCCGGAGGCAAGGATTCCATCGTGATGCTGCGACTGGCTGAGAAAGCCTTCCGTCCGGCCAAATTTCCGTTCCCGCTGGTGCACATCGACACCGAGCATAATTTCCCGGAAGTCATTGAATGCCGCGACAAGCTGGCGGCTGACCTGGGCGAACGGCTGATCGTCCGTTCGCTGGAGGATTCCATCAAACGCGGCACCATCGTCATTAAAGACCTGGATAAACCGCGCAATCCGTATCAGTCTGTGACCCTGCTGGAGACCATCGCAGAATTCGGTTTCGATGCCTGCATGGGTGGCGCGCGCCGCGACGAAGAAAAAGCTCGCGCCAAGGAACGCATTTTTTCGTTCCGCGATGAGTTTGGCCAGTGGGATCCAAAAAATC
>JANNQM010000064.1:0-12842 GCA_031400735.1 Gallionellaceae bacterium
CAAGAACCAGCGCCAATACGGCTGGAATCGCACAGAGACCTAACCCCATGAGATGAGACAGGCGTGCTCCGCCGAGAAAACACATCCCGATTGTGACGAATCCAACGTTCATTTCCAGTAGATGTTCCATGATAGCGTAAGTCAGTTCCTTACAGCCTTCACCGTTGATCGCCGAGATGACGAAGTAGCGGTCAAAATCGTTGAACGCTTGCAGGAACGCGGCGATTTTTTGGTCGCGGTCGGGCAGCAGGTCCACTTTGTTCAGCAGCAGCCAGCGCGGTTTTTGATACAGCGACGGGTCGTATTTTTGCAGCTCGTTGAGTATCGCGCGCGCTTCGTGCACCGGGTCGATTCCTTCATACAGGGGCGCGATATCGACCAGATGCAGTAACACGCGGGTGCGCACCAGGTGGCGCAGGAACTGGTGTCCCAGCCCGGCACCTTCCGCCGCACCCTCAATCAGGCCTGGAATGTCGGCGATCACAAAACTTTTTTCTGCAGACACGCGCACCACGCCCAGGTTGGGATGCAGCGTCGTGAAAGGATAATCGGCGACCTTGGGTTTGGCGGCGGACACGGCGCGGATGAATGTGGATTTGCCCGCGTTGGGCATGCCCAGCAAGCCTACATCGGCCAGCACTTTCAGTTCCAGTTGCAGCTCGCGCCGTTCGCCCTCGGTGCCTGGCGTGCATTGGCGCGGCGCGCGGTTGGTGCTGGATTTGAAATGCAGGTTGCCGAGGCCGCCCTTGCCGCCTTGTGCGAGCAGGGTTTTTTCTCCGTCATGCGCCAGATCGGCAATGACTTCGCCGGTGTTGAGGTCGGTGATGACGGTGCCGACCGGCATGCGCAAAATGACATCATCCGCACCCTTGCCATAACAGTCTGCACCACGCCCGGATTCACCGTTCTTGGCACGGTGCATGCGGGCAAAGCGATAATCCACCAGCGTGTTGATATTGCGGTCGGCCAGTGCATACACGCTTCCGCCCCAGCCACCATCGCCGCCATCGGGACCGCCCTTGTCGATATACTTTTCCCGGCGAAAGCTGGCCGCGCCGTTGCCGCCGTTACCGGCGATGACTTCAATTTTTGATTCGTCTATGAATTTCATGGCAACCTGTAACTGTACAAGCTAAAAATATAAGTGGAAGCTTAACCACCCCTCCGCTGTGCTCCTCCCCTCCTTGAAAAAAGGAGGGGATTGGGCAGGTATCCGTTTCTTCCCCTCCTTTTTTCCAGGAGGGGTGGCACGCAGTGCCGGGGTGGTGGTCCAGCCAAATAAAAAAGCCCTACCTTGCGATAGGGCTTGATGTATTCAGACGGTCGCGCTTTACGCTGCGACCACGCTGACGGTTCTGCGTTTCATCGCGCCCTTGACGGCGAATACCACTTTGCCGGTAACGGTGGCAAACAGTGTGTGGTCCTTGCCCATGCCAACGTTTACACCGGGGTGGAACTGGGTGCCGCGCTGGCGCACGATGATGCTGCCGGCGCTGATCAACTCACCACCATAGGTCTTCACACCAAGTCGTTTCGAGTGCGAGTCGCGGCCGTTACTGGTACTGCCGCCGCCTTTTTTCGATGCCATGTTGCTGCTCCTTTTAGCTTACGCAGAAATGCCGTCGATGCGGATTTCAGTGTAGTTTTGACGATGACCCTGGTGCTTCTGGTAGTGCTTGCGGCGGCGCATCTTGAAGATACGGATTTTTTCGCCGCGACCGTTCGATACGATGGTGGCAGTGACGGTGGCGCCAGCCAGCAGCGGCTTGCCTACAGATACGGTGTCGCCATTGCCTATCATCAGCACTTTGTCCAGCACAACCGCGCTGCCGACATCGCCGGCAACGGTTTCAATTTTGAGGGTTTCACCTTGGCTGACACGGTATTGCTTGCCGCCGGTTTTGATTACTGCGTACATAATAACAACCTCGATTAATACGGTTTTACAGAGTCGCGCATTATACACATCTGGCCTTATCCGTCAAAATGGTTTTTTGGCTGGTTTTCAGGGCTGGCGGGCAGGTATGGCCCTGCTTAGCCCATTTCCCCAAACCAGCCGCGCCGTTCCATCCATTTCGCCAGCTCCAGCACCGGCGAGATGGTCAGCGACAGGCCGACCACAATGATCCAGTCCTGCAGCGGCAGATAGTAGGTGCCAAAGGCATCGTGCAGGAAAGGCACATAGAGTATCAGGCCCAACAGCGCCAGTTCCCACACAATTGCCCAATTCAGCCACTTGTTGGCAAACGGCCGGTTCAGCACCGACAGCCGATCCGAGCGGAAATTATAGGCCTTGAAAAACTGAATCAATACCAGCGACACAAAAGTCATGGTGATGGCTTCCTCCAGGCTGCGGCCGGAATTCAACGCCCAGATAAACAGGCTCAGGTTGACCATGGCCGACCACAGCCCGCCTACCATCATCAGTGTAATGACTGGCCGGGTAAAAATACCGGTGCGCGGGTTGCGCGGTTTGCGCAGCATCAGGTCGGGTTCGGGCGGATCCACGGCTAATGCCAAAGCGGGCAAGCCATCGGTCGCCAGGTTGACATACAGTATCTGCACTGCGGTCAGCGGCATAGGCAAGCCCATTACAGTGGCCCCGGCCATCAAACCGATTTCGCCAATGTTGGACGAGAGCAGATACATTAAATATTTTTTGATATTGCTGAACGTGCCGCGGCCTTCTTCCACTGCTGCCACAATGGACGCAAAATTGTCGTCGGTCAGCGTCATCGCCGCGGCTTCCTTGGACACATCGGTGCCGGTGATACCCATCGCAATGCCGATGTCGGCTTTTTTCAGCGCGGGCGCATCGTTTACGCCATCGCCGGTCATCGCGACAATCTGGCCTTTTTTCTGCAGGGCTGTCACCACGCGCAATTTATGCGCCGGGGAAACGCGGGCATAGACCTCTATGTGGTCAACCTCACGCTCAAAGTCCTGCTCGCTCATCTTCTCCAGCTCGGCGCCGGTAACGATGCGGCCGGTGTTGAATATACCCAGTTCGCGGGCCACAGCCTGTGCGGTCAGCGGGTGGTCGCCGGTAATCATCACGACACGGATACCGGCATGCGCACACTTTTGAATCGCCTCTTTTGCTTCCGGGCGCGGCGGGTCTAGCAGCCCTACCAGACCCAGAAAAGTCATGTCCTGATTGGCGTTGGCCAGTGTTGCATTGTGGCGCATGGCCACTGCCAGCACCCGCAGTGCTTCACCCGCCATCTGGCGCGCGGTTTCCAGGATGGCTTTGCGGCCCGCCTCATCCAGCGCGATTTCTCCATTAGGCGTCAGTTGGCGCGTGCAGGAATCGAGCAGGGTTTCTGGCGCGCCTTTGCAACAGGCCATGGTTCCGTGCGGGGTGGTATGCAGCGTGGTCATGCGTTTGGTTTCGGAGGTGAATGGAATTTCATCCACGCGCGGGAATTGCGATTCCAACTCGGCTTTATTCAAGCCGGCCTTGCTGGCGGCGACCACCAGCGCACCTTCGGTCGGGTCGCCTTTAACCTGCCATGAGCCCGCGTTGCCGTCAGCCTGCACCACTTGCGCATCGGAAGCCAGCAGCGCGGTGCGCAGCAACAGCGTCAGTGCCTCGGATGGCGCGACTTCAGTGCCATTCAACGAGAATTTGCCGTGCGGGTCATAGCCACTGCCGGTGACATCCAGCATCTGCCCGGCGGCATAAATCTTGCGCGCTGTCATTTCGTCCTTGGTCAGCGTGCCGGTCTTGTCGGAACAAATAATCGAAGTGCTGCCCAGTGTTTCGACTGCTGCCAGGCGGCGTATCAGCGCGTGGCGTTTGACCATGCGCTGCACGCCAATGGCCAGCGAAATCGTGACTACGGCAGGCAACGCTTCGGGCACGACCGCCACCGCCAGCGCGATGCCAAAGATGAACATCTCGATGAATGGCTGTCCACGGAACAGGCCGAACCCAACAATCAGCGCAACCACCACCAGCGCCACCCGCGCCAGGGTATGGCCGACTTTGTCCAGGTTTTGCTGAAGTGGTGTTTTGCCGGTTTCGACCGATTGCAACATCTGCGCAATCTTGCCGAACTCGGTGTGCATACCTGTGGTTACCACGATGGCGCGACTGCGCCCGTAAGACACGGCAGTGCCGGCATAAGCCATGTTGCGGCGATCGCCCAACGGCAGTTCAGGATTATCGAACGCGGCAATATGCTTTTCTACGGCAACCGATTCGCCGGTCAGCGCGGCTTCTTCGACCTGCAAATTGGCCGTCTCTATCAGCCGCAGATCGGCCGGGATGGTATCGCCCGCGCGCAACACCACTACATCGCCCGGCACCAGATCGCGCGCCGGGGTGTCTACTTCCTGCCCATCGCGCAACACGGTTGCCACAGGCGCGGCCATTTGGCGTAACGCTTCCATCGCGCGCTCGGCGCGGTATTCCTGCACAAATCCCAGCAACACCGCAAACAGCACAATGACTGCGATGGCGATGGCTTCAGCGGCATGCCCCAGAAAAGCGGACAGCACTGTCGCCACCAGCAGAATGATAATCAGCACATTTTTGAATTGCTGCAGCAACAGCTTCCACGGTGCAATGCGGTGGGCCGCCAGCAATTCATTCGGACCGTGTTCGGCCAAGCGGCGCGCGGCCTCGGCGCCGGTCAATCCTGAAGGCGAGGATTGGAGATGGGCAAACAAATCCTCAAGGGATAGCGTATGCCAAACCGGGGTTTCAGTAGTTGATGGGTTCGTAGCCATACTGCCCGCTGTGTCTTATTGCGATGGAGAAGGCTTGCTGTGAATTTTACCGGACAGCAGGCTGGCCGAGATGATTAAAGCAGCGCCGCTGAATTCGCGCACGCCCATCTGCTCACCCGCCAATAAATACGAAGAGATCGCGGCAAATACCAGTTCCGACAGGAAAATCACTATGGCCTGATTGGCCGGTAAATGGGTCAGCCCGAATTGCACGGTATAGCTGGTGGCACACAGCACCAGCCCGATCAGGCCCAGCAACAGCCAGGCATCGAGCGTAATGTCCTGCACCTGCTCGATAACCCCGCCGTGATATATCAGCAGCAGGCCGGTGAACAACACCGTGCCCAGCCACACGCCTGTAGCCTTGAAATTTACGCTCAGGTGCTGGGTGCGGCGCACAATTACATTCAGCAGCGCAAATCCCATGCCGGCTGACAGGCCTATCCATTCGGCCTTATTTTGCGGCAGCGGCATGCCTTGCTGGGTATTCCACAACATCACGAACGCGCCACCCAGGGATAGCGCGATGATGGCATAACCGTAGCGATTTAATTTTTCGGCCAGCAACCAGCGCGATAACAATACTGTCCATAAGGGTGCCAGATAGAAAAGCAGCAGCACGCGCATCACTTCGCCGTCCAATACCGCCAATACATAACCCAGATTGGTCCAGCCAGCGCTGGCCATCAACGCCAGGCCCCACCACCCGGCCACGCGCAGCTCGCGCCACACCGGCCCCATCACCAGCATGCCCAACACCAAGGCGATGCCATAACTGAGCAGCGTGGCCAGTTCGCCGGAAATGCCGGTTTCTTGCAGAGCCCGGTAGGGATGCCACATCACCCCCCATACCAGCGCGCCAGTCAACAAGCCAAGTACCGCTAAAATCTTTTGTTTTGATGGCACTCATTGCACCTTTATAATCCGGGATGTTGGGCGCAATGAATTGCGCCCCTACGTAACCGTAATTGTTGCGACACTCCAGGAATGACGCCTGAAAATAATGAATCCCGATCTAGCCCGTTTGCAGCCTTATCCGTTCCAGAAACTTTCCGCGCTATTCGGCCAGGTGACGCCTGACCCGGCACACAGTGCGATCAGCTTGCACATCGGAGAGCCCAGGCATGCCACGCCAGCGTTTATACGCGATGCACTGAGCGCGAATCTGGACGGGCTGGCGCATTATCCCACAACCGCAGGCAGCGACGCGTTGCGCGGCAGCATCGCCGCATGGCTGGCGCGCCGCTTCGAATTGCCTGCGCTGGATGCCAGGACGCAGGTGCTGCCGGTAAATGGCAGTCGCGAGGCGCTGTTTGCGTTTGCCCAGGCGGTGATAGACCGCACGCGGCGCGACCCTGTCGTAGTCTGCCCCAACCCGTTTTACCAGATTTATGAAGGTGCCGCATCACTGGCCGGGGCCACCCCGCATTTTTTGAATACCGTGCCGCAAGATAATTTTGCGCTGAATTTTGAACAACTGGAGGAAGACCTCTGGCAGCGTACCCAGCTGATTTACGTGTGCACGCCGGGCAATCCGAATGGCCATGTGATGGCGTTGGCCGAGTGGAAAACGCTGTTTGAAATGTCCGAGCGCTATGGTTTTGTGATTGCAGCGGATGAATGCTATTCGGAAATTTATAGCGACACGCCGCCGCTGGGCGCGCTGCAAGCCGCACATTTTCTGGGCAGGACGGATTACCGCAATCTGGTCATGTTCTCCAGCCTGTCCAAGCGCTCCAACGTGCCCGGTATGCGTTCGGGCTTTGTCGCGGGTGATGCAAAAATTCTGGAAAAATTTACGCTGTACCGAACCTATCATGGCTGTGCGATGAATCCGGCAGTACAGGCGGCCAGCATTGCGGCATGGCAAGACGAAACTCATGTGGCGGAAAATCGCCGCCGGTATGCCGAGAAATTTTCGCGGGCGGCTGCGATGCTGAAACCGGCATTGCCGGTCAGCTTGCCAGATGCCGGGTTTTACCTGTGGTTGCGCGTGCCGATAGCGGACAGCAGCTTCGCGCAACAGCTGTATCGCGACTATAATGTCAGCGTACTGCCCGGCAGCTTTCTCGCGCGCACGGCGCATGGCGAGAATCCGGGTGAAAATTTTATCCGTATTGCGCTGGTGCCGGAGCTGGATGAAACCATAGAAGCTATGCAGCGGATAGCCGAATTCTCACAAAAACTTTAATCAAGGACATCATGGAACAGCTGCAAAAAATCATTGAACCGGCATTTGAACGCCGCGCTGACATTACTCCGCGTAATGTGGAAGCAAAATTAAAAGATGCGATAGATACCGTCATCGATCATATTGACCAAGGCAAGCTGCGCGTTGCGGAAAAAATAAACGGCCAGTGGGTCACCCATCAATGGCTGAAGAAGGCGGTGTTGCTGTCGTTCCGGATGGAGGACAATGCCTTCATCAAGGGCGGATTTACCAATTATTATGATAAGGTGCCATCCAAGTTCGCCGATTACAATTCGCGCGATTTTCGCGAAGGCGGTTTCCGTGTCGTGCCGCCGGCATCGGCGCGCCGTGGTTCGTTCATCGCCAAGAATGTGGTGCTGATGCCATCTTACGTCAACATCGGTGCATACGTCGATGAAGGCACGATGGTAGATACCTGGGCCACGGTCGGTTCCTGCGCGCAGATTGGCAAAAATGTGCATTTGAGCGGCGGCGTGGGTATAGGTGGTGTGCTGGAGCCGGTGCAAGCCAACCCGACTATCATCGAAGATAATTGCTTCATCGGCGCGCGCTCTGAAATTGTGGAAGGCGTGATCGTGGAAGAAGGCTCGGTCATTTCGATGGGTGTATATATCGGGCAGAGCACCAAAATATATGACCGCGAGACAGGGCAATCCCATTACGGGCGCGTTCCGGCAGGCTCTGTGGTGGTGTCGGGTAACTTACCGGCCAAGGATGGCAGCTATAGTTTATATTGTGCCGTGATCGTCAAGAAGGTGGACGCCAAGACCTTATCCAAGGTGGGTATCAACGAATTGTTGCGGGGTATTTAACAGGCTTACATATTGGCGGGCGCAATAAATTGCGCTCCTAAACAAGGGGAAATCATGATCATTACACCGTTGTTGCAACTGGCCGTAGAAAAAAATGTTTCGGACATGTTTTTTACCGTGGGCGCGCCCATCAATCTGAAAATTGATGGGGTGATGCAACCGGCCAATGCGCAAGTGCTGGATGGCGAGGCGATCAAGCGCATCGCCTATGAAATGATGACGCCGGAGCAGATCGCCACGTTTGAGGCGACCATGGAGATCAATTTTTCCTTCCGGGTGATGGGGGTCGGTAATTTCCGTGTCAACGTGTTCCGTCAGCGCGGCAGCCTGGCTATCGTCGTACGCTATATACGCGCCAAGATACCGAATGTCGAAGAACTGAACCTGCCGCTGATATTGAACCAGCTGGTGATGGAAAAACGTGGCCTGATTCTGGCCGTGGGTGCCACCGGGTCGGGCAAATCGACAACGCTGGCGGCGATGCTGGAGTACCGCAACAATACCCAGACCGGCCATATCCTGACCATAGAAGACCCGATCGAATACCTGTTCCGCCATAACAAATCCCTGGTCAACCAGCGCGAAATTGGCGGTGATACGGTGTCTTACGGCCATGCCCTGGCCAGTGCAATGCGCGAAGCGCCGGATGTATTGATGATAGGCGAAATCCGCGACCGGGAGACACTGAAGCATGGCCTGATTTTCTCGCAGACCGGCCACTTGTGCCTGTCCACGATGCACGCCAACAACAGCTACCATGCGCTGAACCGCATTGCCAATTTTTTCCCGCACGATGAGCGCCAGGCAGTGTTGTCAGATCTTGCGCTTTCGTTGCGCGCGGTGGTGTCGCAGCGCCTGATACCGTCTACCACAGGCAAGCTGGTACCTGCGGTCGAGGTGTTGCTGAATACCTCGCTGGTTTCCAACCTGATCAAGAACGACGAGATCGATAAAATCCGCGAGGCCATTGAAAAGAGCATGTCGCCCGGTTCTCAGACTTTCGAGCAGGCGCTGGTCAAGCTGTTCAAGGTCGGCAAAATCAGCAAGGAAGAGGCAATGCGCAATGCTGACTCAGCCAGCAATATTTCGTCGCTGATTGATTTTTCCCAGACCACAAAAATGCGCGCCTATGGTTCACAACCTGATGGTGGTGAAGCTCAACCCAATTTTGACACGATCAAGTTGAACATTGACAAGCCCGAAGGGTAGATGAAGCTGCATACCGGTTTCACTCCGGCCACATAGGGCCGGATTTTTAATTTCTGAATTTCTTTCTCTCCCGAATCATGTCAAATACATTAACGCTTGCCCAACAACTGATTGCCTGCCGCTCGCTCACCCCGCTGGACGAAGGGTGCCTGGGCATCATAGGCGCGCGCCTGCAACCGCTGGGTTTCAAACTGGAAATGATGCGTTGCGGCAATGTCGACAACCTGTGGGCACGCCGCGGCAACAGCGGCCCGGTGATCTGTTTCGCCGGGCACACTGACGTTGTGCCAACCGGGCCACTGGATAAATGGGTCAGCGATCCCTTCACGCCCACGATACGTGATGGCTTGCTGTATGGCCGGGGCGCGGCGGACATGAAAGGTTCGCTGGCGGCTTTTGTCACCTCGATAGAAAAATTTCTGGCCGAACATCCCGGCCATGGCGGGTCTATTGCGCTGCTGCTGACCTCGGATGAAGAGGGTATTGCCGTGGACGGCACCGTGCGCGTGGTTGAAGCCTTGCAGGCGCGTGGTGAAAAAATGGATTACTGCATCGTGGGCGAACCAACCTCGGTGGCCAAAACCGGCGACACGATCAAAAACGGACGGCGCGGTTCGTTGTCTGGCACGCTGACGGTTAAGGGTGTACAAGGCCATATCGCCTATCCCCACCTGGTAAAAAATCCCATCCACTTGTGTGCCCCGGCGGTTGCCGAACTGGCCGCGACCGAATGGGATAAAGGCAACGAGTATTTTCCTGCGACCTCGTGGCAGATTTCCAATATTCACGGCGGCACCGGCGCGACCAACGTCGTGCCGGGTGCCGTGGAAATTGAATTCAATTTCCGTTTCTCGACCGCCAGCACGGTCGATGGCTTGAAGGCCAAAGTGCATGCGATACTGGATAAACATGGACTGAGCTACGATTTGCTGTGGTCATTATCCGGCAAGCCTTACCTGACCGCGCGTGGCGACCTGGTCGAGGCAGTCAGTGCCGGGATCAAAAAAGTAACCGGCATCTGCACCGAGCTTTCCACCAGCGGCGGCACCTCTGACGGCCGCTTTATTGCCGACATTTGCCCGCAGGTGCTGGAACTGGGTCCGCTCAATGCCACCATCCATAAGCTGAATGAATGTGTGGCCGTGGCCGATCTGGACATATTGTCAGAAATTTATTGCGCCACGCTGGTTAACTTGCTTATCAAAAAAGCATGAAGGCACTATGAGCGTGCTGCATGATTTCAATGATACGGATGAATTGCATACACTGCGCGACTGGCTGCGCTTTGCGGTAAGCGCGTTCAACGAGGCCAAACTCAGCTTCGGCCATGGTTCGGCCAGCGCCTATGACGAAGCGGCTTATATCATTCTGCATACGCTGCATTTGCCGCTGGACACGCTGGCTCCTTTTCTCGATGCGCAGCTCACGGCGACCGAAACCAAGGTGTTGCGTGACCTGTTGCAGCTGCGCGTTGAAAAACGGCTGCCTGCGGCCTATCTGACGCACGAAGCCTGGCTGGGAGATTTTCGTTTTTTTGTGGACGAACGCGTGCTGGTGCCGCGTTCATTCATTGCCGAGCTGCTGGAAAAGCAGCTGGCACCGTGGGTGGATAACCCCGACGCAGTAAGCGCTGTGCTGGACCTGTGCACGGGCAGCGGTTGCCTAGCGATACTTGCCGCGCATGCTTTCCCAGAGGCCGCTGTGGATGCTGCCGATATTTCGCCGGGCGCGCTGCAAGTGGCGCAGCGTAATGTCGCCGACTATGCGCTGCAGGACAGGGTGACGCTGGTCAAATCAGATATGTTTGCCGCACTGGGCGGGAAAAAATACGATGTCATCATCAGCAACCCGCCTTATGTGGACGCGCCGACGATGGCTGCGCTGCCGCAGGAATACCGCCATGAGCCGCAACTGGCGCTGGGCAGTGGTACCGACGGTCTGGATGCCACGCGTACCATCCTCAAGCACGCAGCAGCCCATCTCAATCCGGATGGCATACTGATTGTGGAAATTGGCCATAACCGCGATGTCCTGGAGGCAGCCTATCCGCATCTGGCATTCACCTGGCTGGAAGTGAGCGCCGGGGAAGAATTTGTTTTCATGCTGCACCGCGAACAACTTATTTAATTCCGCATGGCCGTTGACCATTACGAAAATTTTCCGGTCGCTTCCCTATTATTGCCAAGGCGATTAAGGCGCGCGGTCGAAACCATCTACCGTTTTGCGCGCCAAGCTGACGATTTCGCCGACGAAGGAAATTTTTCCGACGAGGAACGCCTGGCAAATCTGGGTGATTTTCGCGCGGAATTAAGCCGTATCGCCAGCCACCAAATGCCGCTGACACCGTTGTTCGTTGACCTGGCGGGCATCGTGACGCAGCACCAGTTGCCACTGCAACTGTTTCACGACCTGCTCGATGCGTTCACCCAGGATGTGATCAAAAAACGTTATGCCAATTATGATGAGTTGCTGCAATATTGCCGCTGTTCCGCCAATCCGGTAGGCAGGTTGTTGCTGCATTTGTACCAGCAAGCCACTGCGCAGAACCTGATATATTCCGATGCCATTTGCACCAGTTTGCAACTAATTAATTTCTGGCAGGATATCAAAAAAGATTACGCCATCGGTCGCATCTATTTGCCGCAGGACGACATGGCGAGTTACGGCGTGACTGAGCAATTTATTGTCGATGAGCGCGTGGATGCGGCATGGCGGGGGCTGATGCAATTCCAGGTGCAGCGCGTGCGCGACCTGATGAAAAGTGGCGCGCCGCTAGGCAGCATATTGACCGGGCGTGTGGGTCTGGAGATGCGGATGATCATTGCCGGGGGCAACCGCATACTCAGCCAGCTGGAGAAACACAACTATGACATGTTCCACCATCGCCCGGTGTTGCGCCCGCTGGACTGGGTTATCATGCTGGCTGTAGGGGCACGATTTATCGTGCCCTCTTTTAATTCACGCGGATGAATTGGGCGCGATAAATCGCGCCCCTACAAATAAACATGACCCCAGACCAATATTGCCAGGACAAAGCCGCCCAAAGCGGTTCCAGTTTTTACTACAGCTTCCTGTTCCTGCCACCGGACAAACGGCGCGCGATTACTGCGTTATATGCTTTCTGCCGGGAAGTGGATGATGTGGTAGATGAGTGCTCGGACGTTAATGTGGCGCGCACTACGCTGGCCTGGTGGCGGGTGCAGGTTGCCGCAGTTTATCAAGGGACGCCGCAACATCCAGTGGCGCAGGCGCTGGTGCCGGTGGTCAAACAATTCCACCTGGCGCAGCAGCATCTGCATGAAATTATCGACGGCATGGAGATGGATTTGCAGCAGCAGCAGTATGCTGATTTCGCGGCGTTGCAGCAGTATTGCTATCGCGTTGCGTCGGTAGTGGGGTTGTTGTCGGCGGAAATTTTTGGCTATCGCGATCCCCAGACGCTGAAGTACGCGCATGACCTGGGTATTGCTTTCCAGCTGACCAATATCATTCGTGATATGGGTGAGGACGCGCGGCGCGGCCGCATTTATATTCCGCAGGATGAGCTGGCGCAATTCGGCGTGCATACCCGCGACATCCTGGCCGGACGCGAGAGCGAAGGTTTCCAGCAGTTGATGCACTTCCAGATAGAACGCGCGCAGCGCTTCTACCAGCAGGCATTTGCGCAACTGCCCGCCGCAGACCGCAAAGCGCAGCGCACCGGCCTGATCATGGCGGCGATCTATCGCGCTACGCTGGATGAAATCGTCGCCAGCGGTTGCCATGTATTGAAAGAGCGTATTTCGCTGACGCCGTTGCGCAAGCTGTGGCTCGCATGGAAGACCTGGGTATTAAACTGAACGAGCTTCCCCCTCCCCAACCCTCCCCCGCAAGCG
>JANNQM010000065.1:0-2402 GCA_031400735.1 Gallionellaceae bacterium
ATTTCATCCACCGGCCAATGCGGAAAGAGCGGCTCAAAAAGATTGCGACTCACCTGCCCATGCAAGCGACTGACGCCATTGACCGCAGCACTTCCGCGTATCGCCAGGTAAGCCATGTTGAAACTTTCCGACGCATCATCCGGGTTCTGGCGGCCGAGCGCCAGCAGCTCAACGAGCGTGATCCCCAATTTCCTGGCGTACCCAGCCAGGTATTGCTCCAGTAGCGCCGGCGCAAAACGATCAAAGCCGGCGTCCACCGCCGTATGCGTGGTGAACAGGTTGCCCGCTCGGGTCACCGCTAGCGCCACATCGAAGGGTTGACCGGTTTCTTGCATGAAATCGCGGGCGCGTTCCAGCACGGCGAAGGCCGCATCCCCCCGTGTCAGGCTAGTTGTCGCCTCAAAAATTTAACTTTTGAGGTGTGGAGGCAACAATGGGATTACGTTATTCAGAAGCATTTATCGAGCAGGCGTTATTCAAGGTATATTCGCGTGGCAAACGGACAGTGAAGTCGGTTGCGGAAGAACTGAACGTCAATTGTCATACGGTAAAAAATTGGATGAAAAGAAAAGAGGCGGGCACGGTCGGCGTGCCTGCGACAAAAGAGCGTCGCCCACAGGATTGGACTGCTGAGCAGCAGTTGGTCGCATTGCATCAAACACATGGCCTGTCGGGTGAATCCTTGCAGACATGGTGTCGTGAGAACGGTTTATTTGCCCATCATCTGACAAGCTGGAAAACCGCTTTTTGCGCGGAGATCAAGGTTGCACCGGGCCGTCGTGAGATTCGGGTTTTGAAGGATGAGAACGACCAACTCAAGCGGGAATTAGTGCGCAAAGAGCGGGCATTGGCGGAGGCGGCAGCATTGCTGATCCTGCAAAAAAAGTTCCGCGCGCTCTGGGAGGACGAGGTCAAATGACATCTCTCGTAGAGCGCGGCCAGATCATCACATTGGTGCAGGAAGCAATGAATTCCGGCGCACGCCAGGATCGTGCCTGTGCGGTTATCAATCTAAACGAGCGCACTTTGCAGCGTTGGCAGGTTGATCAATCATGCGGCGATCAACGCCCCGAACGGATACAAACGCCGACAAACGGGCTCAGCTCACCAGAACGAGAACACCTTCTGACGGTTGTAAACTCAGAAGAATTCGGCAGTCTGCCGCCGAGTCAGATCGTGCCGATACTGGCCGACCGTGGGCAATACATTGCTTCCGAATCAACCTTTTACCGCATCTTGAAAGCCGAGAAACAGCTCCGGCATCGAGGTGCCGAACGACCCGCGCAGCGGCGCCATAAACCGCGAGCGCTCTGTGCCACGGCACCCAACCAATTGTTCAGTTGGGACATCACCTACCTGCCGACGCCGGTAAAGGGCATCTACTTTTACCTGTATCTGTTCATGGATATTTTTAGTCGGAAAATCGTCGGCTGGCAGATTTACGACGCCGAAAGCAGCGACCTGGCTGGTGAAGTCATGCGCGATATTTGTATGCGGGAAGACATCGCACCGAACCAGGTGGTGCTGCATTCCGACAACGGCAGCCCGATGAAAGGCGCCACCATGCTGGCTACCCTACAAGCGCTGGGCGTCGCACCTTCGTTTAGTCGTCCTGCGGTCAGCAACGATAATCCGTACTCGGAATCGCTATTCAAGACATTGAAATACCGGCCTGCTTACCCGCGTCAGGCGTTTGAAAATCTCCTTGCCGCAAGGCAGTGGATTGGCATGTTCGTCCAATGGTACAACCATGAGCATCGCCACAGCGCCATCAACTTCGTTACCCCAGCAGAGCGCCATAAGGGCCTCGACACTGGGTTGCTCCAGAAGCGGGTTGCCGTCTATGAGGCAGCGAAGAGATCGCACCCAGAACGCTGGAGCGGCTCCACACGAAACTGGAAACCAGTTCTCGTTGTGCACCTGAATCCAGATCACAAAATTACCGAAAAAAACGAGAAAGAGGGAGGAGATTTAGAGTTAAAAATGGCCGCATGAACGTAAGCATTCAGGCGGCAACTAGCTTGACAATTTCCGATACTGCACAGCCTCATGTTGTTTCTCTCCCGCCGCCCCCAGTTTCGAGCAGCTTCCATGCCCACTGGGCCACCCCAAAGATATGGTCTTGACATTGCCGCCAATGCTGAGCACCATCCGCCCATCGTTGTGGCAACAGTTGCTGTGGCAACAATTCGGCAGCGCCGGATTGAGGTATCCTGAATGTGGAAGTAGATTGCACTCACCCGTTGTTTGAAAGCTGCGTCACGGCATGCTGGAACTCTCCAAGATCGAATCGGGCAAGCTGCAATTGACGCTCGAAGAAGCCCGCCCCGCCAAACTGCTGCGCGAGGTTGCCGACAGGATACGCAGGGGCATTCGCCCGGCAGCGTCGTCGCATTGCCGCC
>JANNQM010000066.1:0-78785 GCA_031400735.1 Gallionellaceae bacterium
CTTGTTGAGGGCTCTTTTTATATTTATCAAGTATGAAGTAGTTCCTACCACTATTTTTCCCGCAGAAGCCAAAAGATTCTTTTCTACTTTGTACAAATTCTTCCGTCCTATTGTTGTTGGCCAAGTTAAGTGCTGCTAGGATTTCACTTGATTTTTGGAAGTCTAGAAGTAGTTTCTTGGCTTCTGGAAAAATTGATTCTAATTGCTGGAACTGAGGACGAAGAGTGCTGGAAAATTCAAGGACTTTTCTAAGTCCGAGTGTCGAAGCACGAAACCCAAGAACACGGAGAGAATCAACTATTTGCTCTTTAGGCAAATCAGTTGAAGATAATTTTGATGCAAGTTCTGATAGCTCAGACAAAGTGGTGACTTATGGTCAACAATGATGGTAATATCATATATCAAAAAATGCACAAATTGTGCAACTATTCGATATAGCTTGGCATTATTAGTACCCGTGTATTTTTTAGCACACAGCTATAAGCGAATTAAATCAGTAAGATAAGATACTTAACAACGACTGAAATTGTTTAATAACGATGATGGTTATTGGCTTCCGAAACCAAGGGTCACAGGTTCGACTCCTGTCGGGCGCACCAATTTCCGATGTTTTCATAGTTACTTTTAATATTCCCCGTTAGCTCTCATTCGTTTCTATTTCCACAGGAAATAATTCCGTAGGGGCGTGATTCATCACGCCCTGTTCTATCATATGCCGGGTAATGGGCGCGATCAATCGCGCCCCTACACCGTCCCGCCTGCGCGGTTGTGCTATTCTTAAGCTGTTCGGTTCTAATATGAATTTATGAAGTTTTTAGTATTCGCATTGCTATTCTTCCCGGCCTTGGCGACTGCGGATCAGGACGCTGATTTTTTGGCGGCGCGCGATGCTTTTCGGGTGGGGAATGCGGCCAAGCTGGATCAGTTTGCCGCGCGCCTGAAACAATCCGCGCTGGAGCCTTATGTTGCTTATTACCAGTTACGGATGCGGCTGGAAACAGCGAGTGACATTGAAATAATGACATTCCTCAGCCGCCCTGAGGACACTCCGCTGATAAACCGCATGCGCATGGAATGGCTGAAAATGCTCGGCAAAAAGCGGCGCTGGGTTACCTTTTCTGCGCAGTATCCGCGCCTGACCAGCACAGAACCCGAACTGGTCTGCTATAACCTTCAAGCGCGGCAATACCAGCTGACCACCAAAACACCCGCTGAAGATGTGCAGGAAGTACCGGGCCCGCCCGAAGCCCCAAATTTTGCCGAATTGCACGAAGCGCGCCAATTATGGCTGGCGGCAAAAGAAGAAATGCCTGACAGCTGCACACCGCTGTTTAACGCCGCTATTGCCAACGGCATCATCAGTGAAGCGGACATCGCAGCCCGATTGCACCTGGCGCTGGAGTCGGGCAATGTATCGCTGGCCAAGCAGCTCTCCAAAAAATTACCACCGCAGCGCGCGATATCTATTCCGGCCCTGGATAGCGCCGCTGCTGATCCGGAACGTTACCTTAACCGGGCAAAATTAAATGATGCTACCGAACCGCAACGTTGGGTGGCGCTATTTGCGTTGCAACGGCTGGCCAAACAATTGCCGCAACTGGCGCTGACCCAGTGGGAAAAAAATGCCGAGCATTTTAAGGCAGCAGAACGGCAGTATTTTTTTGGCTGGCTAGGCTATGAAGCCTCGCGCAAGCATCATCCACGTGCGCTGGAATGGTACATGGAAGCTGGCGACGCAACGCTTAACGAGTTGCAATTGAACTGGCGCGCGCGCGCGGCATTGCGCGTGCAGAATTGGCATGAAATATGGGTAAGCACAGGGCTTATGCCCGCCGAGCAGCAACGTGAAGGGGTATGGCGTTACTGGAAGGCACGGGCACTGCGCGAGCTGGGCCAACAGGCCGATGCCGACGAGCTGCTGGCCGAATTGAGCCGTGATTATAATTATTATGGCCAGCTGGCCGCCGAAGAGCTGGGTGCTTCTTCTGCCTCGGGCATGATCTCGGCGCGCCATCAGCCAAGTGAAGCGGCGATCACCAGCATGCAGGCGCAACCCGCGATACAGCGCGCGCTGGCGTTATATCGCATGGATCTGCGCACCGATGCGGCGCAGGAATGGGCGTGGGCCACCCGCAAACTGAGCGATAAGGAATTACTGGTGGCCGCCGAAATTGCGTACCGCAACGAGATGTACGACCATACCATCATTACCGCAGACCGCACTTTGCAATTGCATGATTTCAACCTGCGTTACCCCGCGCCCTATCGCGAACAAATGCAGGGCTATGTCCGCAAAAATGAACTGGAAGAAGCGTGGGTATATGGGCTGATGCGCCAGGAAAGCCGCTTTGTCACTCAAGCCAAATCACAAGTTGGAGCAGCCGGCATCATGCAAGTCATGCCCGCTACCGCACGCTGGATAGCGCAAAAACTGGGCATGAAAGATTACCGCAAGACACTGATCCATCAGCTGGATACCAACCTCAAGCTGGGCACTTACTACATGAAAACAGTATTGTCTTCGCTGGACAATAATCCCTTGCTGGCATCCGTGGCCTACAATGCCGGGCCGGGCCGGGCGCGCCAGTGGCGTGCGGAAAATCCGCTGGAAGGGACGATCTACGTCGAAACCATCCCCTTTGACGAAACGCGCACCTATGCTAAAAAAGTAATGAGCAATACCGTGTACTACTCCAAACTGTTTGGCCAGCCACCGCGTTCGCTCAAAAGTCGTCTGGGGGTTATTGCTGGCACTCGCAATAAAGCGCCAGAAAATCCACCCGCCCTGCTACCGATAAATCCGCTGGGAGATTCCGCCGTTGAACAATGAACTGAAAGTTTATTGTGTAGGCGGCGCGGTGCGCGACCAGCTGCTCGGCTTGCCGGTTCAGGATCACGATTGGGTCGTGGTGGGCGCCACGCCGGAAGACATGGTGGCTCGCGGTTACCGCCCGGTGGGCAAGGATTTCCCGGTATTCCTGCATCCGGACACACACGAAGAATATGCGCTGGCGCGCACCGAGCGCAAGACGGCGCGCGGCTATAAAGGTTTTGATGTGTATTCCGCGCCGGACGTCACGCTGGAACAGGATTTATCGCGACGTGATTTTACTGTCAATGCCATTGCACAAGCCGCAGATGGCAGTCTGATTGATCCGTATAACGGTGTCGCCGATTTGCGCGCCGGAATTTTGCGCCATGTCAGCCCAGCCTTCAGCGAGGACCCGGTACGTATACTGCGCGCTGCACGTTTTGCGGCGCGTTTTGGCTTCACCATTGCACCAGAAACATTGCAGTTAATGCGCGACATGGTGCACAACGGCGAAGTGGATGCGCTGGTAGCGGAACGAGTATGGCAGGAACTGGCGCGCGGCATCATGGAAAAAAAACCATCGCGTTTTTTTACCACGCTGCGCGAATGTGGCGCGCTGGCGAAAATTTTGCCGGAAGTAGATGCACTATTCGGCGTGCCGCAACCGGAAAAACATCATCCCGAAATTGATTGCGGCATTCATACCATGATGGTCATAGACGATGCCGCCCGGCATGACTACGCGCTGGAAGTGCGCTTCGCCGCGCTGACCCACGACCTGGGCAAGGCCACCACACCAAAAGATATTTTGCCGCGCCACATCGGGCATGAACAACGCAGCGTGAAATTGGTAAAGGAAGTTGCGCAACGCCTGCGCGTACCCGGCGAATGCCGCGACCTGGCCTTGCTGGCCGCGCGCTATCACGGCGACATCCACCGCGCCTTTGAATTGCGCGCCGAAACAATAGTCAATTTATTCCAGTCAGCCGATGCCTGGCGCAGGCCGGAACGGTTTACCCATTTGCTGCAAGCCTGCGCGTCAGATGCACGCGGACGCACTGGCCATGAGCAGGATGCGTATCCGCAGGCGGATTATTTGCTGCAACTATTGGAGGTCGCCCGCGCAGTGGATGCAGGGAAGATTGCTGAACAATGCGCAGATGGCAATGCTATCGCAGGGGCGGTGCAGCTGGCGCGTATTAGTGCAGTTGCAACATCAGTTAAGGGCTGAAGCGCAGTTGCAATTTCTACTGGTAGCGCTTCAAACCTGCTCACCCACATCATCCTCATCCGTCAGTGCCAGCGCGCCCGAATTCACATCCGCAATAATTTGCCGGGCTTCATCAACAAATTCAGCGGGCACTTGGAGCCGTACCCCGCCTACTGCCACAGACACTAGCGAATAAGATTGCGCCATATTGGCGTCCGCCAAAATTGCCGGTATGCCTTCCGCTTCCAGCCGGGCGCGCAGGATGTGCATGGTCATGCTGTTTAATGAGCTGGCTACAGTGACGTATTGCAGCGGGTCATATATGACGGGGGTCACGGGAGATTCTTGCTCGGGCAATGGAGAATAAGTGATGCCCCTGCTTGCTAGTTCTTCCTTGGCCACTTGCATTGCAAGTTCTATCATCGTGCCCGAACGCAGTTTTTCGAGCAGGTATTCATCACTGAAGTGACGGTATATTTCTGCTAGTGCATCTTTAAAGATTGCCATTGGTTCCTCTAAGACCACCCCTCCGCTTCGCTCCACCCCTCCTTGAAAAAAGGAGGGGAGTGTCCTTGCTAGCTTTCAAGTCGCCACTCTATTTTTTCTCCGGCTCTGAGCGGCACTAAGCGATGTTCGCCAAACCCCACCGATGCTGGAACTTGCCATTGTTCTTTGCGTAATGTGATGCGCTCTTTATTGCGCGGCAGTTGGTAAAAATCCGCGCCGTAAAAGCTGGCAAAGGCTTCCAGTTTGTCCAGTGCGTTGGCTTGTTCGAAAGCTTCTGCATATAGCTCGATCGCGGCATGGGCAGTATAGATTCCGGCGCAGCCGCACGCGGTTTCTTTGGTGTGTTGGGCATGGGGGGCGCTGTCGGTGCCGAGGAAGAATTTTTTGTTGCCGCTGGTTGCCGCAGCAATTAATGCCTTACGATGGGTTTCGCGTTTGAGCACCGGCAGGCAGTAATAATGCGGGCGTATGCCGCCGCTGAACATCGCGTTACGGTTATACAGCAGGTGGTGGGCGGTGATGGTTGCAGCAATGTTATCGGTTGCCTGTGCGACAAATTGCACGGCAGTGCTTGTAGTGATGTGTTCGAACACGACGCGCAGTTGTGGCAGATCACGCAGCAGGGGTTGCAACACGCGCTCTATGAATACGTTCTCGCGGTCGAACACGTCCACTGTCGGGTCGGTCACTTCGCCATGCACCAGCAATGGCAGATCACAGCGCTGCATTTCTTCCAGCGCGGGGTAAGCCTTGCGCAGGTCGGTGACACCGGCATCAGAATTTGTGGTCGCGCCCGCCGGATAATGTTTGACCGCATGTATCATGCCGCTCTGTTTGGCCTTGCGTATTTCGTGCGCGGTGGTGTTGTCGGTTAAGTACAGCGTCATCAGCGGTTCGAATTTTGCGCCTGCGGGCAATGCGGCCAGGATGCGCTGGCGATACTCCAGCGCTTGCTCAGTAGTAGTAACCGGCGGTTTCAGGTTGGGCATTACAATTGCGCGCGCGAACTGACGCGCAGTATCGGGCAGTACAGATTGCATCAATGCACCATCGCGCAGGTGCAGGTGCCAGTCGTCGGGGCGGGTTATATTAAGTTGCATGGGCGCTATTCTATACCACCCCTTCCGCTACGCTCCCTCCCCTCCTTGAAAATAAGGAGGGGAACTATTTCATTTTGCAACTGTTTACCTCTGCGTCTGTGAGTGATAGCAGCTCAACCACCCTGCTCCTTAATCTGTAGCGCGCGGTTATATAACTCATTACGCCCGGCGCCGGTAATTTGTACGGCAAGCTGCACGGCTTGTTTCAGCGGCAGTTCTTTTAGCAGGGTCGTCAGGACGCGCTCGGCTTCTGCGGCCAAGACTTGCTGTTGAATGACCGCGCCGGAAACCAGCAATACGAATTCGCCGCGCTGGTTGTTCGGGTCGCTGTTCAGCCAGGCCGTGGCATCCGCCAGCGGACATTGGTGGATGCTCTCAAACATTTTGGTGATCTCGCGCGCAAAAACTATTTGCCGGTCTTCACCCAACACTTTATGCAAATCCGCGACACATTCCACAATGCGATGCGGCGCTTCATAAAATATTAGTGTATAGGGCAGGGCGCTGAGGTCTTGCAGCGCGCTGCAACGTGCCGCAGATTTATTCGGCAGAAAGCCATAAAATAAAAAGTGCGGGTCAGGCAGGCCGCAAGCAGACATTGCTGCCAAGGCCGCATTGGCGCCGGGAATCGGGATAACGCGGTAACCAGTCGCGCGCACCTCCGCCACCAGTAACGCGCCGGGGTCACTCACCGCCGGTGTGCCGGCATCCGACACCAATGCCACGGATTGTCCTTGCGCCAGCAGTGCGATCACTTTTTCTGCTGCTGCCCGTTCGTTGTGCTGGTGCAGCGACATCAGCCGGTTTGCGGCAATTTCGTAATGCGTCAGCAGGTGTCCGGTGTTGCGCGTATCTTCGGCCGCAATCACATCGGCCGACGCCAGCACATCCAGCGCGCGCAAACTGATATCACGTAAATTCCCAATTGGCGTGGCAACTACATATAATGCGCACTCCAATTTCTGCTTTTGACCGCTATGCACCGTTTTCCCTCTTATGTCTGGCTGTTGCTGGCCGCCGCACTATACGTGACCGTTGGGGGCTGTGCCACTCCCCAAAGCCCACGGCCAGTTGAATCTCGGCCAGCCGCGCCGGTAGTGGCGCCTGCACCTGCGCCAGTTGAGCCGCCTGTGGCTGAGCCGGTGTTACAGCAAGCCCAGCCACAGCCTGATGTGGATGTTCAACCATTAACGTTGGCTGACGCCGCAGCCCCAGTGCCTAGCGAAAATGCCGAGCCTCATATTGCATTGTTGTTGCCGATCAACTCCCCGGCCTTTGAGCGCGCGGCCGAGGCGGTACGGCAAGGCTTTTACGCAGCCGCAGGCAGCCAGAAGCTGCTGTTGCCACTGAAATCCTATGCCAGCGTAGAGGAAAGCAAAGACATTGTCGCACTTTATAAGCTGGCACTGGCCAATGGCGCAGTGGCGGTGGCCGGGCCGCTGACGCGCGATGGCGTGACTGCCTTGGCGGACTATTCCGGCATATTGGTGCCGACGTTGGCGCTGAATACTGTGGACAATAAAAATTCCGACCGGCTGTATTTTTTTGGCCTGTCGGTGGAAGCTGAAGCACGGCAGGTAGCCCAGCTGGCAAGCGCGGCAAAATTGCGCTATGCCACCATCGTCAGCACCGGCACGCCACTGGCCAAGCGCCTGACATCAGCCTTCGCCGATGAATGGCGCAACCTGGGCGGCAGTGTGACTGAGGAAATTTTATACAAGGATGATCCAGCGGCGCTGGCTTTGCTTCCCACCGATCCGGGCGATGGAACAACAGAACTTAATGTTCTGCCGGTGGAACCCCCGCCCGATGCCGGGCCGGATTACATTCCGCCGCCAACGATTGCCCCCGGCAATATGGTTTTTCTGGCGGCGGAGATCGACAAAGCGCGGGTCATTCGGCCTTACCTGCATGCGGCACTGCCGGTGTATGCGACCTCGCAATTATTCAATGGCAATACCGATACGCTGACAAATTATGACTTGAATGATGTGCACTTTGTCGGCATGCCGTGGTTGCTGCAACCCGACCATCCGGCGGTGATGATTTATCCGCGCGCCAACCCGCCGCTGGAGCCGGACCGGGAGCGCCTGTATGCGCTGGGCATTGATGCCTTTCGCCTGTTGAACATCATGCTGACTAATAGTTATCGCACTGCTTTGCCATTGGATGGCGTGACCGGACGCATACACCTGATCAACAACCAGTTTCAACGCGAGGCCATGCCAGCGCAGCTGAAGCAAGGGCGCAGCCAGGTATCAGAAGCTTCGCTGCAAAAAAATCCGGCGCGATGAGCACACGCGGCGCACAGGCCGAACAGCTGGCGGCGCAATTCCTGCAACGCCGGGGGCTGAAATTATTGCAACAGAATTATCGCTGCCGTTATGGTGAAATTGATTTGATTTTGCAGGATGCAGACACGCTGGTGTTTGCTGAAGTACGCCTGCGCCAACACAGTAATTTTGGCGGGGCCGGGGCAAGCATCGATGCGGCAAAACAGCAGCGGTTGATACGCACTGCGCAGCATTATCTGGCTACGCTGGCCCATACGCCGCCGTGCCGTTTTGATGCGGTGTTGCTGGATACGCTGGAGAATGCCACACCAGAATGGGTGCGGAATGCTTTTACCAACTGATTTCAGGTATCATTTCTTTCCCATATTTACGCGGTCACCCATCTCAGTACCATGGACTTAACCAACAGAATCCGCCAGCATTTCGACGACAGCGCCCAAACCAAGCTGCAAACCAAAAACACATTGGCCCAGCCGATAGCCGACGCCGCGCAGGCCATGGTTGCCTGCCTGGTAAATGACGGCAAAATTTTGAGTTGCGGCAATGGCGGCTCGGCGGCCGATGCGCAACACTTTGCCGCTGAATTGATTAACCGTTTTGAAATCGAGCGTCCCGGCCTGGCCGCAATTGCGCTCACCACCGACAGTTCGGTGCTGACTTCGATTGCCAATGACTATGACTTTAGCCAGATTTTTTCGCGCCAGGTGCGCGGGCTGGGTATGACGGGTGATGTGTTGCTGGCGATCTCTACCAGCGGCAATTCAATTAACGTGGTCGAAGCGATCCATGCGGCGCATGACCGGGAGATGCGGGTGGTTGCGCTGACCGGGCGCGCCGGAGGCGCGATGGGTGAAATACTCGGCCCGAATGACATCCATATTTGTGTTGACGCGCAAAGCACCGCGCGTATTCAGGAGGTCCACTTGCTGATATTGCATTGCCTGTGTGACTCCATTGATCATTTACTGTTGGGAGGTGAATAGTGCATCGTTTAAATTGGCTGGCCATAGCCGCAATATTAATTGCATTACCGGGATGCGTGCCTATCGTGGCCGTAGGCGTGGGCGCCGGAGTGTTGATGGGGGCAGATCGCCGCACTACCGGCAGCTACCTGGAAGACACCCGAATTGAAAGCCGCGCGGCAAAACTGGTTCATGAGCATTTCAATAAAGATACCGTGCATGTGAACGTCACCAGCTTTAACCGCCAGGCGTTGATTACCGGCGAGGTGCCCACCGAGGAAGACAAGGCGGGGATAGAAAAACTTATCAGTGGTGAGCCTAATGTCGCAAGTATCAGCAACGAGCTGGTTGTAGGGCCTCCCAGCACCTACACTACGCGCAGCAATGACAGCCTGATTACCAGCAATGTAAAACTGCGTTTTGTCAGCAACAAAATTTTCCAGCCTGACCACGTAAAAGTCGTCACCGAAAATGGCGTCGTCTTCCTGATGGGTCTGGTGTATCACAAAGAAGCGGACGCTGCGATCGACCTCGCCCGCAATTCAAAAGGCGTGTCGCGCGTCGTGACACTATTTGAATTCCTCGATTAAATAATGGGCATCTCTAAAAATCCAAACTCCGTCGCGATACTGTGTTGCTCACAAAAAATTACTCCTTACATATCATCCATATGCGGCGTCGCAATTTTTTGCTCGCGCCTTGTCTCGCTTAGGATTTTGAATTTTTAGAGGTGCCCTAATGGCTGTATCGGCAGACAGCACAGTAACAGTGGATTTCGAGCGCAAGATTTGCACGCGCGACCAATTCACCGCGCGCGCCGCCGCGCTGCCGCACCCGCTGGTTTTTACCAATGGCTGTTTTGATGTGCTGCACCGCGGCCATGTGACCTATTTGGCGCAGGCTCGGGCATTAGGCGCAGCACTGGTGGTGGGCGTCAACAGCGACGCTTCGGTCAAGCGCCTGGGCAAAGGTGATGACCGGCCTCTCAACAGCGAGCAAGACCGCATGGCCGTGCTAGCTGCACTGCAAGCAGTAGACTTGGTGGTGGTGTTCGATGAAGATACTCCGCTGGCATTAATCCTTGCCTGCCGCCCGAATGTGTTGGTAAAAGGCGGCGACTGGGCGCCGGATAGCATTGTTGGCGCGCGCGAAGTGCAAGACTGGGGTGGCACTGTGCATAGCATTCCATTTTTGTATCAGCGGTCCACCACAGCGCTGGTTAAAAAGATCCGCTCCTTTTAAATTCGCTGATGGCCACACCCACCGAAATTGTTTTACACCAGCAATCCAAGCTGCTGGAAATAGCCTTTGATGATGGCGCGCGCTGCTCATTACCGTTCGAATTTTTGCGCGTGTATTCGCCGTCGGCCGAGGTTCGCGGACATGGGCCGGGGCAGGAAGAATTGCAGGTCGGCAAACAAAATGTAATCTTGCGCGAAGTGCAACCGGTAGGAAGTTACGCGCTAAAACTGGTGTTCGATGATGGCCACGACAGCGGCCTGTACACTTGGGATTACCTGCACCAGCTGGGCAAGCAGCAGGATGCTTTGTGGCAGGATTATTTACACAGGCTGGAACAGGCGGGCGCAAGCCGCATCTCGTAGGCTGGTGGTGCGGCACGAACCCCAGCTTTGCCTGATCCGAACATGCTGGGGTTCGCGGCGCTCACCGCCAGCCTACAACGAAGGAAATCACATGACCAAAACCACCCATTTCGGTTTCGAAACCGTCGAAGAAAAAGAAAAAGCCCGGCGCGTCGCCGGTGTGTTCACCTCGGTCGCCGACAAATACGACATCATGAACGACCTGATGTCAGTCGGCCTGCACCGGCTGTGGAAGCGTTTTGCGGTCAGCGTCAGCGGCGTGCGCGAAGGCCAGCGCGTGCTGGACGTGGCCGGCGGCTCGGCCGATTTGTCGCGGTTGTTCCTGAAAAAAGTCGGCGTCAGCGGTCAAGTCATCCTGACCGACATCAACAATGCCATGCTGCGCACCGGCCGCGACCGGCTGATTGACGAAGGCATCGCCACCCCGGTCGCCCAATGCGATGCCGAACACCTGCCTTTCCCCGATAATCATTTCGACTGCGTCAGCATCGCCTTCGGCCTGCGCAACGTCACCCACAAAAATGTCGCGCTGCGCGAAATGCAGCGCGTGCTCAAACCCGGCGGGCGGTTGATCGTGCTGGAATTTTCCAAAGTCGCCAAGCCGTTGGAAAAAATTTACGATGCTTATTCATTTACGCTGCTGCCAAAAATCGGGCAGCTGATCGCCAAGGATGCCGACAGCTATCGCTACCTGGCTGAATCCATTCGCATGCATCCGGGGCAGGAAGAATTAAAGAGCATGATGGAAGTGGCGGGGCTGGGCAGGGTGGAGTATTTCAACATGACGGGCGGGGTGGTGGCGGTGCACCGGGGGTATAAGCTTTGATAGGAGCAAATGATGAACAAAGAACGTAAGCTCGAAGCGGAAATCTTGGCCTCGTTTGAAAGGGGTGAATGGCAACCTGCGCCAAATGGTAAGAATCCAATCGCGCGCTTTTCAGAAATAGCCTCAACATTCCTAACCAAAATCCAGCCTGACAAAATTCGAACTTCTTCTATCCACGCACTAGGCTTTAGGAAAAGGCGTAAGTGATTGTAAATGCATTACTGAGAGGTGCTTGATTCATGATGATCCGAGATTATTTCAATTCGCTTGCAGACGTTCTCGCCGCTGGCAGCAAGTCAGCATCCTTCAGTCATCATCGGCCAGATAGTGGAGCCAACCGCGAAGATTTGCTTATAAACCTGCTGAATGACCATTTGCCCGATCGCCTGAAAGCATTTGCGGGAGGCAAGATTGTGAATCTTGAAGGAAAGCTTTCAAAACAAATAGACGTAATAGTGAAAAACGATCTTTTCCCACGATTTGATCAGCACGGCAAGAGTTGCGTCATCACTGAAAGTGTCGCAGGAGTAATTTCGGTAAGGTCACACCTCGACACGACCGGGCTTATTGAAACCATTGAGAACGTGGCTAGCGTTCCTAGATTCTCTGACGTCACCCTATCACTATCCAATTCATCAATAGTAAGGAATGGTCTTCAATCAGAGTTTGTAACCAATTGGCCTTTCAGGGCAATCTTTGCTTACGACAGCATTGACTCAGACACTCTTTACAAGCACGCGCTAACGTATTACAACGCGCATGCGGCACGCATCGGAGTCTTTCCGGAAATGATTGTTGTGAACAAAAAAATATGTATTAGGTTTTTGCGAAACGGTGGGACACGCAGCGATGGCACACCGCTACCAGTTAATTCAATGAACCCAGTATTGCTATCAGATAAGACACAGGGCTATCCGATTGCTGGAATGATAACCATCCTTAATGACTACGTCGCTTGGATGCACTACATGAAATTCAATTTTTCGCCATACATTGACCGAGCATATTTAACCTAAGGACGGTAGGCTGGACTAAGGAACGAACCCAGCGGAAATTGGCATTTCTCCCTTATGCCTAAAGTAACCCCCTTGTCGCCGCACTACAATGTAGTTATACTGCGCGCATGAGCACACTTCGCTTTGAATGGGATGACCGGAAAGCGGCCGCTAATGCAAAAAAGCATGGCGTGAGATTTGAGGAAGCCAAATCCGTTTTCGTTGACGAACGCGCCAAGCTGATTGACGATCCCGACCATTCAGAATCCGAAGACCGCTTCGTTATTCTTGGCCTGAGCAGCGCGATTCGGCTGCTATTGGTTTGTCACTGCTACCGGGAAGGCAATGTCATTCGCATTATCTCCGCTCGCAAGGCAACGGCCAAGGAATCCAGAAATTATCCATAGAGGTGTCATATGCGAAAAGAATACGATTTCTCCGCTGCCAGAAAAAACCCTTACGCAGCACAGCTAAAAAAACAAATCACCATTCGGCTCGATGAAGAGTCGATCTCATACTTTAAGGCAATTTCCGAGGAGGTTGGTGTTCCGTACCAAAGTCTGATTAACCTGTATTTACGCGACTGTGCGGCCTCCCATCGCAAGCTTAATCTCAATTGGAAGTAATATTTTTGTTGTCGTAGAAACTAGCCCTGCTTAAGCAGGGCTTCCCTACCTCGCACACATACCGGTCTGGCACCATCCGCATTATCAGTGTCCGGCGAATGACCCGTATTGAAAGGAAAATATATGAAGAAAATTAAAGATGAAATGCGCGTAGAGTACAAATCTTCCGACTTTACAAAACTTGAGCGCGGGAAGTACTTTAAGCAGGTTACCAAGGGCACGAATGTTGTGTTGCTTGACCCAGCAATAGCCAAGGCCTTTCCCACCTCTGCAGCAGTAAATGAAGCTTTGGGCAATCTACTTACGCTTACCGAACAAACCGTCCGCCTGACAGGTCGCAGCAAACGGCCCACCCGTAAACTTGCGTAGAGTGAATTGACGCCAAGTTAAGCAAGCTGCATGGGGTATCCCCGATGCAAAGTAACTACTGTGGCGCTTCCCACAGAATGCAACCCCCCGCCAATGCTATACTCCACCCGCTTTGTTTAACGCTAACCATGAGGATTCCCATGAAACGATTTTTGATGTTTTTGACAATTGCATTAACCAGTTTGAGTTTGCTTGCCACCACAGCAGAGGCCCGGCGTTTCGGCGGGGGCGGCAGTTTTGGCAAGCAGCGTTCGGTGGCACCGCAACAACCCCAGAAGACAACGGCTGCACCGGCTCCGGGTGCTACACCGGCACAGCCTGCAGGCAATAGATGGCTTGGGCCATTGGCCGGGTTGGCGATTGGGGCGGGCTTGGCCTCGATGTTTGCCGGGGGTGGCTTGGGTGGGGCGATGGGTGGAATTTTGATGGCGCTGCTTGCCGCCGGGCTGGTGATGTTTTTGATTGCTAAATTCCGCAAGCCGCAACCTGCGATGCAATATGCCGGGGCGAGCCCTTATGGCAATTCCCAAGCCATACCACAGGCCATACCGCAGTCCATGTCTGCCAGCCCGCTCGGCGCGGCGCCTGTGGCAAACAACATCCCGCCCGATTTCCCGGTGGAAAGTTTTTTGCGTAGCGCCAAGACTTCGTTCATTCGCCTGCAGGCTGCGAATGACCGCAAGGATCTGGATGACATTCGCGAATACACGACGCCTGAAATGTTTGCCGAAGTTGCTATGCAATTGCAGGAGCGTGATAACTCGCCGCAGAAAACCGATGTCATCACAATCAATGGCGACCTGCTGGAGGTGGTGACCGAAGGGGAATATGCGATTGCCAGTGTGCGCTTCACCGGCCAGCTGCGTGAGAACAATGCCGCGCCGGAAAGCGTGGATGAAATCTGGCATGTGCAGAAAAATCTGCGCGACGACAAGGCGGTGTGGTTATTGTCAGGGATTCAGCAAGCTTCTTGAGCCATGCTGGCCCGTTCTGCCGCCGCCACACTGAACCACCTGCTGACCCAAAGTGGCTGGGCCTTGCCACGGCTGGCGCGCTTTGCCGGTAAAACGGCGCGGTTTGATATCACGCCGTTTTCTGTTTCTTTTACTATTCTGGATGACGGCACGTTGCGCGCGGCCGCGCCCGATGACAGCGCAGATACGCATTGTGTAATCGCACCGACCTTGTTGCCCCGGCTGGCACTGCATGACGAAAAGGCGCACAGTGAAATTATCAGCACCGGTGATGCCGCCTTGCTCTCGGAAATTTTTTATCTGAGCCGTCATCTGCGCTGGGACGCGGCTGAAGATTTGAGCCGGGTGACTGGCGATATTGCCGCCGAACGCATAACGGGATTAGCCAAGGCAGCTCAGCAACAGGTGCGCGAGACTGCGCTTAACTTGTCGCAAGCCATGGCCGAATATTGGACCGAGGAGCGCCCGTTATTGGCTAAAGCTATTCATGTGACGGGATTTGTGCGCCAGGTGGATACGCTACGCGACGATGTGGCGCGGCTGGAACAACGCATTAATCTTTTGAAGCAGCCTTGAATTTGCGATGCGCCTGTTACGTCTGCTAAAAATAATTGTGGTCATCCTGCGCTTCGGGCTGGACGAATTCCTGCTGGCGCATTCGCGCACGCGTTGGCTGCTGGCCCCGCTTAACTTCGTGCTATTCACTCGTGACCTTTCTTCTCCCCGCGCAAAAAGATTGCGCCTGGCTTTGGAAAATCTGGGGCCGATTTTCGTCAAATTCGGCCAGATGCTGTCCACGCGGCGCGACTTGATGCCGACTGACATCGCTGATGAGCTGGCCAAATTGCAAGATCAGGTGCCGCCTTTCCCCTCCGAGCTCGCGGTAGCGATACTGGAAAATATCTACAAACGAAATTTGCTGGATGTTTTCAGCAGCTTTGATGTGGTGCCGGTCGCCAGCGCTTCGGTGGCACAGGTGCACTTTGCCGTGTTGCCGGATGGGCGCGAGGTGGCTGTCAAAATTTTGCGTCCCGGCATTGTCAATATCATCACGCACGATGTCGCGCTGCTGGAAGTTTGCGCCGGGCTGCTGGAGCGGTGGTGGAAGGACGGCAAGCGGCTTAAACCAAAATTGGTGGTAGCAGAATTTGAAAAGCATTTGCTGGACGAGCTGGACCTGATGCGCGAAGCGGCATGCGCCAGCCAGCTAAAGCGTAATTTCGCCAATTCCACTTTGCTGCTGGTGCCGGAAGTGTACTGGGACTGGTGCTCGACCGAAGTGATGGTGATGGAGCGCATGCATGGCATTCCGATCAGCCACATCAGCGTGCTGCGCGAGGCCGGCATAGACATCGCGCAGCTGGCAGCCAATGGGGTGGAAATTTTTTACACGCAGGTTTTCCGTGACAGTTTTTTTCATGCCGACATGCATCCCGGCAATGTACAGGTGGCGGCGGATGGCCGCTACATCGCGCTGGATTTCGGCATCATGGGCACGCTCACCGAGACCGATAAAAATTATCTGGCGCATAACTTTCTGGCTTTTTTCCGGCGTGATTACCGGCGTGTTGCGCAGGTCCACATAGAGTCCGGCTGGGCACCGGCGGATACCCGTGTGGATGAGTTGGAATCGGCCATACGTGCCGTGTGCGAGCCTATCTTTGACAAGCCGTTGCGCGAGGTTTCTTTCGGGCGCGTGCTGTTGCGGCTGTTCCAGACTTCGCGCCGCTTCGGCATCGAGATTCAACCGCAACTGGTGCTGCTGCAAAAAACGCTGCTCAACATTGAAGGCCTGGGGCTGCAACTCGATCCGGAGCTGGATTTGTGGAAGACCGCGATGCCGTGGCTGGAACGCTGGATGAAGGAACAAGTTGGCTGGCGTGGCTTGCTGAAAAACCTGAAGGCCGAAGCGCCGCAATACGCGACCTTGCTGCCGCAATTACCGCGCCTGTTGCACCAGCGCATGAGCATTAATCCTGCGACCGGGATAGAAAATGTATTGCGTGGCATTGCTGAGCAACAAAGAAGAGGAAATACGTTGCTGGCGCTGGTTGCTGTGCTGATGCTAGGGTTGCTGGTTTGGATTGTTTTTACCGGATAAAGTTACCCAGCATTAAAGAGCACCTGGGAGGTGAGCATTAATATCCGTCTGCTAATGGCATTCTTGATTGTGCTGCTGGCCTTGATGCTAGGCGTAGATTATTGGCTGAGCCCCAACTCGGCTTTGCAGCCGTTCCTGGCGGGCAGCGGACTTCTAATCCTGATCGCACTGGCCTGGTTGGGAAATAAATTTATTTTTCACCCTTTGCTACGGCTCCGCGCTGGTAGCCAGCGTTTGGCTGCGGGAGATTTCAGCCAGCTGGTTGAACAGGCTTATGGCAAGGAAATCAGCACCGTCGTTAGCGCATTTAATAACATGGCCGGGCAATTCCAGGCCCTGCTGCGCCTCCAGGACAATTCTATACGCGAACAGTCAATGGAATTGGCCAACCTGGTGGAAATGAGCCAATTGGTGAATTCGTCCGCCACGGAACGGGAAATGCTTCAGCAGTTTGTAAAGTCTCTCGCTGATTCAGCCAAAGTAACCTGGTGCCGCATTGCGATATTAGATATATCCGCCACCAAACTCGAGGTGCGAGCGGTTCATTCGGCAAGACATCTCCCTGAGGTGCAATTACTACCAACCCAAGTGACGGAAGAACAATGCCCCATGTTATGGCGCTTCATACACAGCAAGCAATTCGGCCTGTTGCAGCGGCACGATAATTTAAGTGCCAGCGAATCGGCATTGCTGTTTGGCTACCAGGAAACGAATGTCCTGTGCATTCCTATTGTGCATAAGGAGCGGGCCCAAGGCATGGCTATTTTTGGCGAATTCAGGTCGAGCGAACGTGATCCGGTGAATGATCGCAAGATTGCATTGTGCCTGGCCATGGTAAATATGATAGGCATCTCTACAGAGCTCGGCCGTCTGTTCTCGCGCCTCCAAGACCATACAGAGGAAACCGTACTAGGCATGGCGGAAACAGTAGAGAAAAAATCGCCGTGGACGGCTGGCCACTCTAAACGGGTCACAAGCTATGCTCTTGTTATAGGTAACGCCCTAGGCTGGAACGAGAAGGAGCTGGCAGGGTTAAAAATAGTGGGATTGTTACATGACATTGGTAAAATCGGTGTGCCGTCCTCCATTCTCAACAAGGCCGGCAGACTGACGGAAGAAGAATATACCATCGTCAAACGTCACCCGGATGATGGCGCCCAAATCCTTTCTAAAATGCACCTGTTTCACGAGTTTATTCCCGCCATACGTCATCACCATGAATGGTACAACGGCCAAGGCTATCCCAGCAATTTGCGCGGGACGGAAATTCCATTGGCTGCACGCGTCCTTGCAGTAGCCGATGCCTTTGATGCTATGACCGCAGACCGTCCTTACCGCAAGGGAATGCCCGACGAGGTAGCAATGCACCGCCTGCAAGAGGCAATAGGCGAGCAATTTGATCCCGACATTGTGGAAGCATTCACGCGCGCCTACCCACATCGTCAATATACATCCGCTTCTGCTTAAGGGTGCGGTTCAAGGTTTATTAATTATTCCACCGTCACCGACTTGGCCAGGTTACGCGGCTTGTCTACGTCGGTGCCCTTTTGCAACGCCACGTAATAAGCCAGTAGTTGCAATGCTATCGTGTGCAGTATCGGGCTCAGATACCCGGCGTGTTCCGGCATTTGCATGATGTGCGTGCCGTCGCTGGATTGCAGGCGCGTTCCGGCATCGGCGAATACATACAGCTCGCCGCCGCGCGCGCGCACTTCTTGCAGGTTGGATTTCAATTTTTCCAGCAGTGTATCGTTGGGTGCCACGGCAATCACCGGCATGTCTTTGTCCACCAATGCCAGTGGGCCGTGCTTGAGTTCGCCCGCGGCATAAGCCTCGGCATGGATGTAAGAAATTTCTTTGAGCTTGAGCGCGCCTTCCATCGCGATGGGGTAATGCAAACCGCGCCCCAGGAATAATGCGTGGCGCTTGTCGGCAAAGCGTTCGGCCAACTTGGAAATTTCCGGTTCCAGCTGCAACACGGCTTGTGCTGCGCTGGGTAGGTGGCGCAATGCCTGCAGGTGGAATTGTTCCGCTTTGCTATCCAGCCTGCCACGTTGTTTGGCCAATAACAGGGTCAGCAGGAACAGCGCCGCCAATTGGGTGGTAAATGCCTTGGTCGACGCCACGCCAATTTCCGGCCCGGCGCGCGTCAGGAAGCGCAATTTGGATAATCTGACCAGCGCACTTTCCGCCACGTTGCAGATAGACAAGGTGTGCTCATGGCCGGTGACCTTGGCATGGCTTAGCGCGGCCAGCGTGTCGGCCGTTTCGCCGGATTGCGAAATAGTGACGACCAGTGTTTTAGGGTCAGCCACGCTGACGCGATAACGATATTCGCTGGCGATTTCTACCGTGCACGGAATGCCGGCGATTTCTTCCAGCCAGTAGCGCGCCACCAAACCGGCGTGATGGCTGGTGCCACACGCAAGGATCAAGATGTTGTTCACCTGCACAAATGAGGCGGCCGCCTCGGCGCCAAAAATGCCGGGGATCAGCGACTGGCTGTTGCATACGCCTTCCAGCGTGTCGGCCAGCGCTTGCGGCTGTTCGTGAATTTCCTTTTGCATGTAATGGCGATATTCGCCCAAGTCCACGCTTTCGTTGCTTAACTCGCTGACGTGCACCGGTCTATCGACTGCCTGGCCTACAGCATTAAATATGCGATAGCCACGCAGGTTTATTTCGGCCACATCGCCTTCTTCCAGATACACCACGTTTTTGGTAACGGCCAGCAATGCAGAGACATCGGATGCGATGAAATTTTCTTGCGCGCCGACGCCCAGCAGCAACGGGCTGCCTTTGCGCGCGCAGACCAGTTGATCCGGATTGTCCGCCGCAACCACGCCGATCGCATACGCGCCCACCAGTTCGGCCAGCGCAGACTGGGTAGCGGCCAGCAGGTTTTTTCCGCTTTTGTAATGGCTATGGATAAGGTGGGCAATGACTTCGCTGTCAGTGTCCGAAGTAAAAATATAGCCTAGCGCGGTCAGACGCACGCGCATGTCTTCATAGTTTTCGATAATGCCGTTATGCACGACCGCAATCAGGTTGTTGCTGGTATGCGGATGCGCATTGCGTTCGCTGGGCACGCCGTGCGTGGCCCAGCGCGTATGGGCAATGCCCAGATGGCTGCTGATGTTGGCGCTGTTTGCGCTCAATGTTGCCACACGCCCGGTGCTGCGCTCACGTTGCAGTTGGTTGTTGTTGACCACTACCAAACCGGCCGAGTCATAGCCACGGTATTCCAGGCGCTGCAAGCCTTGCAGCAGAATAGGGACGATATTACGTTGCGCTATTGCGCCGACGATTCCACACATGATTGGATTTCCACAAAGAAAACTGCATTCATCTCAGGAGTCTTGCTTCACTTTTTTTTCTTGACCGGGCGTTGCCAGCCTTCTACCGTGACTTGTTTGGGGCGCGACAGCGTAAGTTCATTTTTCGGGACATCGAGCGTGATCGTAGAACCTGCACCTATGGTCGCTCCACGCCCTACGGTAACCGGTGCTACCAGTTGCGTGTCGGAACCGATAAACACATCGTCTTCAATCACGGTGCGGTGCTTGTTTGCGCCATCATAATTGCAGGTAATCGTGCCGGCGCCAATATTGACCCGGGCGCCGACGCTGCTGTCGCCTATGTAGCTCAAGTGATTGGCTTTGCTTTGGGAGGCAATCTCACTATTTTTTATTTCGACAAAATTGCCGATATGCACTTCGTCCTGCAATTTTGTGCCCGGGCGCAGACGCGCATAGGGGCCGATATGGCAATTGGCTCCCACTTCGCTTTGGTCAATGCAGCTATACGGCGCAATTTTTGTTGCGGGCCCGATATGGGAATTTTTGATGATGCAGTAGGCGCCGATTTGGA
Organism: Gallionellaceae bacterium; assembly: GCA_031400735.1. Classification (GTDB taxonomy): domain Bacteria; phylum Pseudomonadota; class Gammaproteobacteria; order Burkholderiales; family Gallionellaceae; genus Nitrotoga. The sequence continues at coordinate 20,251 of JANNQM010000066.1, forward strand.
CATTATTGCCCAGCTGCACATTACCTTCAAAAATACATCCGACATCAATCGCGACATCGCTGCCGCAGTTTAATTTGCCGCGTATATCAACGCGCGCAGGGTCGGCCAGAGTTACGCCTTGTTCCAGCAGCAGGCGCGCCTGTTCCAGTTGCCAAATCCGCTCCAGCTCGGCCAGCTGCACCTTGCTGTTGACGCCGATTACTTCCCACGGCTGGGTTGGCTGCATGGTGTGTATCGGGATATGTTGGGCCGCAGCCATCGCGACAATGTCGGTAAGATAATATTCGCGCTGTGCATTATCGTTGTTGAGTTTGCCCAGCCAATCGCGCAACAAATGAGTAGGCGCTGCCAGAATTCCGGTGTTCACTTCATGGATCGCGCGTTGCTCGGGGGTAGCATCTTTTTCTTCGACAATGCGGCTGAGGTTGTTTGCGGCATCGCGCACAATGCGTCCGTATCCCGCTGGATTGCCCAGGTTTAACGTCAGCAACGTGACCGCCTCGGCATGGGCCAACATTTTTTTCAATGTGGCAGCCTGGATCAGCGGGACATCGCCATACAGCACCAGCGTCAGGCCATCCTGCGGCAGGTGCGGCAATGCCTGCTGCACGGCATGGCCGGTGCCCAGTTGCGGTTGTTGCAGCGCAAACGCGGTGCCGTAATGCGACATGGCCTGCGGTACCGCTTCGCCGCCATGCCCATACACGACGCAGATGTTTTTTGCTGGCGCAAGTTGCGTCGCTGTTTCCAGCACGTGCTGCAGCAGTGGACGTCCGGCCAAAGCGTGCAGCACCTTGGGTTGTTCCGAGTGCATACGCTTGCCCTGGCCGGCAGCGAGAATAACAATGTTTAATGGGTCCATGCGGTTGTGCGGTTGTCAGGCTTCACGCCCTGAGTATAGCCGATAACGAGGGTTTTGATCCTGCCCTACAGGGCAAGGGGTGTTCTCTTCAGCCTTTCAGGCAGCGTTTTACTGGAAACACCATGCTGAAAGTGCTGCCCTTTCCTTCCTCGCTGGCAATTTCCAGTTTCGCCTGATGGCGGTTAGCCACATGCTTGACAATGGCCAACCCCAAACCCGTGCCGCCGGTGGCGCGCGACCGGCTTTGGTCGACCCGGTAAAATCGCTCGGTCAGGCGCGGGATATGCTCAGCGGCAATTCCGATGCCGCTGTCTTGCACACTGAACACCGGTTGGCTTGCCTGCTCATGCCAGCGAATGATAATTTCGCCATTTTTGGGGGTATAGCGAATGGCATTGGATATCAAGTTGCCCAAGGCGCTGCGCAATTCATCGGTGTTGCCCGACAGGTTGCACTGGCTGTTTAGCTCCAGCTGCAAGTTATGTTGCCCGTCGCTTAACGACTGTCCCTCGCGATGCAGTGCTGTTAAGAGCGCCGGCATGTTTACTGTTTCTTCCTGCAAGGCATTCAACGCGTTATCCAGTTTGGATAAGGTCAACAAATCATCTACCAGCCGTTGCATGCGCTGGGTTTGTTCGCCCATCAGGTCCAGCGCGCGCCGGGACGCTTTATTCTCCAGATTCGGCGTGTCGCTCAATGTTTCGACAAAACCATTGATGACCGTCAGTGGCGTGCGCAATTCATGCGAGACGTTGGCAACAAAATCGCGGCGCATGGTTTCTATGCGCTCAAAACGGGTTATGTCGCGGCTGATCAGCAACTTCTTGTTTTCGCCATAGCCTATCAGCTTGATCGAAAGGACTACGCCATCCTGACGCGCGTTGCGCAATATCAGCACTTCACTGAAATCATTGTGGTTCAGGTATTCAACAAATTCCGGCTGGCGCACCAGATAGGTGATCTGCTGCCCGGTATCGAGCACGCCATCCAATCCGAAATGTTGCTCGGCTATCGGATTGCACCATTCTATGTGGTCGGCAACATCCAGAATAACCACGCCTTCTGGCAGGGCTGCGGTAGCTTGCTCCATGTGCTGCAATGCCGCGATACGTTTCTCGCGTTCTTTGCGGTGTTTTCGCACCATGCGGTTCAACCGTACAAACACGTCTTCCCATAAGCCGGTACCGCCCGGCACGGGTTTGGCATCCGGGTTATCCAGCCAGCTTTCCAGCTCGGCCAGCTGGCGCACATGTCGGATAAAATGCAGCACGATAAACACGCCAAACAGCACAGCTGCCGCAAATGGCCCTATTATCGCGGCCAGCAGCAGGCACAGCAGCAACATAACAAGCGGTAAAGTCAGCGCACGCCGCCAAAAATCAAACACGAGGGAATACCTTTATATTATTTCCACGCTATATTATGGCGTGCAATGGCTGCGGGGTATAAATTTTTACTACTTAGCTGCTTGAAAAACGATACCCACTACCGCGCACCGTCTGTACCAGATGATCAAAGCCGGTCGGCTCCAGCGCCTGGCGCAGGCGGCGGATATGGACATCTACCGTACGCTCTTCTACAAATACATGGTCACCCCACACTTGATCCAGCAATTGCGCGCGGCTATAGACCCGTTCGGTGTGGGTCATGAAAAAATGCAGCAAGCGGAATTTGGTCGGCCCGAGGTCAATAACGACGCCCCTGCCGCTGACCCGGTGAGTGGTAGGCGACAATTCCAGTCCGCCATGCCCAACCGTTTCATCGCTGATCTGCGGTGCACGGCGGCGCAGTACTGCGCGAATCCGCGCCATCAATTCGCGCGGTGAAAAAGGTTTAGTAATGTAATCGTCGGCACCGGTTTCCAGGCCCATGATCTTGTCGCGTTCGTCAGTACGTGCAGTCAACATGATGATGGGTATGTTGCGGGTGCGCTGTTCGGCCCGCAGGCGCCGGGCGAATTCCACGCCGCTGATGCCGGGCAACATCCAGTCAAGCAGGATCAAATCCGGCAACGCGCGGCTGATGTGGGCCATCGCGCTGCTTGCATCAAGCGCCTGGATTGCCTGGTAACCGCAGCGCGTGACGTTTAGCGCCAGCAATTCCTGGATTGCCGGCTCATCTTCCACCAACAGAATATTCGCTGTCATCTTTTTTCGGTCATTCATGTTGTATAAAGGCCTGAGATTATATGAATGAACTGTGACAGACAGATGACAAGTGTCAGGTTGCAGCTGGTGGACGGCTGCCGGTCAAATCGGGCAGCAGGGAGCCGAGCACCATGCCCAGCGCGCTTAGCAATAATCCGGCCAGTTGCGGCGGCCATAAACCCTCCGGATTAAAAATTTCCAGCAGCAACCAGGAAGACAGCCCGGCAGCGATAGCGAATAATGCGCCCTGGCTGTTGGCGCGTTTCCAGTACAGCCCGCACACCAGCGGAATGAAGGCCATCACCAGAGTCACCTTGTAGGCGTTGCCCACCATTTCATAAATGCTGGCCTCTGAATTCAGCGCAAACAGCGTTACCGCAAACGTAAAGCACACCACCACCACGCGCATCGTCCACAGGAAATGTCGGTCGCTCTGGTGGCCAATGATGCCTTTCAGGATATTCTCGGTGAAGGTCACCGAAGGCGCCAGCAACGTGCCGCTGGCGGTGCTCATGATGGCCGACAGCAACGCGCCGAAGAAAACCACCTGGGCAAACACCGGTGCATGGTTCATGATCAGCGTCGGCAGAATTTTCTGGGCATCTCCTTCTATCAAGGATGCCACCATCGCCGGGTCAATCAGCGTGGCTGAATAAGCCAGAAACATCGGGATAAAGGCAAACAGGAAATACAGGCTGCCGCCCAGTATCGCGCCACGCACGGCGGTTTTTTCATTCTTGGCCGACATCACGCGCTGAAATACGTCTTGCTGCGGGATGGAACCCAACATCATCGTGACGGCCGCGCCGATAAAAGCCAGCACATCGCGCGTTTCCAGTTTTGGCCAGAAGTTGAATTTATCCGCCTGTACGGCGTGGTCTATCACAACGCCTGCCCCACCCGCCATGCCGGACAACAGCCAAACCAGATACAGCATGCCCAGCACGATAATGGTCATCTGAAAGGCATCGGTCATCGCCACCGACCACATCCCGCCGAACAGTGTATAAACCAGCACAATCGCCGCACCCAGTACCATGCCTTCATTGTGAGAAATAGCTCCTTGGGTGACAAAAGAAAACACCAGGCCTAGCGCGACAATCTGCGCCGATACCCAACCGAGGTAAGAAGTGACAATCGCCAGGCTGGTCAACACTTCTACCTTGCGGTTGTACCGTTGCCGGTAATAATCGCCTATGGTCAGCAAATTCAAACGGTACAATTTGGCCGCAAAAAACATCCCGACAAAAATCAGACAAAGGCTGGCACCAAATGGATCTTCGATGATGCCGCCGAGACCCTCCTGGACAAAAGTAGCCGAAATGCCCAATACGGTTTCAGAGCCGAACCACGTGGCAAAGACGGTAGCGGTCACGATATACAACGGCAAATGACGCCCGGCTACCACGTAGTCGCGGGTATTATGGACATTCTTGGCGGCATATAGCCCGATGCCGATAGAAACCATCAGATATAGCACAACAAACCAGATCAGCATCCGTCCCCCTTCACAGATTAAATTAGCTAAGGAACGCTGAATAAGCCTGAATTTGTCACTCCCGCGAAGGCGGGAGTCCAATTAGCTCAACAAGCTGGATGCCCGCCTTCCCCCCGCCTTCGCGAGGGTGGCAGGGCATGACGACTTATTCAGTGTTCCCTAATTGTAATTCATACAGAAATGCTTACGCCGTAATAATAAAGGCTCCCGAAGGAGCCTCTATTCGACCAACACATCAATTACAGCGCTGTGGCATGTTCGGCCAGGTATTTCGCCACCCCCTCGGTGGAGGCATCCATGCCGACCTTGCCTTTGCTCCAGCCAGCCGGACAAACTTCACCGTGTTCCTCGGTAAATTGCAATGCATCAATCATGCGCAACATCTCGTCTATATTGCGCCCGAGCGGCAAGTCATTCACCACTTGATGACGCACAATGCCGCCACGGTCGATCAGGAACGATCCGCGGTAAGCCACCCCATCGACCGCCTCAACATCATACGCGCGGCAGATCTCGTGCTTGATGTCCGCCACCAACGGGTAACGAATCTGGCCAATGCCGCCTTTGTTGACTGGGGTATTTTTCCACGCAAAATGGGAAAAATGGGAATCAATGGAGACTCCTATTACTTCCACATTACGTTTTTTGAACTCCTCCAGCCTGTGGTCAAAAGCAATAATTTCAGATGGGCAAACAAAAGTAAAGTCCAGCGGATAAAAAAACACTACGCCATATTTGCCGCCCAGATGTTTTTTCAAATTGAAAGTTTCATTGATATCATTGTTGCCCATTACCGCTACTGCATTGATATCCGGGGCGGGCTTTCCGACCAGTACGGCCATAGTATTTCTCCTTAGAATCGCTAAAAAACGTGAATTTAACCATTGAACGGGTGCATGTCAACTGTAGCATACTCACGTGGCGCTGAATCGCTTATCTACAAGGATTCCCAAATTTTCTGTAGCCGTTTGGGCGACACGATCACCGGGGTTTTCAGTTCCTGGGCAAACAGTGAAACGCGCAATTCCTGCAGCATCCAGCCGAATTCTTCGAGCGGGATATTTCCACGCCCTGCCTCCATTTTGCGCTGCCATTGTTGTTGCAGCGGCAGCAGCAGCGCCAGCTGGCGTGAGTCACGCGCCGGGTCGGTGCGCAACTTTTCCAGCCGCACATTAATCGCCTTCAGGTAGCGCGGCACGTGTTGCAGGCGCTCATAAGGTGTGTTGGCGATGAATTCCTTGTGCAACATCCAGGCGCACTGCGCGCGTATATCTTGCGCCGCCTGGCTGTGCATCTTTGCGCCGGGCAGATTTTTCTGCACCTGCTGATATTCGGCCAATATCGCGCCAGTCAGCCGGGCAATTTCCTGGCCCACCAAAGTCAGGCGGCTTTTCGCTTCTTTGCAGCGCTGGCTGAATTCTTTGTCATTGGTGGGCCAAGGTTCATTCAGGCAGCATCGGTCAAAGGTCACCGCCAGAATCTGGCGTTGCAGGTCCTGTGCGCTGCCAAATGGCAGGAACTGCATCGCCAAAGCCTGCAGGCCAAGATTTTTTTCGAGAAATTTAAGCTGCTCCTTTAAGGCCAGCATGAACAGTCGACATAAGCCAGCGCGGTGGGTAGACATGGCTTCCTCGCGCGTATCAAACGCACGTAGCGTCACGGCGTTCCCGTCATCGGCAAGCGCATTGAACACAGTCACCACCTGACCCGCCCGGTGCAGCCCGGAAGTAGCCGTGAATTCCCCAAAGCTCCAGTCCGTGTAACGTTGTTGCGCTGTACTTGCATTCCCCAAATCCAATATTAGCGGCGCAACTTTAGGCGCCCATTCCGCGCGCAACTGCGCGAAATTGCGCGACACACCCAGCTGTCTGCCATGTTCGTCCATCACCCGAAAATTCATCAGCAGATGGAGCGGCAATTGTTCCAGCCGAAACGCGTCCTGCGGCACTTCAATTTGTTTTTTCGACCGGATAAAGCGCGCCAAGGCTTGCAATAGCGGCATATCTGATGGCGGCACCGCAGCGCAAAATTGTGCGGAAAATTCCGGCACCGGCACTAAATGGCGGCGCAGTTTCTGCGGCAGGCTTTTTACCAGTTGAATAATTTTTTCTGGCAACAGCCCCGGCACCAAATATTCGCATTGCGCCGCCGACACTTGATTGACCAAAGCCAGCGGCACGGTCAGCGTGACGCCATCGTCCGCCTTTCCCGGCGCAAAGTTATAACTCAAGGCATAGCTGACATTGTTCATCACCAACTGCGGCGGAAATTGATCGGTGGTTATGCCTGCCGCCTCATGGCGCATCAGGTCATCGCGCTGCAGATACAGCAGGCGCGGCGAGTCGTGTTCCGCTTCCTTGCGCCACGCTTCGAACGCTGCCCCGTTGAATATTTGCTGTGGAATGCGGCTGTCGTAAAAAGCAAAAATCAATTCATCGTCCACCAGCACATCCGGGCGGCGGGCCTTGTGCTCCAGTGCCTCGATGTCGTGGATAAGCTTCTGGTTGTGCGCGAAGAACGGCGCCTGGGTATTAAATTCTCCGGCCACCAGTGCCTGGCGGATAAACACGGCGCGTGATTCCGCCACATTCATCGGCCCGTAATGCACGCGTTTTTTGGGGTTGATGATCAGGCCATACAAGGTGCTGCGCTCCCAGGCGGCTACCTGAGCCGCTTTTTTTTCCCAATGCGGATCATAGTAAGTGCGCTTGATCAAATGGGCGGCTACCTCTTCCAGCCATTCGGGTTCGATTCGGCCTACACAGCGCGCATAAAGCCGGGTAGTTTCCACCAACTCTGCTGCTACCACCCATTTGGGCGCTTTTTTTGCCAGCACAGAATTGGGCGCCACAAAAAATTTAATTTCGCGCGCGCCCTGGTAAACCATTTCCCGGTCTACGCTCTTGCAACCTATGTTGCCCAGCAATCCGGTCAGCAGCGCCTTATGGATTTCTTCATAAGTGGCCGGTTGCTGATTCAGGCGCATGCCCATTTCGGTAACTTGCGCATGCAGTTGTTGATATAGCTCATGCCACTCGCGCAGGCGCAGCGGCGACAGGAATTTTTCCCGGCATTCATTGGCCCACAGGCGGTTGGATTTTTTATGTTTCACGGCATTCTGGAACCATGCCCATAATTTTATATAGGCCAGAAAATCCGAGCGTTCGTCATTATAGCGCTGGTGCGCGGCATCGGCCGCCTCGCGCCGTTCTGACGGGCGTTCGCGCGGGTCTTGTAACGACAAAGCGCTGGCAATGATCAGAATTTCCTGCAGGCAATGATATTGCCGCCCGGCCAACAGCAGGCGGGCAATTTTTGGATCCAGCGGCAATTTGGCCAGCTCATGGCCTAGCGGGGTAAGTTGGTGCGCTGCCTCGGCATCAATCGCCCCCAGCTCGGTCAGCAGCTGATAGCCATCCGCCACTGAGCGCGTACCAGGTGGCTCTATAAATGGAAAATTTTCTATCTCGCCCAGTTTTAATGCGCTCATGCGCAAAATGACCGTGGCCAGTGATACACGAAAAATTTCGGCATCGGCATATTCCGCGCGCGCCAGGAAATCGGCCTCGTCATACAGCCGCACGCACACTCCGCTCATGACCCGTCCGCAGCGCCCGGCGCGTTGATTGGCTGAAGCACGCGCAATTTTTTCTATGCGCAGCTGTTCGACTTTTTGGCGGACACTGTAACGGTTTATGCGCGCTTGTCCGCTGTCTATCACGTAACCGATGTTGGGTACCGTGAGCGAAGTTTCGGCGACATTGGTGGCCAACACTACCCGGCGCTGGTTGGTGGGTTTGAATACGCGGTCTTGCTCGGCTGCCGACAAACGTGAAAACAGCGGCAGTATTTCCACGCCTTTTGGATGATGCTTGCGCAAGGCTTCGGTAGTATCACGGATTTCGCGTTCGCCCGGCAGAAACACCAATACATCGCCGCGCAAACCACCGATAGCAAGCTCATCCAGCGCCGCGCATACGGCTTGCGGTATGTCCTCCAGGTCGCCTTCGGCATTGTCCTGCAATGGGCGATAGCGCACTTCCACCGGATAGCTGCGACCGCTGACTTCGACCACCGGCGCGCCACCGAAATGCCTGGAAAAACGCTGTGCATCCAGTGTGGCTGAGGTGATGATCAGCTTGAGATCGGGGCGGCGGGGCAGTAACTGTTTGAAATATCCCAGCAGAAAATCAATATTGAGCGAGCGCTCATGTGCCTCGTCAATAATGATGGTGTCGTATTTTTTCAGTTGCGGGTCGCTGTGAATTTCTGCCAGCAAAATGCCATCGGTCATCAGCTTGATACAGGTGTCGTCAGATACCTTGTCGTTGAACCGCACCTTGTAGCCGACCACGCCGCCCAGTTCGGTTTTCAGCTCGTGCGCAATACGCGCGGCAACTGAACGCGCGGCCACCCGGCGCGGTTGGGTGTGGGCGATCAAGCCTGGTACGCCACGGCCTACGCTTAAACAGATTTTTGGAAGCTGGGTGGTTTTGCCGGAACCAGTCTCGCCGCACACGATGATGATTTGATTTTGCTGAATGGCCTGGGCCAATTCTTCGCGGCGCAACACCACCGGCAGGTCGGGCGGAAACTCAATCGGGTTGAGCAGTTCGATACGCGCGGCGCGACGTATCATGTGGGGATTGGCCGCTGCAGTCTCTGCGGAAGAACGACGCATTGCGCTAGGACTGCACTGGATTGCTGACTATCCCAGCAAAAGCGCGTGCGGTGTTGATTGAAGAATGCCGCGACGCACCTCTTCCTTCATTGGCAAATCGAGCACGTCTATCGGATTGTAATCATCGGTCAGGATAATGCCCGGCTGCGTATTAATTGTGACGGCAGGTTGGGCCATTGCATTGCGTAAATCTGCGCGAGCCAATGGATGGGCATTCATTTCATTGAAAAAAGGCAAATCGGTCAACGGATCGCCTATGCCCGCAACGACTTCCATGTTACCGACCCCGCCCGGAGCAAACATCGGTACCACTTTTATCCAGGGAAAAACGCTTTCCAGCGTGCGCATAACCGAAACCGTCATAAACTTATCCTTACCCAGGCTGCCCACCATGTTCAGCGCCAACACGCCTCCGGGCGCCAGCCGGGCTCGCACCAGCTCCAGTGCTTCACGTGTGAGCAAATGGCCGGGTGTGGTATCCCCATTGAACACATCCAGCACTATGTAATCGTAATGGGACGTGGTCGTGGCAAGGAAATAACGCGCATCCGCCAAATGAACTGCCTGCGTCGCGGGCAGGCCAAAATAGGTGCGGGCGACCGACACCACAGTGGGGTCAATATCCACTATTTCTGTTTCAATGCCGCGCTCGGCAAAAAGGCGGGGCATTACGGCTGGCCCCAGTCCAATTACCAGTGCCCGCCGTCCTTGCGGATTTGCAGAGATAGCCAGGTGCTGCAACAGATAGCCATAGGCGTACACCGACTGCCCGGTGACGACATCGATGCCGCCTTGTATCAGTGCGTCAATTACCATTTCCCGCGTATGCGCGGCTGCGCCTTTATATTCGATTACTTGAACGCGGCCATAGAAACCATCCCGGGTATCTATAAGGCGCACCTCTGTCCCATCGGGCATCTTTGCGCTGCTGGCTTTGGGCACAGCTACGCCTGCAGCTAACGCCAATACCGGCAGCAACAGCACAATCAAGCGGCCACGAAATACTGCGAAGTAAATTGCAGCGAGTACCAGCAACATTATTCCGGTTACCTGAAAGGCGCGGCTCACGCCCCATGCGGCGATAACATAATAACCCGTAATAAGCGTGCCAAAAAAACTGCCGGCAGTGGATAGCGCATACAGCAACCCAACGGTGCGGCCCAGCCGGTTCCATTCCTGTGTCGCCAGACGCACAATGAACGGAGACACGCAGCCCAGCAAAAATAATGGCGGCCCAAACAGAATCGTCGCGCTGATCAAGGTTCCCCAACGCAAACCCAGCGGCAGCGCGGCCTGGAAAACAACAATTTTGACCAGTGGAATCAGCAGCACCAAAGCCCCGGCTGCGCCTATCAAGCCAAACAACACGCCAGGAGAGCCGTTTTTACGGTCAGCCAGAATGCCGCCAAACAGATATCCAGCAGCCAGCGCCAATAACGTCACGGCAATCAGCGCGGTCCACACAAACAGGCTGACCCCAAAAAAGGGAGCGACTGCGCGCGCGCCCAGCACTTCGATGGCCATCACCAGTGCGCCTGTCAGGGCGGCGGTAACCAGCAAAAACACTTTAAACCCCTGGGAAGATTGTTCCATTAGCACTACTCCTAATTTTACTTAGTTGTTCAGCAAAACCAGATATTAACATTAAGCTCTGCGAATGCCCGGTTATCCGCCCAAATAAGCGCGCTGCACCGCAGCGCTGCCTAGTAATTCGCTGGCCGCACCCGACAATGCGATCTTACCGCTTTCCAGCACATAGCCGCGTTGCGCGATTTGCAACGCGAGTCGGGCGTTTTGTTCGACCAGTAAAATGGAAACGCCTTGCGCCGAAATGTTCCGGATGGTATCAAATATTTTTGCCACCATCATCGGCGCCAGCCCCATGCTGGGTTCATCCAGCATCAGCAATTTCGGGCGGCTCATCAATGCGCGCGCCATCGCCACCATTTGCTGTTCGCCGCCGGACAGGGTTCCGGCCAGTTGCTCTTTGCGTTCATCCAACCGCGGGAATAATTCACACATGCGTGCCAGGTCTTGTGCGATTTGATGCTGATCCGTGCGGCTATATGCGCCCATTTGCAAATTTTCATGCACAGTCAGGCGCGAAAAAATGCCGCGCCCTTCCGGCACCAGCGCCATGCCTTTGCGCACGCGATGGTGTGCGGCACAGTGTTGCAGCGATTCTCCGGCGTAGGATATTTTTCCTGCACCGGGATGAAGAAGTCCGGCCAAGGTTTTGAGCAGTGTAGTTTTGCCGGCGCCATTGCTGCCAATCAGCGTGACCAGTTCGCCTTGGGCGATGTGAAGGTCTATGCCTTTCAGGGCCTGGATGCCGCCGTAGGAGACTTTTAGATTTTCTACTGTGAGCAAGGGGAAATTCTCGGCCATGATTTTATCCTCTCCCCAACCCCTCTCCCGCTGGCTGAAGAGGTACTTCAGTGCCGAGGTATGCTGCAATTACTGCCGGATTATTGCGCACTTCTTGCGGCACGCCTTCGGCAATTTTCTTGCCGTAATCCAGCACCGTGACGCGGTCGCACAAGCCCATCACCAGCTTGACATCGTGCTCGATCAGCAACACGGTAATGCCGTCGGCGCGCAGGGTTTGCAATAATGTTTTCAGGCTTGCGGTTTCGGTTGCATTCATGCCTGCGGCGGGCTCATCCAGTGCCAGCAATTTGGGATCGGTGGCCAAGGCACGCGCGATTTCCAGGCGGCGCTGTTCGCCATAAGATAAATTTTTCGCCAACGTATGCGGTGCACACTGAATTCCCACATAGTCCAAAAGTTGGTAAGCACGCTCTTCGATTGCGCGTTCTTCGGCACGGGCCGTGGCATTGCGCGTGAGCGCACCCCAGATGCCGCAACGGGTGCGCAAGTGGCGGCCCACCATGACATTCTCCAGTGCGCTCATGTTGGCGAATAATCGGATATTCTGGAACGTGCGCGCAATGCCCGATTGCGCCAGCAGGTGCGGCTTGCAGCAGGTATAGGTGACGCCATTGAAAGTAAACGTGCCGCTGTCGAAGGTATACAAGCCAGTGATGATGTTGAACAGCGTGGTTTTTCCGGCGCCATTGGGGCCGATCAGCCCATAGATTTCATGGCGCTGGATATGCAATGACACTTCCGACAGCGCGGCCAGGCCACCAAAATTTTTGCCGATGGCAGAAATTTCGAGCAGGGTTTCACCCTGAAAAATTTTACCGAGCGGCATCATGCATCCTGTCCTGTTTTGGAGTGGGCGCAATAAATTGCGCCGCTACAATTGTCATACTCTACGCCCCGGCTCATGGGGCGCGACGTTTTCTTCCACTTCCAGCTCTCGACGGCGTTGACTGGAGGGCCATAACCCGGCCGGTCGTACCAGCATAACGACAATCAACGCCAACCCGAACAGCAGCATGCGCAGGCTTTCCGGATCGACCAGCGTTTTGCCGAACAGCCATTGCTGCATAGGCCCGGCGCCATGGCGCAAGGCTTCCGGCAGCAACACCAGCAACACACTGCCCAATACCACGCCAGCGATGTTGCCCATTCCACCTAACACAACCATGCATACGATCATGATGGATTCGGTCAGGCCGAAACTTTCCGGGCTGACAAAACCTTGAAACCCTGCAAATAGTCCCCCTGACAGCCCACCAAAAGTAGCGCCCATAGCAAAGGCCAGCAGCTTCACATTGCGCGTGTTGATGCCCATCGCAGTCGCCGCCACTTCATCTTCTCGTACCGCCATCCAGGCACGGCCTATGCGCGAATTTTGCAAACGATGGGACGCGAACATGACCAGCACAGTAATGGCCAGAAATAAATAGTAATGCAGATGCACTGCGGGAAAGGAAATCCAGAATAGTTCGTGGGTGCTGTTCAGCGAAAATTCGCCCAGGCGTATCGGGTCTATGGCGCTAATACCTTGCGGGCCATTGGTGATATTAATGGGTGCGTTCAGGTTGTTCAGAAAGATGCGGATGATTTCGCCGAAGCCCAGTGTGACGATGGCCAGGTAGTCGCCGCGCAGGCGTAATGTGGGGGCGCCCAGCAGCACCCCAAACACACAGGCCAGCAATCCGCTCAGCGGCAATACCACCCAGAATGGCCAGTGCAGGCCGAATTGCGGGGAACCTAACAAGGCGTAGGTGTAGGCACCCACGGCAAAGAACGCAATGTAGCCCAGATCGAGCAGCCCGGCATATCCCACCACAATGTTTAATCCCAACGCCAGCATGATGTACAGCAGCGCGAAATCTGCAATGCGCACCCAGCCGCGTCCGAGCAGCGCGTCCACAATGAAGGGCAGGAATAGCAACACTACGGCAAGCATAACGAACAACGCGCTGGATTTGTGGTTGAGCTTCATTCCGGAAAACCCTGTTGGCCACAGAGCACACAGAGATCACAGAGAGTGAACCTGGGTTTCTCTGTGATCTCTGTGTACTCTGTAGCTTGCTTCTGGCTCTTTGAACTCATGCGCGTTCCGCCACCCGTTCACCCAGCAGGCCGGATGGCCGGAAAACCAACACGGCGATCAGCACAAAGAAAGCAAATACGTCCTGATAATGGCTGCCGAAAAATCCGCCGCTTAAATCGCCAATGTAACCCGCCCCCAGGCTTTCAATTAACCCCAGCAACAGTCCGCCCAGCATCGCGCCGCGCAGGTTGCCTATGCCGCCCAGCACCGCAGCAGTAAATGCCTTCAGCCCGAGTAACGTGCCCATGTAATAGTGCACGATGCCGTAATTGGCGCTGACCATGATGCCCGCCACGGCAGCCAATGCCGAACCGGTCATGAACGTTACAGAAATCACGGCGTTGATGTCTACGCCCATCAGTGCAGCAGCTGCAGGATTTTCCGCCACCGCACGCATTGCCCGGCCCAGGCGGGTGCGGTGCACCAGCAACAGCAACCCTGCCATCATTGACACCGCCACCAGCACGATAATAATTTGCACTTCGTTGATGATCGCACCAGCAAATTCATGCGGGCTATTGGGCAGCAACGAAGGGAACGCATGATATTCGCGTCCCCAGAATATCATCGCCAGGTTTTGCAGCACGATGGATACGCCGATTGCGGTAATCAGCGGCGCCAGGCGCGGCGCGTTGCGCAAGCGGCGGTAGGCAACACGTTCGATGCCGTAGCCCAGTGTCATGCATACCGCGACTGCTATTAGCAGGCTCAGCACCAACACCACGAATGGCGGCAGTCCAAATGCCAGCAATAATTGGCTGGCCGACAGCGCCACCATCGCACCCACCATCACCACTTCGCCATGCGCGAAATTAATCAGGCCGAGGATGCCGTACACCATGGTGTAGCCCAGCGCGACCAAGGCATAGATGCTGCCCTGAACCAGGCCGTTGATAATTTGTTGTAAGAAGATATCCAACGTCTAGCCGCAAATAAAAAGCGACACCTGGGGTGTCGCTTCAGTAATAATCTGTGTGGCCATTAGCGTCCTGCAGCAGGCGCACCGCCTATGGTTTGCAGCGGTTGCCATTGGCCTTGCTGGATTTGGTACAAGGTAATTGCGCCGCCTTTGAGATCACCTTTTTCGTCGAACGTAATATGGGCGGTGACACCGTCATAGGCTGTTTCTGCTAACGCTGACAGATATTTTGCGGGATCCACTGAATCGGCTTTTTGCATTGCGGCAATCATGACATTTACTGCATCATAGCAATACGGCGCATACAACTGGATGGGCTGTTTAAATTGCTCTTCATAGCGCCGGGAAAATTCCTTGCCACCCGGCATCTGGTCCAGCGGCACGCCAGGCAGTGAGGCATAGACGCCTTCGGCTGCAGCACCGGCATTGTCGATAAGCTTGGGCGTATAGCCGCCATCACCCATCATGAATTTTGCATGCAACCCCAATGCCCTGAGCTGCTTGACCATGGGCGCGCCTTGCGGATCCATGCCACCATAAAATACCAAGTCAGGCTTTTTACCCTTGATCGAAGTCAATACCGCAGTAAAGTCGACCGCTTTGTCGTTGGTATATTCGCGCGCAACAATTTGCGCGCCACTCGTCTGCGCAGATTTCACAAACTCATCGGCCAGGCCTTGGCCGTATGCGGTACGGTCATCGATCACCGCGATTTTTTTCGCACCCAGATTTTTCACGGCAAACTCGCCCAGCACCTTGCCCTGTTGCCCATCATTGGCCATGACCCGAAACGCGGTTTTGAAACCCTGCGCGGTGTATCCCACGGCGGTGGCTGAAGGGGAAATTTGCGCGATACCGTTGTCATGATAAATTCTGGAAGCCGGAATCGAAGTGCCGGAATTAAGATGTCCGATGATGCCATTTACTTTGGCATCCACCAGTTTCTGCGCGACGATGGTGGCGGTTTTGGGGTCGGCTTGGTCGTCTTCGCTGATCATTTCGAAACGGATTTTTTTGCCGCCTATAGTAATGCCCTTTTTATTTGCATCTTCAATGGCCATGCGCGTTCCGTTTTCATTGTCCTTGCCGATATGCGCCTGGGGGCCGGTGAGCGGAGAAGACGCGCCTATCTTGACCACCTGTTCTGCGGCCTGGCCTGCCGGGTTCGCTGCGGGAGTCTCGGTTTTGCCGCATGCTGTCAGCATACCGGCAATTAAAATTAGCTGAATTATCTGCGCAGGAGTCATGGATGAAGTTATCATTTAATTAAGGACAGAATGATTTCTGGATAAGAAGAATTTGTTACTCCAGGCTTAAAACAAATTTAACCAGTGCGCGGATGTCTTCTTCTTTGACGGCGGGAGCCATGGCTGGCATAGGCATGTCTCCCCAGTTTCCGACACTACCGGTAGAAACCTTGACTATTAATTGATGCTCGATATTGGGCACACCTTTATATTTTTTTGCTACGTCTCTCCAGGCAGGGCCCACTAATTTTTTATCCAGGGTATGGCAACCTAAGCAATTATTTTTTTGCGCTAGCGCCAGGCCATTCTGCATCTGCAAGGTTTGAGCCTTATTCAGTGTTGCATCATTCTGGTCGGGAACCGTTTCTGGTACTGCACTTATTGGCTCTATGGCTGGGGTTGTGTTTCTGATTTCACTTGTGCTTTCTGTGCTGGAAGTGGGCACCTCTGATTTACCGCATGCTGTAAATATTACAACGAGCAAAATGCCTAGGGGCACAAACCAATTACGCGACATAATAAGCCTGGGGGGTTAGGAATAGGCTCTAGATTAGGCGCAGCCTCACTGCTTGTCAATTTGATAGCTTGTTTACAGGGTAGATTCATAAAAAAACCGGCCTAAGCCGGTTTTTTCTATTTCTAAAAGCAAAAGTCGGCGGTTCAGCCGACTTTTGCCAGGAAATATTTTTTTACTTAGCCAAACCCAGGATGAAGTTGACCAATTCTTTCATGTCGGCTTGCTTAGCGCCAGTTGGATCTTGCGCTGGCATAGGCATCGTACCCCAAGTACCCTTGCCGCCTTTGGATACTTTAGCAAGCAGCATGTCCGCAGCAGCGGCATCGCCCTTGTATTTGTTAGCTACATCCATCCAGCTTGGACCAACAAGCTTGGCATCGATTTTGTGGCAAGCTACGCAGCCATTTTTCTTGGCAATTTCAGGCATGTCAGCTGCCAAGGTGCTACCTGCAATCATCATACCCGCAACAGCAACCATGCTAACGATAATAGATTTCATATTTTTCTGCTCCATATTTAGTTTACTTAAATGAGGACATTGCTGCCCACGACATTCTAACTAACTCTACCCGGTTTGCAAACTATTCCCACCAAGCAGTAATAGCTATAACGACCGTTATTGGAACAACGTTGACAAAAATTGGTTTAAATCTAAATTATTCTTGAAATGCGATTGTAATCCTAATTCCTGAGAACATCATGACTCTAGCCTGAACTAAATGCAGCTAAATAAGGTATAGTTAACATTAACTCCGAATAAAATCCTCTAAATGCTGACACATCCACAATTTGATCCTATCGCCTTGCAGTTAGGGCCGTTGGCCATCCATTGGTATGGTTTAATGTATTTGCTGGGTTTTGCGCTTTTTTTGTGGTTAGGCAAACGACGCCTGCGCACCCTTAATCGCCCGGGCTGGGATAACCGAATGCTGGATGACCTGCTTTTCTTTGGCGTACTCGGGGTGGTGCTGGGGGGAAGGTTAGGCGAGGTGCTGTTTTATCACCCCGAATATTATTTGAATAATCCTTCCTCAATCCTGGCCATCTGGCAAGGCGGAATGTCCTTCCATGGCGGATTTTTGGGGGTGCTGCTGGCGATGGCGATTTTTGCTTATAAGCGCAAAATTTCCTGGCTGCAACTGATGGATTTCATTGCGCCGTTAGTGCCCCTGGGGTTAGGCGCGGGACGCATCGGCAATTTCATCAATGCTGAACTATGGGGGCGACCGACAAACAGCGCGTGGGGCATGATCTTCCCTCAGGTCGATAATGTGCCCCGGCATCCCTCGCAGCTTTATGAGTTCGCGCTGGAAGGCCTGGCGTTGTTTGTGTTGTTGTGGCTGTATTCCAGCAAACCGCGCCCGGCAGGTGCAGTATCGGGCCTGTTCCTGATAGGCTACGGCAGCTTCCGTTTTCTGGCGGAATTTACCCGCAATCCGGATCAGGGCATCTTCGGCCTGATGACCTTGGGTATCAGCATGGGCCAATGGCTGAGCCTGCCTATGGTTATTGCGGGAGTGGTCATGATGACATGGGCGTACCGAAAACCTCGGACTACAAAATAAACCCTATGCTATTAGGTCGGGTTATGTTGTCGATAATTAGGTAAAATTGCGGGTATTGAGTTATATGGTTATGGGATCAGGAATGATAAGAAAATTTAGTAAGTACGCTGGCTTTACCTTGCTGGAATTGCTGGTTGTGATTGTCATCATCGGGTTGCTGGCCGGCTATGTCGGTCCGCGTTACTTTGCCCAGGTCGGCAAATCAGAAATCAAGGTGGCGCAAGCGCAAATAGATGGGCTAGGCAAGGCCTTGGATCAGTACCGGCTTGATACCGGGCATTATCCGTCGATAGAGCAAGGGCTGGCGGCATTGACCGTGCGCCCGGCCGAAGAGTCGAAATGGGATGGCCCGTATTTGAAAAAAGCCGCCCCGCTTGATCCCTGGGATCAGCCCTACCGTTATCGCTATCCCGGTGAGCATGGCGATTATGACCTGTTCTCTTATGGCAAGGATGGCCGCGAGGGTGGCACCGGAGACAATGCTGACATCGTCAATTGGTAAGTTATGCGTTATTCACTGAAAGCGCTGCGCGAGCCTAACCAGGTTTCTGTGCTGGACATTGATGCTGCGGACGAAGATGCGGCGCGCAAGCTGGCCATCCAGCAAGGCTATGTGGTATTGGCGGTCAAATCTGTCGGCCTGGCCCGTTCGTGGAACCTAAGCAAAAAATTTCCGCTGCCGCTATTCAGCCAGGAAATGCTGGCGTTGATGTCTGCCGGCCTGTCGTTGGTGGAAACGCTGGAGGCGATCGCCGAAAAAGAGGCCAGCCCGGAAAACCGCAAAGTATTTGAAGGATTGCTTAACCGGTTGCGTCAGGGGCTGACTTTTTCTGCGGCGCTGGAAAGTTTTCCTGATCAGTTTCCGGTGTTGTATGTGGCCATGATACGCGCCAGCGAACGCACTGGTGACCTGCCTGAAGCGTTGCGGCGCTACCTGACCTATTGGGAACAGTCGGACAAGGTCCGCACCAAAATTGTCAGCGCTTCCATTTATCCAGCCGTCATTGTTTGCGTTGGCGCGCTGGTTACCCTCTTTTTAATGTTTTATGTAGTGCCGCGCTTCAGCCGCATCTATGACGACATACGCGGCGAAGTACCGTTCCTGTCATTGCTGTTGATGAACTGGGGCAAGTTCGTCGAAGAAAACTGGATTGTGGCGTTAGTGGTGGGCGGGGGGTTGGTATCCGCAATCATTTTCATGGTGGCGCGGCCGCAAGGGCGCGCATTTCTGGCGCGCATGGTGATGCGCATTCCGGCGTTAAGCGAACGCGCGCGCATTTACGAGCTGGCTCGCCTGTACCGCACATTAGGCATGTTGCTGCGCGGCGGCATTCCAGTCCTGCAGGCGATTGAAATGTCTTCCGGGCTGATCGGCACTGAATTGCGCGCCAGTTTGCAAGACGCCTCGGCCAGAATTCGTGAAGGCATGTTGATGTCGCGCGCGATGGAAGAACACGGTCTGACTACCGCAGTGGCCCTGCGCCTGTTGCGGGTAGGCGAGCGCACCGGCCATATGGGCGACATGCTGGAGCGCATCGCGGCTTTCCATGATGAGGAGCTGGCACGCTGGGTAGACTGGTTTACCCGCTTGTTTGAACCGATATTAATGGCGCTGATCGGGATCATTATCGGCGGCGTCGTAATCCTGATGTACATGCCGATCTTTGAGCTAGCGGGCAGCATTCAGTAGCGTTTGTTCAGCCCGAGGAATATCCGATGCTTTATGCATTTTCACTTACCAACGGCCATTTAAGCCCGATTAATCTGGGCAAAGGCACCTCTGCTTCCGATCAGCCGGTCTGGATTGATGCGGTCGACCCCACCGAGGAAGAACGCGAGTGGGTGCAAAGCACCTATCAGCTGACCTTACCCCAGCCCACACACCTGCGCGATATTGAAGCCAGCGCACGCTTTTACGAAGAAAATGGCCAGCTGCATTTGCGCTCGGATTTTTTGCTGGGCACCGAGAGCCGTTCACGCAGTATCGCTGTTGGATTTGTGCTGTTGGGTGGCGTTTTATTCAGCATCCACGAAGTGGATTTGCCGGTATTCCAGCAATTGCGCATGCTTAACCATGCCCAATCCGGTGATGTGGAAAACTGCAACGACGTATTGATTGATTTATATTCGCTGGACGTGGAATATTCGGCAGACGCGCTGGAAGGGGTCTATGCCGACCTGGGAAAGGTCAGCCACCAGGTGCTGGCCAACAGCCTCAGTAATGAACAGGCAGCCAACGTGCTGGCCAACATCGCCCACGCCGAACATCTCAACAGCCGCATTCGGCGCAATGTGATGGACACACGCCGTGCCGTTTCTTTTTTAATGCGCAGCAGACGGCTCAGCGCGCAACAAATGGAAGAATCAACTCAGGTCATGCATGACATCGAATCACTGGATGGCCATACCGCCTTTCTGTTCGACAAGATTAATTTTCTGATGAGCGTCAACGTCGGTTTCATCAACATCAACCAGAACAAAATCGTGCGCCTGTTCTCGGTGTCCTCGGTCGCACTGCTGCCACCGGTATTGGTGGCGTCCATCTATGGCATGAACTTCGAACACATGCCGGAGCTGCAGTGGATATTGGGCTACCCGTTTGCGCTGTTGCTGATGGCGCTATCGGTAGCCGTGCCGTTCTGGATTTTTTCGCGCAAGGGTTGGCTGAAATAGATCGACGCACGTTATTGACGCAAATAATCCAGCGCAATCCCGGCAAATACCGCCAGACCAAACCAGTTGTTATGCAGAAATGCCTTGAAGCATTTCTCGCGCTGGCGGTGTTTGATCAAGGTGTAGTGATACAACGCAATCCCGCCAGCCGTCAGCAAACCCATGAAATACACCCATCCCATGCCTGTTATTTGCCCTGCCAGGACGAGTAAAATTAACGCCATCGAGTAACACACCATCACCGCTGCCACATCGTATTTCCCAAACAACAGTGCCGAAGAATGAATGCCCAGAGGGATATCATCCTCCCGGTCCACCATCGCATATTCGGTGTCGTAAGCAATCGCCCAAAAAATATTCGCCACCAGCAGCAGCCACGCCACCAGCGGCACACTGCCTTGCTGTGCGGCAAACGCCATCGGAATGCCGAAACCAAACGCAATGCCGAGATAAGCTTGCGGTAACGCAAAAAATCGTTTGGTAAATGGATAGCTGGCGGCCAGGAACAGCGCCGGAATGGAAAGCAACAGCGTCAGGTTATTCAGCGGCAGTATCAGCAAAAAAGCCAGCAAGGCCAGTGCCGCCGCCAACCACAACGCCTCGCGCGGGGCAATGCGTCCGCTGGTAATGGGCCGCTGCCGCGTGCGTTGCACATGGCGGTCAAAATCCCGGTCGGCATAGTCGTTGATTACGCATCCCGCTGAGCGCATCAACACCGTGCCCAGCACAAAGATCAGCACGACATGCCACGCCGGATGGCCGTGGCCCGCGATCCACACCCCCCATAGCGTCGGCCACAGCAGTAGCAAAATCCCGATTGGTCGATTTAACCGGGTGAGCTGCAGGTAGAGCAATAGCCGTTGGGACAGGTTCATGCTGTGATTTTACTCTGCCCCGCGATTCTCGCGCAGCCGACCGCGAGAAAAACTCCACTTAATTATCCGTCCGTATTATTATGCGCGTGCAACAACCCTATACAAGGAGAGCATCATGGCTAAAGGTCAGCAACGGAAAACCAAAGAAGCAAAAAAACCCAAAAAACAACCGACGCCCGTCAAATAACTGCCCGATTTGATCGGGGGCACGCTCGCAAAATAAGACACGGCCGGGTTGTCGGGACGGCTTGCCTGGTTGAGTAACACTAGATTATTTCGCTCTGCGAAAGGTCGGCCTATGAGCAACAGAATATGAGCCCATTCATCACTTTCGCATTGGGTTCTGCGTTTTTTGTTTATGTTTCGCGCAAGACGCTATTACGCCTGCACTCCCATGGTTTCTACCGCTTCTTTGCCTGGGAATGTATCTTGGTGCTGGTGATACTGAATTTTCCACATTGGACCGTCAATCCGCTCTCTCCCCACCAGCTCATTTCATGGCTGTTTATACTCATCTCCATCTTTCTGGTGATTCATGGCGTGCGCCTGCTCCAGCTGATCGGCCAACCCGATCAAAATCGGCTAGACAACGAGTTGCTGGGCTTTGAAAAAACCACCCGGCTGGTTACCGTAGGCGCCTACAAATACATCCGCCACCCACTTTATTCTTCGCTGCTGTTTCTGGCGTGGGGGGTATTTTTCAAACAGCCTGCCTCATTACCCGGTTTGCTGTTAGCAGTGACCGCATCCATTTTTCTGCTGCTTACGGCCAAGAGCGATGAGTCTGAGTGCCTGCGGCATTTTGGGGAGGAGTATCAAACTTATATGCTAGGAACTAAAAGGTTTGTTCCGTTTTTGTTTTAATGCGCTAAAACGATCCACCCCCCTTGTTCACGAACGAACAAATTCCAGCAAGGCGGAATAATCCCGCTTGTCTGCTGTCTGCAAAGCATCAATATACTTTCGCCGCACGTCACCTGCGCCAGCCAGATTATCCGCTCCCCAGGTAAATCTATCCGCGCCATGCTGTACCAGCAGCAAGTCTGCCATGGTGCGCGCAAAGCGGCCGTTGCCATTGGCGTAGGGATGGATTGCCACCAGGCGATGGCTGAATGTGCAATGGATCAATGCCTATGCTTTTTTCCGTCGTCCGAAAAGTCCCCGCCCATTGCCATGTATTGCCAAACATGCGTTTGTGCAGCCGCCGAATAAAGTCGATCTCGAGTATGTTCTTAGGTTTGCGAGAGAATGCCCATAGCTCACCCTCTAGAATATTGGCCATCTCCCACTCATTCAACTGCGCATTGTTGGAGATGTGCGAGGGAATCAATCCGGCGGCCTCGTCCGGGTCAAGCGGCGTTGCATCGAACGGATAAGCAAATTTTATTGCCATAATTTCCGTGGGCTGTCGCGTAACAGGGTTTCAGCTAATAGCTTACGTTGACGCTTCCGTTCGTCCGCGCTTACGCCTTGCGCTTCAAGTTTCATCGAATGGTCCGTCGATTTCAGCAATTCCTCCGCTCTTGTATTGGCCTGATGTTCACGCAAAGCCTCCAGCGATCCGCTTTCCGGTACCAGCGAATACACCACGCGACATTTCATCGCTCGAGCCAGCCGATCCAGGCTGTCCAGTGTAATCCGGTGCTCGGCCTCTGCCTTTTCCAGGTCTTGCACCGACTGGCGGCTGACCCCTACCCGCAAACCTAATTGCACTTGGGTCATCCCCAGCGCTTCGCGAATTGCCCTAACCCATCCGCCATGTGGTGGGTTTGCACTATCGGGCGCAGGATAATTGCTTAGGACATCGTCTAGTTGTAAACGCTTTAAGGTAATTTTGTCGGCAATCATCGCATCTCCTAGCAGGGTATAGCCTGCTTTTTGTCATAATTATGCCGGTTATAGCTTGCTTTTGTCAAGGTTAATGCAGGTTATAGCCTGCTACATGATGGGTTTAAGCATGCAAATAATCCTGCTTATTTGCCATCCACCGTTGCAAATGCGCCTGCGCCTGTTGCGGAAAATCGCGCAGCATTTCGTCTGCAACCTCGCGCGCGCTATTTAGCAAAATAATATCTTCGCTGACATCGGCGAAGCGCAGCATAGGCACGCCGCTCTGGGCTGCGCCCAGTAATTCACCAGGGCCGCGCAGACGTAAGTCGTGTTGGGCGATTTCAAAACCGTCGGTGTTCTGGTAAATAATTTTCAGGCGTTCGCGCGCCAGTTCGGACAGCGGTTGCTGGAACAACAATATGCACAGGCTTTGCTCGGTGCCGCGCCCGACACGGCCGCGTAGCTGGTGCAGTTGCGCCAGGCCCATGCGCTCGGCGTGTTCTATCACCATCAGGCTGGCGTTGGGGATGTCCACGCCGACTTCGATGACGGTGGTGGCGACCAGCAGTTGCAGCTGGCCTTGTTTGAATGCGGCCATCACGCGCGCTTTTTCGGCGCTTTCCAGTTTGCCGTGGACTAATCCCACGCGCAGGTCCGGAAATGCCTCCGTCAATAGTTGATAGATTTCCAGCACGGTCTGCAATTGCAAGGCTTCGGATTCGTCTATCAGTGGACATACCCAGTACGCCTGTTTTCCTTCTTCACATGCCTGGCGCACACGCGCAAACACTTCTTCACGGCGGGTGTCGCTGACCAGTTTGGTAATGACCGGCGTGCGCCCCGGCGGCAATTCATCTATCGTGGATACGTCGAGGTCGGCGTAGTAGCTCATTGCCAATGTGCGCGGTATCGGTGTGGCGCTCATCATTAGCTGATGCGGTTCGTCGTTATTTTTAGCAGAGGGCGTACTTTTGGCGCGCAGCGCCAGACGTTGTTGCACGCCAAATTTGTGCTGCTCATCGACAATGACCAGCCCCAGTTTCTGGAAGCTGACCTGCTTCTGGAACAAGGCATGGGTACCTATCGCCAGCAGCGTATCGCCTTGCGCAATACTGTCGATTGCAAGTTGTTTGTCTTTTTTCTTCAGGCTGCCGGACAACCATACCGGCGTTATGCGTAGCGGCTGTAACCACGCGCGCAATTTAAGGTAGTGCTGTTTGGCCAGAATTTCGGTGGGCGACATCAGTGCTGCCTGATAGCCGTTTTCGATCGCCTGCAGCGCGGCCAGTAAGGCCACTATGGTTTTGCCGCTGCCGACATCACCTTGCAGCAAACGCTGCATGGGATGGGGTTGCGCCAGGTCATGGCTGATTTCACGCCAGGTTTCTTGTTGGGCGTGTGTCAGTTGGAACGGCAGGGCTTGCAATAGCTGTTGCGTGTAGCGATCTCGAGCAATTAAACAAGGGGCGGTGCGCTGGTGGCGCTGACGGTGATGTACACGCATCGAAAGTTGTTGCGCCAGCAATTCGTCAAATTTGATGCGCAGCCAGGCCGGATGCGCGCGCTCGGATAATTCGTTTTCGTTAATGCCGGGCGGCGGGTTGTGCAGCAGCATTACGCTGGCGGCGAAGTCTGGCAGTTGAAGGCGTTGCAGCAAGACTTGCGGCAGTGTATCGGATAAATCCAGTTCTCTGAGCGCCGCCTGAATTTTTTTACACAGCGTTGCCTGCGGCAGCCCGGCCACGGTCGGATAGATCGGCGTCATGGCCTGCTTTAATGGGGTGTCTGCGGTCGCGGCATGGCATTTTGGGTGCACCATCTCGATGCCAAAATAACCTTCGCGCGCTTCGCCCAGCACACGAATTTGTTTGCCGACTGCCAGGCTTTTCAACTGGCTGGGATAAAAATTCAGGAAGCGCAAATACAACACGCCGCTGTCATCCTGCACCTGGCATAACAATGTGCGGCGCGGCCGGTACATTACTTCGCTGCGGATAATTTCGCCCTGGATTTGCGCGCGGGTGCCGGGCTGGAGCGTGGCAATTCGTTGCAGCGCCGTTTCGTCTTCGTAACGCAGTGGCAGGTGCAGCACCAGATCAAAGCGCGAGTGAATACCCAGTTGCGCCAGCTTGGTGTGTAGTGTTTTAGAACTGGCAGTCTTTAATTTAGAAATGTTGGTCCTGCACTTGTAATATCCCGTCCATTTCCACTAACGCATCGCGCGGCAATGCTGCCACACCGACTGCTGCCCGTGCCGGGTACGGCTTATGGAAATAGGTTGCCATGATTTCGTTGACCTTGTTGAAATGGCCCAGGTCAGTCAGGTAAACATTCAGCTTGACCATATCATTCAGGCTGCTGTCGGCCGAAACCGCCACCGCGCGCAGATTCTGGAACACACGGTGGATCTGTGCGTCAATTCCTGTGGCCAATTGCATCGTGCTGGGGTCGAGCGCGATTTGCCCGGAAAGATAGACCGTGTTGTCTACGCGTATCGCTTGTGAGTAGGTGCCTATTGCCGCGGGCGCGTCCGGAGTTTGTATTATTTTTTTGCTGGCCATGGTGGACTCCTGTAGGTTGCCCCTGACCAGCATGGGGCAGGGATTGGTGGAGACGATGGGACTTGAACCCACTACCTTCGCATTGCGAACGCGACGCTCTCCCAGATGAGCTACGTCCCCGAGATTTGTTTAATGCTAAACAGAAATCGGAGTTTTGGAAAGTGGTCGGCTTGCAGCGCTATTGTCCAGGCCGGCTATTTTGTAAAAGTGGTGCAAGTCACTTAAGTCATCCAGCACTGCCGCAGCACCGGTAAAATTCTGGTTGCGCGTATAGTCGTTGGTGGTAATGAAGGTCTTGATACCCGCCGCCAAACCGGATTGCAGCCCGTTTTCAGAATCTTCCAGCGCGATACATTCGTCAGGTTGCAAATGCAAGCGCTGTAGCACCCAGTGGTAAATATCCGGCGCCGGTTTTTTTTGCGGCACGATGTCGCCGCAGCCTATCACATCGAACAGCTTTTCACTGTGCTCACCCAAGCTTTGCTGCAATAATGTTGCGACGTTTTCTGGTGAAGTAGTGGTGGCGATTGCCAACCGTACCCCGGCTTGTTTCATTTCGGTTATTAGCCGTTTAACATTGGGGCGCAGCGGAATGTCGCCGTTACGCAGCATGGCAGTGTAATGCGCGGTTTTGAGCTGGTGCAGATTTTTTATAAAGCCGTCGTAATCGGCTGGCTTGGAAAAATTGGCCAGGGTGCTTGAAATATAAAAATGGATGCGCTCCTTGCCGCCGGTTATTTTCAGCAGCTTGCCGTACAGCGCAACATCCCACTTCCAGTCCAAACCGCTTTCGGCAAAAGCCTTGTTAAAGGCGCGGCGATGCGCATCTTCGGTATCGGCCAGCGTGCCGTCCACATCAAAAATAATGGCTTTGATAGTCATAATATTTTTTCGGAATTTATACGTCCAGGTTTTTGACGCCAAGCGCATTTAATTCTATGAACGCGCGGCGCGGCTCCACAACATCGCCCATCAATGTGGTAAAGATTTCGTCGGCGGCTATCATGTCTTCGATCTGCACCTTTAGCAGAATGCGGTTCTTTACATCCATCGTGGTTTCCCACAGCTGTTCCGGGTTCATTTCGCCCAGGCCTTT
This sequence comes from Gallionellaceae bacterium, assembly GCA_031400735.1. GTDB lineage: Bacteria > Pseudomonadota > Gammaproteobacteria > Burkholderiales > Gallionellaceae > Nitrotoga. The sequence goes on from JANNQM010000066.1 coordinate 47,193, forward strand.
GTAGCGCTGTATGCTGACGCCGCGTTTGGCTTCTTCCAGCAGCCATTCTATAGCCTGTTTGAAATCGCTGACCGGCATTCTCTGCTCGCCGCGTTTGATAAAAGCGCCTTTGCCGAGCAGGCCACCCAACGCTTCGGCGGTTTGCTTGATCTGGGCAAAATCGCCGCTTTGCAGAAAACTATGTTCGATGTAGCTGACCGAGAAATTGCCGTGAAAATGTTTTTCCAGGCGCAAACGGTTTTCATCATTGCTGGGGTCAATATCCGCTTTCACTATCAAGCCCGCGCCACAAACCTGCTGCAGGCGCGCAGCGCTTTTTTCTGCCTGCTGTTTGCTGTCCAGATTAATATCCGGCTGCTTCAATAACGCGTGCAATGCCTCCTCTGCGATGACCCGTGACAGCCGGTCTATCACCGCTTCGGCCAGGAAATATTCCTTGGCCAGATGTTGCAGTGTTTCCGCTTTCAGCGCATCCATGCCCTGGTCGGCGTGCAGCTCGGCATTGACCAGCGCCGAACGCAGCATGTAATTTTTCATTTCATGGTCATCTTTCAAATAGCGCTCGTCCTTGCCCTGCTTGACCTTGTACAGTGGCGGTTGCGCGATATACACATGGCCGCGCTCCACCAGCTCGCGCATCTGGCGGTAAAAAAATGTCAGCAGCAAGGTGCGGATATGTGAGCCGTCTACGTCGGCATCGGTCATGATGATGATGCGGTGATAGCGCAACTTGTCCGGGTTGTATTCGTCCTTGCCGATGCCGGTGCCCAACACAGTAATCAGCGTGGCAATTTCCTGCGAAGAAATCAGTTTCTCGAAACGCGCGCGTTCGACATTCAGGATTTTTCCCTTGAGCGGCAAGATCGCCTGGAATTTGCGGTCGCGCCCCTGCTTGGCAGAGCCACCGGCAGAATCGCCCTCGACCAGGTACAGCTCGGACTGAGCAGGGTCTTTTTCCTGGCAGTCGGCCAGCTTGCCTGGCAAACCCATGCCATCCAGCACGCCTTTGCGGCGCGTCAGTTCGCGCGCCTTGCGCGCCGCCTCGCGCGCGCGCGCAGCATCAATAATTTTTCCGACAATGACTTTGGCGTCGGCCGGCTTTTCCAGCAGGTAGCCCATCAATTGCTGGCTGACCACTTCTTCCACGACTGGACGGATTTCCGAAGAAACCAGCTTGTCCTTGGTCTGTGATGAAAATTTGGGGTCGGGGAGCTTGACCGACAGCACAGCAGTCAGGCCTTCACGCATGTCGTCGCCGGTGGTTTCCACTTTGGCCTTTTTCGCCAGGTCTTCGGATTCAATGTACTGGTTAAGTGTGCGTGTCATCGCGGTACGCATTGCGGTCAAGTGGGTACCTCCATCGCGTTGCGGAATATTGTTGGTAAAGCATTGCACCGATTCCTGGTACGAATCGTTCCATTGCATCGCAATCTCGGCAGTGATCCCGTCTTTCTCGATACAGGTATAAAACACGTTCGGATGCAGAACATTTTTATTCCGGTTCATGTATTCGACAAAGCCTTTTACGCCACCGGTAAATGCGAAGTTTTCTTCCTTGCCGTTGCGCTTGTCTATTAAAGAAATTTTGACGCCATTATTCAGGAACGACAATTCGCGCAGGCGCTTGGCCAGTAAATCAAAGTGGAATTCCACCAAACCAAAAATTTCCTTGCTCGGCAAAAAATGTACTTCTGTGCCACGCTTGTCGGTCTGGCCTATCACCTTGAGCGGCGCCACCGGCTCACCCATGTGGAATTCCATGAAGTTGACTTTGCCTTCGCGGCGTATGGTCAGACGCAACCATTCCGACAGCGCATTCACGACCGAGACGCCCACGCCGTGCAGCCCGCCTGAAACCTTATACGAGTTGGCGTCAAATTTTCCGCCGGCATGCAGCACGGTCATGATGACTTCTGCCGCTGAGCGGTTTTCTTCCTTGTGAATGTCGGTCGGGATGCCGCGGCCGTTGTCTACTACAGCGATCGAGTTGTCGGGGTGTATGGTGACCGAGATTTCGTTGCAATGCCCGGCCAGCGCCTCATCCACTGCGTTGTCTACCGCTTCGAATACCATGTGATGCAAACCGCTGCCGTCGTTGGTGTCGCCAATGTACATGCCGGGGCGCTTCCTGACTGCTTCCAGGCCTTTGAGTACTTTGATGTTGGTCGAATTATATTCGCTCATTTATTTCTTTCAGTAAGCCGTACAAGTGGAATATTTAATTAGATGCGCATCGGCATCACAACATATTTGAATTCGTTGTTGCCAGGAACCGTGATCAGGATGCTGCTGTTGGGGTCGCCAAATGAAAATGTTATTGTTTGCGCTGTGACGCTGTTCAGTCCATCCAGCAAATAATTTACATTGAAACCGATATCTAGCGCCTCGCCGTGGTAATCATTCTCCATATCTTCCTGCGCTTCTTCCTGTTCGCTGTTGTTGCTGATGATGCGCAGATTTTTTTCGGTCAACACAAAACGCACACCACGGAATTTTTCATTCGACAAGATGGCTGCACGCTGTAACGCTTGCAGTATGGTTAGTCTATCCAGCGTCAGGTGGTTGGAATATTTTGGGACTACCCGGTCATAGTCCGGGAATTTTCCATCAATTATTTTGGAAGTCAGCGTAATGTCGGAGAAAGACATTTTTACCTGGTTTTCTGCCAGCTCAAAAGTTATTTTTTCATCCGTATCAGTTAACAGCTTGGTCAATTCGTTAATGGTCTTTCGCGGCAATATGACTTCCCGCTTGGTATAAGCCTTGTCCAGTGGTGTGCTAGTAAACGCCAGACGGTGCCCATCGGTAGCGATCAGTTTCAGTTGTTCGCCTTCGATCACCAGCAACACTCCATTCAAGTAATAACGAATATCCTGCTGGGCCATTGCATACTGCACCATGCCCAATAAATTCTTCAACTGGTTTTGCGCGACCTGGAATTTTTCTGCGTATGCGGTTTTTTCCTGAACCTTGGGGAAGTCCTGGGCCGGCAGTGTCTGCAGATTAAACCGGCTTTTATTTACTTTCACAATGAGTCGGCTGTCCTTGAGCTCCAGCGACACTTTGCTTTCTTCAGGTAACACGCGGAGTATATCCTGTAATTTTTTTGCAGCTACGGTTATTGACGCATCGGAAGAGTTTTGTGATGCATCAGTCATGTGGGTAGCGATTTGAATTTCCAGATCGGTGGCTACGAAACGCAGCGTGGTTCCATTTTTTTCTATCAGTACATTCGACAATATCGGCAGCGGTTGTTTGCGTTCAACAATTCCAATTACGGTCTGCAGAGGTTTGAGCAGGGTGTTTTTTTCTATCTTTTCAATAAACATTTTTATATATCCTTAACAATAATAATACTTGCTGTCTTATACGGTGGATAACTTTTTTTTTGGTTAAATACTATTAAGTTAGAGATTTAAAAACATGTGAGCATTTGCCATTAAAGGCAGCATATAATTTGCTTGTTGTTTTGTTGCATTCCACATTTAACGGGTTATCCACATACCGCTGATAGATCGCTAACAGGGTTTTAATTACGCAAGGTTTGATTGAGCAGATTGAAATCGGTGTTCAATGCTGAATCCAGATTGCGCAAGCCATCTATCGTCTTGCAGGCATACATCACAGTGGTATGGTCCCGCCCGCCAAATGCCGCGCCGATTTCCGGCAGGCTGAACTGGGTTAGCTCGCGTGCCAGCGTCATCGCAATTTGCCGGGGTCGGGCAATGATGCGCGTTCTTTTTTTGGAAAGCAGGTCAGAAACCTTGATACGGTAAAAATCCGCCACTGTTTTCTGGATGTTCTCAATCGAAATTTGTTTGTTCTGTGACGCCAATAAGTCCCGTAGCGCTTCTTTGGCCAGCTCTACTGATATCGGTCGCTTGTGAAATTTAGAGTAGGCGTCAATGCGTTTTAGCGCGCCTTCCAGTTCGCGAATATTCGAGCGTACGTGCTTGGCAATGAAAAACGCCACATCTTCACTGATCGGGTTATTCGATAACACGGCTTTCTGCAACAAAATGGCAACGCGCATTTCCAGGCCGGGCGGCTCTATGGCCACGGTGAGCCCCCAGCTAAAGCGCGAAGTCAGCCGCGGTGTCATACCGGAAATTTCCTTGGGAAAGGTGTCGCAGGTAATCACCACTTGCTTGTGGCCATCAATCAATGAATTCAATGTATAGAAAAATTCTTGCTGGGTGCCCGGCTTGTCGGCAATAAACTGGATGTCATCGATCAATAACAGATCCAATGAATTATAAAATTGCTTGAACTCATCAAATTTTTTGGTCTGGAAGGCACGCACGACATCAGAAATATAATTCGTGGCATGCACATAGCAAATTTTGGCATGGCTGTTCTGCTGCTTGATATGATTGCCAATAGCCTGAATCAAATGGGTTTTCCCTAATCCCACGCCGCCATAGATGAATAACGGGTTATAGGTAGTGCCGGGCGTTTCAGCAACCTGGATGGCCGCTGAATGGGCCAGCTGGTTGGCTTTGCCGGTCACAAAATTTTCAAATGACAGCAATGAGTTAAGTTTATTTTGCCCCTTGCTGGTTTTGGCTGGAGGGGACTCCGTCAATGGCGCGGGCTCGCTGGCCAAGGCAGCTTTTTTTGCCTGTGGCTGGACCGTTTTTTTGCCTATGCGTAACTCAAAACAGGGCGGACCGGACAGAAAGGTTTCGGCGCGCTTGGAAATCTCGGGCAGAAAACGTTCTTGAAGAAGCTTTAACGTAAAACTGTTGGGTGCCGTCAGCGTGATCTGGTCGCCGTTTATTTCGAAGGCCAGTGGCTTAATCCACGAATTGAATTGTTGTGGCGGAAGGCTGCCTTCAAAAAACTGAAGACAGGCATCCCACAGATTTTTATCCGCCATGTTTTCGGGTGACAGTGCAAAAAATAGAATAGGCATTCTACATGCAAGGTGAAATGTTATCCACAGAGGAAAAATAAACTTGACATAAGCCCCAGTAACTATTGTAATGCCGGGTTTTCAAAGCCATTCAGGGGCACGCCAACATGAAACGCACATACCAACCATCTGTTACTAAAAGAAAACGCACCCATGGATTTCTGGTCCGAATGAAAACCAAAGGGGGCCGTGCAGTGATTGCAGCCCGTAGAGCCAAAGGCCGCGCACGTCTTGCCGCCTAAGGTCGGACACAGCTTTCCTTCCCGTCGCCGTATAAAACAGCGCAGCGATTTTGAGCTTGCGTTGCGTGCGCCCAGCCTGACCAACCCTTGGTTCGCCATCCACCTGCGGAAAAACGAATATGGAGTGGCCCGGCTGGGAATGATAGTCAGCAAACGAACCATCCCTGCGGCGTCGGCCAGGAACTTTGTCAAGCGTATGATTCGAGAAGCATTCAGGACTGTTGTTGCGGCTGATCATGCATTAGATATGGTAGTTCGGGCCAAGCGCCAGATTGCACCGGAATTAGCAGAAGGGCGAGCCGCGTTAATCCGCTTGTTGCAGTCTGTGCCCAAGTGATGCGGTGGCTGGCACTCAAATTGATAAGGGCGTACCAGATACTGTTTAGCCCGTTGATGGTGCCCGCTTGCCGGTTTACCCCAACCTGTTCCCACTATGCGCGTGAGGTGATCACCAAACATGGTGTGTGGCGCGGATCTTGGTTAACGATTAAGCGATTGTTGCGTTGCCATCCGTGGCATCCGGGCGGTTACGACCCCGCGCCTTAGTACTCTGCACCGTAGTACCGGGCGCCAAATTTATCAGGTTATGTCGATATGGATTTTCAACGCGTTTTTCTGTTTCTGATTTTTTCTTTTTCCAGCTTTTTATTGTGGGAAGCCTGGCAGCGCTCGCAGCTTCCGCCACCACCGCCTGCCGCCCAATCAACCCCACAGGCTGTTGCCCAGCCCGGCGTGCCCATTCCAACAACATCGGGCCCGACAACCTCGGCCAGCAGCCCCGGCGCAAGCAGTGTCGCCCAGACCCCTGCTCTGCCGGTGGGCAGCCAACTGAAGTCCGACCAGAAAATAACCGTTACAACTGATTTCCTGCAGGCCGAAATTAATACGGTTGGCGGGGATTTGCGCCACCTGGAGTTGCTGCGCCAATACGACAGGCTGGATAGAGCCAAGCCACTGGTGTTGTTGCAAGAGCAAGGCGCACATACCTATGTTGCCCAGACCGGGTTGCTGGGCACGGGCTTGCCCACCCACCATGCGCTGTTTACTGCGTCGGCCAGCCAATATACATTGGCGGAAGGAGTGGAGTCACTTGAAGTGCGGCTGACTTCGGTCGCAGCGGACAATGCTAAAGTAACTAAAATCTACGTCTTTCATCGCAGCAGTTATTTGATAGAGGTCAGTTATCAGATAGAAAATACCAGCGCCAGTGCGCTTACGCCTTCGGCCTATTTCCAGTTGGTAAGGGATAAAACACCGCCCGCAGGCGATACGATGTTTGTGCCTACCTATACCGGCCCGGCTGTTTATACCGAGCAGGACAAGTTTCAGAAGGTAAGCTTTGCTGATATAGAGAAAGGCAAGGCTAAACATACTGCTACCGCCGATAACGGCTGGGCCGGCATGCTGCAACATTACTTTGTGTCGGCCTGGTTGCCCCAGGAAACTACGCAACGCGAGTTTTATACCAAGCAGCTGGAAAACGGCCTGTATTCGGTCGGCGTCGTTATGCCGATAGCGGCGATCGCGCCGGGGCAAGCCAGCAAAATAACCGTGCCGTTATATGCCGGTCCGGCCCAGGCTTCGCTGGACAAAATTGCACCGGGGTTGGGATTGACCGTCGATTATGGCTGGCTGACCATTATTGCTACCCCGATTTTCTGGTTGCTGTCGTGGTTACATGGTTGGGTGGGTAACTGGGGTGTGGCCATCATCTTGCTGACGGTGCTGATCAAGCTGGCCTTTTTCCCGCTGTCAGCGGCCAGCTACCGTTCGATGGGAAAAATGCGCGTCGTCGCGCCCAAGCTGGAAAAGATCAAGCAGCAATACGGCGATGACCGCGAGCGCCTGCATAAGGCCATGATGGAGCTGTACAAAACCGAAAAAATCAATCCACTGGGCGGGTGTTTGCCGGTGCTGATCCAGATACCGGTATTTATTGCGCTGTACTGGGCCATCCTGGCCAGTGTGGAATTACGTTACGCACCGTTCTTTGGCTGGATTACCGATTTGTCGGCCACCGACCCGTATTATGTGTTGCCGGTGATCATGGGCATCAGCATGTATATACAGAGCAAGCTTAATCCGACCCCTCCCGACCCGCTGCAAGCCAAGATGATGCAAATCATGCCGATTGCCTTCAGTGTCGTGTTCTTCTTCTTCCCTGCCGGGCTGGTGCTGTATTCCATAGTCAACAATATATTGTCGATAGCGCAGCAATGGTATATCACACGAGGTCTGGAAGCAGAGTCCAAGGGTGTCAAGAACAGATAGCATTGCCGCGATCGCGACCGCCTCCGGCAAAGGCGGCATCGGCGTGGTCAGGGTATCCGGATCCAATCTGGGCGAATTGGCCAAGGCTGTTCTGGGCCAGACGCCCCTCCCCCGGCAAGCCACTTATTCTGAATTCCTTGATGCCCAAGGCCTGGCCATAGACCAGGGTGTCGCGCTTTTTTTCCCCGCCCCCCATTCTTATACCGGCGAAGACGTGGTCGAGCTGCAAGGTCACGGCGGCACCGCGATTTTGCAGCTGGTTCTGCAACGCTGTCTGGAGTTGGGCGCGCGCCTGGCTCAGCCCGGTGAATTCACACAGCGCGCCTTCCTGAACAACAAACTGGATTTGGCCCAGGCCGAAAGTGTGGCCGACCTGATAGGCGCTACCTCCAGCCAGGCCGCGCGCAGCGCGATGCGCTCGCTGCAAGGTGAATTCTCGCAGGCAATACGCGGACTGGTCAGCGGGCTGATCCAGTTGCGTATGCTGGTCGAAGCGATGCTGGATTTCCCCGAAGAAGAAATTGCTGCGCCGGATGCCACACGCCGCGACCAGCAGCTGACCCAGCTGCAGCACGAGCTGGGCAAAATCCTTAACCTGGCGCAACAAGGCAGCCTGTTACGTGAAGGTGCGCATATCGTGCTGGCCGGCCAGCCCAACGTCGGCAAATCCAGCCTGCTGAACCGCCTGAGCGGCGAAGACATCGCGCTGGTCAGCGAAATTCCCGGCACCACCCGCGATGCGATACGCCAGGCCATACAGATAGCGGGGGTGCCGCTGCACATCATAGACACCGCCGGCCTGCGCGAGGCGGGTGATGTGGTCGAGCAGATGGGCATTGCGCGTACCCATGATGCGCTGCAAAAGGCCGACGCGATGCTGATATTGCTGGACGCTAGCCGCGGCATCAGCGCAGCCGACCAGGCCATTATTGCCCAGCTTCCCCCGGCCATTCCGCGCCTGTATGTTCACAACAAGATTGATCTCGTGGGTTCGCCCGCGCGCATCGAGCAGCGCGGCGAGGAGCGCCATGTTTACCTGTCGGCAAAAACCGGCGACGGCCTGGATTTGCTGCGCGACCAGCTGTTGGCACTGATCGGCTGGCACCAGGAGGCGGGCGTATTTATCGCACGCGAACGCCATGTGCGCGCGCTGCTGCAGGCGCGCGACCACCTGCAGCGCGCGGCAGGCGTGGTGCGCCAGCCCGAGCTTTTTGCCGAAGAATTGCGCCTGGCCCAGCAGGTGCTGGGCACGATCACCGGCGAATTCAGCGCGGATGACTTGCTGGGCGAAATCTTCAGCAATTTCTGTATCGGCAAGTAGCTAGCCAGCGATTGTTTCACGTGAAACAATGACCAGGGTATTCGAGGGGCGCCATTTTTGATGTATCATGCGCGCCCTTGAGACAGCAACACAAATCGCCCAAGCCAATGGAATTCCCGAAAATATTTGACGTTATCGTGGTCGGCGGCGGCCATGCTGGCACCGAAGCCGCGCTGGCCAGCGCGCGCAGCGGGTGCAGCACATTGCTGCTGACGCATAACATCGACACGCTGGGCATGATGTCGTGCAACCCTTCCATAGGTGGCATAGGCAAGGGACATCTGGTTAAGGAAATAGATGCGCTGGGCGGGGCGATGGCCGCCGCGACTGACCAAGCGGGCATCCAGTTCCGCATGCTCAATTCCTCCAAAGGCCCGGCGGTGCGCGCCACCCGCGCCCAGGCCGACCGCGCGTTGTATAAACAAGCCATACGCAGCCGACTGGAAAGCCAGCCTAATCTGTGGTTATTTCAACAGGCGGTAGACGATTTGCTGCTCGAGGGTGACCGGGTCAGCGGAGTGGCAACCCAGCTCGGATTGCGCTTTGCGGCGAAAACTGTGGTGCTGACCACTGGCACCTTCCTGTCCGGGCTGATTCATATCGGACAAACCCATTACCAGGCCGGGCGAGCCGGTGATCCGCCTGCGGTCAGCCTGGCGCACCGTCTGCGCGAGCTGAATTTGCCGGTGGGACGGCTAAAAACCGGCACCCCCCCGCGCATTGACGGGCGCACCATTGATTATTCGGTGATGACCGAACAACCCGGCGATACACCGGTGCCAGTATTTTCCTTTATCGGACGGGCTGAGCAGCATCCGCAGCAACTGCCATGCTGGATTACCCATACCAATCAACGCACGCACGATATTATTCGTGGCGGCCTAGACCGCTCGCCGCTGTTTACCGGCGTGATCGAAGGGGTGGGGCCGCGCTATTGTCCGTCGATAGAAGACAAGATTACGCGTTTTGCCGACAAGGATGCGCACCAGATTTTTCTGGAGCCGGAAGGGCTGGCCACACATGAAGTCTATCCCAACGGTATTTCCACCAGCTTGCCGTTCGATGTGCAGCTGGAATTGGTGCGCTCGATAAAGGGCCTGGCAAACGCCCACATTACCCGCCCCGGCTATGCGATTGAATACGACTATTTCGATCCGCGCGGGCTGAAGCACTCGCTGGAAACCAAAGCCATCAACGGCCTGTTTTTTGCCGGGCAAATCAACGGCACCACCGGCTATGAAGAGGCGGCAGCACAAGGTTTGCTGGCCGGCATCAATGCTGCGCTGTATGCCAGCGAACAGCCAAGCTGGTGTCCGCGCCGCGATGAGGCTTACTTGGGGGTGCTGGTGGATGACTTGATTACGCGCGGTGTGTCCGAGCCATACCGGATGTTTACCAGTCGCGCCGAATACCGCTTGCAGTTGCGCGAAGACAATGCCGATCTGCGGCTAACAGAAATCGGCCGCCGTCTGGGCGTGGTGGATGATGTGCGCTGGCAGGCGTTCGAGCACAAGCGCGATGCAATCGCGACCGAACAAGAGCGCCTTAAATCTGTCTGGGTCAGCCCAAAAAATCTGGCGCAGCAAGACGCAGAACGGGTGCTGGGGAAAAAGTTGGAACACGAATATACGCTGCACGAATTGCTGCGCCGACCCGACGTCAGCTATAGCCAGCTGATGACCTTGCCCGGCGCGGGCGTCGCACTAACCGACCAGAAGATTGCCGAGCAGGTAGAAATACAGGCTAAATATCATGGCTATATTGAGCGCCAGCGTGATGAAATCGCACGCAATGAACACAATGAAACCATGACGTTACCTGCGGTAATGGATTACCGCACAGTGCGCGGCTTGTCGATTGAGGTGCAGCAAAAGTTGAACCAGCACATGCCAGAAACCGTGGGCCAGGCGGCGCGCATATCGGGCATCACGCCAGCAGCGATCTCTCTGCTGCTGGTGCATTTGAAGCGCGGTTTTAAGGGCCCTGCTGAAAATTCGGATATTGAAAGTGCAGCGTAACGCGTGAGCCCCAAAAAATCGTGAGTCTGGCAGAATCACTAGCACAAGGTATCGCGCAACTGGAGCTGGATGTAGCTGCTGAAACTCAGCAAAAATTGCTGGACTATGTAGAACTGCTGCACAAGTGGAACCAGACCTACAACCTGACTGCAATCCGCCAGCCGGATCAGATGGTAAGCAATCACTTGCTGGATAGCCTAGCTGTGGCACCGCACTTGTGGCCGGGGCAGTGGCTGGATGTGGGAAGCGGAGCCGGTCTGCCGGGCTTGGTATTAGCGCTGCTGCGGCCGCAATGGACGTTCACATTGCTGGACAGTAATAGCAAGAAAACCGGTTTTATGCAGCAGGCTGTCATTGAATTAGGCTTGAAAAATGTGCATGTGTGTTGCGCGCGCGTGGAGCAGTGGCAGCCGGGCGAAAAATTTGATGGGATTATTTCTCGCGCCTTTGCCGAGACAGCCGAATTCGTCACGCAAACACGCCAACTGCTGGCCGTGAACGGTGGCTGGGCGGCAATGAAAGGCGCGCCGGAGCAAGAGCTGCAGCGGCTACCGGCCGATATTAAAGTGCAGCAAGTAATACCGTTGCAGGTGCCGGGGTTGGATGCGGCGCGCTGTCTGGTGATTTTGAAAATGAAAGCTTAAATAATAAATGGTTAAAATTTTAGCGGTAACCAATCAAAAAGGCGGGGTAGGCAAAACCACGACCACGATTAATCTGGCCGCCAGCCTGGCCAAGGCAAAACAGCGCGTGCTGCTAATAGACTTGGACCCACAAGGCAACGCCACGATGGGCAGTGGCATAGACAAACGCGATTTACAGGCCACGGTTTATCACGTGTTGCTGGGCAGCAAATCACTGCAAGAGGTTCGCTTGCGCGCCGAGATTGGCGGCTATGACGTATTGCCGGCCAACCGCGATCTGGCGGGCGCCGAAATTGAGCTGGTGGATATGGATAACCGTGAAACCCGGCTAAAAGAGGCGCTGCAACCGGTGCTGGGCGAATATGATTATGTGTTGATCGACTGCCCACCCGCGCTTAATCTGCTGACGCTGAATGGTTTGTGTGCTGCGCGCGCAGTGATGATCCCGATGCAGTGCGAATATTTTGCTTTGGAAGGATTGAGCGACCTGGTTAACACGATACGCAAAGTTCGCGCAAATTTAAATCCCGACCTGGAAATCGAAGGCCTGCTGCGCACGATGTTCGACCCGCGCAACAGCCTGGCGCAACAGGTATCCGACCAGCTTAAACAACACTTCGGCGACAAAGTTTATCGCACGATAATTCCACGCAATGTGCGGCTGGCCGAAGCGCCCAGCTATGGCAAGCCGGTGCTGTATCACGACCATCTATCCAAAGGCACGCAAGCCTATCTGGCTCTGGCCGACGAAATGCTCGGCTCGCCACAACCCGTGCCAGTTTAATTCGAAAGTTTAATTCCCCCGCGCAAAAATAAGTTAGGAAAGTACGACAATGGCAAAACCGAACAAAGGATTGGGACGCGGGCTGGATGCCTTGTTGTCCGGCAACGTCAAAGAGCAGGACGATGTATTGCGCGACGTTAAAGTCAGCCAGCTCAGGCCGGGCAAATATCAGCCGCGCAGCCGTATGGATGAAGCATCGCTAAATGAATTGGCGGCGTCAATCAAGGCGCAAGGTGTAATGCAGCCCATATTGGCGCGCGCATTGAACGATGGCAATCTGGAAATTATCGCCGGGGAACGGCGCTGGCGCGCAGCGCAGATGGCCGGCTTGACCCAGGTGCCGGTACTGGTGCGCAAAGTGGCAGACAATGCCGCACTGGCCATGGCGCTGATTGAAAATATTCAGCGCGAAGACCTTAGTTCGCTGGAAGAAGCCTACGGCATCCAGCGCCTGATCGATGAATTCAAGATGACCCACCAGACCGCCGCCGATGCGGTGGGCCGCTCGCGCAGTGCCGCCAGCAATCTGCTGCGCTTGCTCAAACTGCCGCAACCGGTGCAAGCAATGCTGATGAATGACCAGCTCGACATGGGCCACGCGCGCGCGCTGTTGGCGCTGGGCGGCGCGCAGCAAATAACCGTGGCCAATAAAATTGCCGCACAAAAACTATCGGTACGCGAAGCAGAAAAATTAATCCAGCACCTGCTGAACCCGGAAGCCAAACCGAAAAAAGCCAAACCCAACCGCGACATTGTGCATTTGCAGGAAGAGCTGGCACAACGCATCGGCACCCAGGTGCAGATCAAACCGGGCAAGAAGGGTGCAGGCAAACTGATTATTGATTACACCAGCCATGATCATCTGGATGAGCTGATTCAACGTTTGAAATAAGCTGTCCCGGTTGACAGTATAAACAATAATGTTTACTATTTGGCTATGAACAGCAAGGAGTTCAAGCGCTGGCTGAACGCAACAAGGGGCAACCTTTCAAGCAGGCAGAGGTTCGCATCTTAAAGTGTACTTGAACGGCAAACAGTCTGTTCTACCCATGCACAACACTGACCTTAAGACGGGCACGGTCGAAGGCATCAAGAAACAACTTGGATTGAAATAAGGAGCGCCCAATGTTTATCTACCCTGTCACCCTCACCGCAGACAAAAAAAACGGCGGATTCGTTGTTACTTTCACCGACATCCCCGAAGCCATCACCCAAGGCGAAACCAAAGATGAAGCCTTGGCTGCTGCGAAAGATGCGCTGGAATCGGCGCTGGATTTCTACTTTGAAGACAAGCGTACCGTGTCCGCACCATCCAAACCCAAGCGCGGCCAGCACCTTATCGAACTTCCGGCCAGCTTGTCAGCCAAGGTGCTGTTGCTCAACGAAATGATCGCGCAGAATGTGCGCCCCGCCGAGCTTGCGCGCCGCCTCCATACCACTCCGCAAGAGGTCAACCGATTAACCAATGTGCGGCATACCACGCGCATAGACGGCATCGCCGCAGCGCTACAAGCTCTGGGCAAGCATCTGGATATGCGCGTGGTATGAATCGGTGACTGGATGATTAAGTCTCGCATGCATCTTTCATTTATATCCCGTAGAATTGCCGGATGTTTACAAAAACAACACACCGCATCCTGATAGGCTGGTTGATCCTGGCGCTTTTGCTGGCGCAGGGGATGCGGGTATGCATACATGCTTATGGTGCACCGCACATTGCCGACCATGCGCATGAAGTGTCCGCCACGCATCTCGAAAGCGCGTTTAGTATGCTCGACGACCACGGCGAGGCGGTGTCGGATACGCACATATCGCTGATCGGCATGCTCAAACATCTGTCAGCCCAGCCGCTGATTGCTGTAGTGCTGCTGCTAACGCTGATTCTGGTTCTGTTGCGGACCGGCGTTTTGAGGCTGACACAACCACGCGACCCAGTATTTCGTCCGCCCCATGGGCATTACTTTAGCCCACCTCTGCGCGCTCCGCCGCGCTAACTACTCCCCGATGTATTGAATCACCCGCGCTTGAAAGTGTGGGTGGCCGTTCGACATTAACGTCGTGCGTATCTGCGCGGCAAGGAGTAGAAAAATGAAATTCAATAGTGCATTACCCACCGCAGCTGGGTGGGCGTTAGTCATGTTCCTGCTCGGCGCACCGCTGGCCTTGGCCCAGGAAAAACCGGTGTGGACGCTTGTGGCCAGCGTGCAACGCGCGCTTGATGTGGCGCCCGAGCTGCGCGCTGCCGAGGCGGAAATTGCCGCGCGCGCGGGAGAATTATCACAAGCGGGTGCGTGGCCTAACCCGACCCTGGAATTGCGCGCGGATGAAAAGCTGACGATAGAAAGCGGACGCGGCCGGTTTGGACTTAATCAGCTGGCCATCACGCAGCCGATCCCGTTGCGCCGGTTGGCCCCTCAGCGCCGTGCCGCAGAGCTGACTCTGCAAGGCGTGCAGGCGGAACAGCGCTACCAAAATCTGCAAAGTGAGACCCGCACCGCGCATGCCTACCATGCATTACAACGTGCGACGGAGCGGCAGCAGCGGGCACAGGAACGCCTGGCCTTCGCTGAAAAAATGCAGCGTGGCAACAAGCAAAAAAAAGATGACCCGCTGGTGCGCTATCTTTCACCATTGGAACGCGCGCGACTCGACGTACTGCGCGAGACTGCGTATCAAGAGGTAGCCGAAGCCGAGGGAAAATGGAGCGAGGCCGCCGCGCAACTGCGCGCGTTGTTGGCACTAGCGCCCGGCGAGCAGCTTGAAACCTTGCCGTTAGCACCGGCCGCTACCCCGCCAACACTCTCAGCACTGCTCGACCGCCTGACCTCGCACCCCGCACTCCAAGCGGCGCAGCATAACCGCGAGGCCAATCAAGCAGGCGTCGACGTGGCGCGTGCACAACGGCTTGCGGATCCAACCGTAGGCATTTTTCATGAACAGGATGAGCTGGCCGGAGAGCGCCGCATTTACTCGGGGATCATGCTTAGCATGCAACTACCGCTGTGGAATAAAAATAATGGCTCAGTCGCGCGTGCGGTTGCCGTTACCAACAAGGCTGACGCTATGCTGGCAACTCAACACCGCGACCTGGAAAGCCGCTTGCGCCAGAATCATCTGCATCTGGGACATCTGATCGAGCAAGCAGAGCATTACCGAACCCGCTTGCTGGTGCCAGCAAAAAAAGTCCTCGACCTGACGCGCAAAGGGTTTGTCACGGGCGAGCAAAGCGGGCTGGCGCTAGTAGATGCCAGTAACACTTATTTTGAGGCGCAGGCGCATTACCTTGATCTGCTGCACGACGCGTGGTTTGAGGCTGCAGAATTGCGGCTAGCTTCCGGCGTTTCGATAATTATCTCTTCGATGGAGACCCAACCATGATCGCCGCACTGATACGTTTTTCGCTAATCCAGCGGCTGATGATTTTGCTGCTGGCCGTTGCCGTCATACTAGCTGGACTGTGGGCGTTTCGCGCGCTGCCGATCGATGCCTTCCCTGACATTTCCAGCCCGCAAGTCATGGTGGTGGTGAAAGCGCCCGGCATGGCGCCGGAGGAAGTCGAGGCGCGCATCAGCTTTCCGATAGAAATGGAAATGCAGGGCCTGCCGCGCCAGAAAATTTTGCGCTCCACCACCAAATATGCGCTGGCCAGCATCATCATAGATTTTGAAGATGGCACCGATATTTATTGGGCGCGCGCGCAGGTGGCCGAACGCCTGAATCAGATTTGGGGTGATTTGCCGCAAGGCGTGTCCGGCGGATTGGCGCCGATCACCACCCCGCTGGGCGAAATTTATATGTACCGCATCGTCGGCGAAGGCTATAGCAATCAGGAGTTGCGCGCCTTGCAGGATTGGACCATACGCCCGCGTCTGCGCACCGTGGATGGCGCGGCGGATGTCAATTCTCTGGGCGGCGAAGTGCGCGCCTTCGAGGTAATCCCCGACCCGGCACAGCTGGCGGCGCAAGGTTTGGATTTACATGACATCGAACAAGCGCTGCAACAAAACAACCGCAATGCAGGCGGCGACCGCATCAACCGCGAGCAGGAAATGTTGCTGGTGCGCACGGTTGGGCAATTGCGCAACGCCGATGACATCGCCAATATCACCATCACGACGCGCGATGGTGCAGCGATACGTATCAAGGATGTGGCGCGCGTGCGCATAGGCTCGCTCACCCGTTACGGCGCGGTGACGGCGGACGGCAAAGGCGAAGCGGTGACCGGCTTGGTGTTGTTGCGCAAGGGCGCGAACAGCCGCAGCACGGTAGAAGGCGTCAAGCGCGAACTGGCGGCACTTGCCCCGGCCCTGCCCAAAGGCGTGACGATTATTCCGTTTTATGACCGCACCGAGTTGGTTAACGAAGCTGTGAGTACAGTGCAGGTGGCGCTGGGCGAGGCGGTGGTGCTGGTGCTGCTGGTGTTGATCGTGTTGCTCGGCAACCTGCGCGCCGCACTGACGGTGGCTTTGATTCTGCCGCTGTCGGTGCTGGCTACGTTTATTTTGATGCAGGTGTTTGGTGTGTCGGCCAACTTGATGTCGCTCGGCGGATTGGCTATCGCCATAGGCATTTTGGTGGATGCCGCCGTGGTGGTGGTGGAAAACGTCCACACGCAACTGAGCCACGCGCCGCCAGGTGTGAGCCGCTTGCACCTGGTGTATCGCGCCACGCTGGAAGTCGCCACTCCTGTAATTTCTGGCGTGCTGATTATTATCATGGTGTTCTTGCCGCTGTTCAGCCTGACCGGGTTGGAAGGAAAGATGTTCACGCCTCTTGCCATCACCATTTCGTTTGCCTTGCTTAGTTCGCTGGTGCTTTCGCTGACGGCGATTCCGGTGCTGGCCAGTTTTCTGATGCGCGGTGGTGTCCATCAGGACGACTGGATACTGACGCGCATCAAACGCATCTACTTGCCGCTGATGAATTGGGCGCTGCGTCATCGTGGCGTTGCGGTGGGCGTTGCATTCATCGCACTGGTGGGCGCGCTGGCGCTGATTCCATTCATCGGGCGCGAGTTCATGCCGGTGATGGACGAAGGAACGACGGTGATTATTGTGGAGAAATCCTCCAACGTGTCGCTGGAACATTCGCTGGCTTTGGATGAACCCATACACAAAGCCTGGATGGAACTGCCGCAGGTCACCGGCGTGGTGTCGCGCACCGGCGCGGACGAGCTGCGTCTGGATCCGATGGGGCTTTATCAGACCGATAATTTTGTGCTGACCAAGCCGCGCAGCGAGTGGGGCATCAGCGTTGAGGAATTCAACCAGCAGCTGCGCGACAAGCTGGAGCGCTTCAAGGATTTGGAATTCGACATCGCCTTCACCCAGCCGATAGACATGCGCACATCGGAAATGCTGACCGGCGTGCGCGCCGCAATGGCGATCAAACTGTTCGGCGACGACCTCGCGCTGCTGGAAGAGAAATCCAAACAGATTGAAGATATTCTCGGTCGCATTCCCGGTGCGGTGGATATTTTTCGTGGACGGCTGTCGGGGCAAAATTATTTGCGCCTGACTATTCGTCAGCCAGACATCGCCCGATACGGCATCCGCACCGAAGACATCAACCAGATGATAGAAACTGCGGTCGGCGGTAAAGTGGTGAGCGAGATCATCGAAGGCAATCGCCGCAGCCCGGTGTTGCTGCGCTATCCGGAAAAAGCGCGCGCCTCGCCAAAAGCACTCGGGCAACTGCTGATCGAAACGCCGGGCGGAGCCAAAGTGCCGCTGGCGCTGCTGGCCGACATCGAAGAGGTGGATGGCCCGGTGCAGATCACGCGCGAATCGGCCAAGCGCCAGGTGGTGGTGCAGTCCAACGTCGAGAACCGCGACGTGGTCGGCTTTGTGGACGAAGTGCGCGCCACGATAGAGCGCGAGGTAGAGTTGCCGCAAGGCTACCACATCACCTACGGCGGCCAGTTTGAAAACGAGCAACGCGCTGCGGCACGTCTGGCGCTGGTCGTGCCAGTGTCCATCGCGTTAATCTTTGTCATGCTGTTCACCACCTTCCGCTCGTTGCGCCAAGCCGGGTTAATCATCCTCAACATCCCGTTCGCGATGATAGGCGGCGTGGTGAGTTTGTATTTTTCTGGGCTGTATTTATCAGTCCCCGCCTCGGTCGGTTTCATCACGCTGTTCGGCGTGGCGGTGCTGAATGGCGTGGTGATGGTGACCTATTTCAACCAGTTGCGTGCAGCCGGACGCAGCGTACTGCAAGCGGTACAGGAAGGCGCAGAACGCAGGCTGCGTCCGGTGCTGTTGACCGCGCTCATTGCGAGTCTTGGATTAGTACCGATGCTACTTGCCACCGGCCCCGGTTCCGAATTGCAGCGCCCCCTTGCGGTAGTCGTGATCGGCGGCTTGTTCACCTCAACGCTGCTGACACTGGTGCTGCTGCCCACGCTCTACGCCTGGCTCGAAGGTCGCACTGAACAAAAATCACAAACAGGACAGGAGAGCCTCACATGAAAAATCTAACACTAATCGTCCATGCCGATGTCCAGCAGGCGCTGGCCGATGCATTGCGCAGCATCAAGCAAGCGTCCGGTTTTACCTTCACGCCGGTCGAAGGCCACGGCGCGCAGGATGGCAGTGACCCGACCCTCTCCGCAACAGACAGGGTAGTCGGCTACACGCCACAGGTGCGCGTGGATATTTTGCTGGAAGACGGCGATGTGGAGGCTGTCTTGCAGAAGTTGCGCACAGCCGACTGTGGATTGGCAGGGCGTGGTATTTACTGGGTTACGCCGCTGGAACATCGGGGGCGGTTGTGAAGTGGGAGGGAGCAATCGCGCTGTACGCACTGCGACCGATCTTTAACGTTTTTATAACCTGAGAGGTGCACATGATATCAATTACAAAATCCGCCCTGCTGATGGCATTGGCGCTGCTAGTTCCGGCGCTGGCGTTCGGCCACGGCATGTCCGAGGCGGACAAGCTGGCAATCGTGGCGGGAGGCAACCTGCGTTACCTGTCACTGGGTGCCACGCACATGCTGTCCGGTTACGATCACCTGTTGTTCGTGTTCGGTATTGTCTTCCTCCTGAAGACGTTCCGCGAGATCGTAAAATACATCACCGCGTTTACGCTCGGGCACAGCGTCACGCTGATCTTCGCGACGTTCAACCACATCCAGATGAATTATCTGCTGATCGACGCCGTCATCGGCCTGAGCGTGGTGTACATCGCGTTCGCGAACCTGGACGGCTTCCGCCGCTATCTGGGCATCGCGCCGCCCAACCTGCTCGCCATGATCGCGCTGTTCGGGTTGATCCACGGCTTCGGGCTGTCAACACGGCTGCAGGAACTGCCGCTCAGCGAAACCGACCTGCTGATGAACATCATTTCGTTCAATGTCGGTGTCGAGCTGGGCCAGGTGCTGGCGCTGTCGGTCATGCTGGCACTGCTCGCGGGCTGGCGTAAAACAAAATCGTTCCTGTCCTTCAGCCGTGTGTCAAACGTCGGCCTGATTTTCGCGGGCATGCTGCTGTTTCTGATGCAGATGCACGGTTACTCTCACCAAAGCAGCCCGGACGAATTTGGCTTTAGCGCCGATAATCATCTGCACGAACATATCAAGCTGGATGCCGAACGCGCCGAGGCGCTTCGTTCCGAAGCAATACACGATTCTATTGATTGACCAACCCAAAGGAGAAGTAAATATGCGTAAGATAATTATTGCCGTAACGTTGTGTACCCTCAGCCTGATGACCGCCCCCGCTTTTTCTGGAGCCGACCACGAGCATTCCCATGCGCAAGGGCCGATTTCAGAGGAGGTGGCCAAACAAGAGGCGACCAAACAAGTTAGCGAACTGGTGTCGAAAGGAAAAGTCGACAAGAGTTGGAGCGGGATCAAACCAGCGAAGGCTTACCAGAAGACCTTCAAGAAGGGACCGGAATGGGTTGTGGAGTTCGCAAACAGCGCGGCATCGGATAAGGCGAAACAGACGCTCTATCTGTTCTATACCCTGGACGGTCACTATATGGCCGCAAATTTTACCGGCAAGTAAGTTCTACTCTTCCCGTAGCGTCTCATGAAAAAGCCGGGCGGTTGTAATTGAATAAGGGACGCTACCCTTAATATGAAATTTAAATAAGGGTAGCGTCCCCCCTTTCTTTCTTTTTCTTTTTTCCGCGAAAGTATGGTCACCCAAAAAAGGTTAAGTAAGTGCCATTCGGTAGCGTCCCTTTTATTCGACATTCACACGCGGACAGCTCGCGTGATGAGATATTCGCGGCCCCAACGTACCTTGCCGTCCGCCGCGCGGTAGCCTCCGAGGTATGACAGCAGTTCGCTACGAAATGCCGACAGTGCGTCACCCTGGAGACTTGCAACAGCCCGAACGGTCGGCCCATAACGCGTCGAGAACAGCTCCCAGATCTCCTCGGGCGAAGCGCCGAACTGTGGGCAATCACCGTTTGTGAAAGTGAGATCGCGGAAAGCGCTTCCGAGGAGTTGGCGCACCTTGTCAGGATCGCCCCAATTGAAAGGACTGGCGAGGCCGGCTGGCGGCGGGACATGCTTGTTGGTAATGCGGAACCAGCCGCCCAAACCGCCTTCTGAAGTCCAAGCAAGGAATACGACGCGGCCTCCCGGACGAGTAACACGGGCCAATTCGGCCGCAACCTTCAGTTGGTCCGGCGCGAACATGTGACCACACGTCGAGACCACGACATCGAAGGAGGCATCCGCAAAAGGAAGAGCCTCTGCGTCGCCTTCCCGGAAATCGATATCCCCGAGGCCCGCTTTGTTGGCCTTGCTCCGCGCGACGTCAAGGAGCTCCGGGGTAATATCCACGCCCGTTACCTTGGCGCCGCGCTCGCGCGCTGCAATTGCCGTAATACCCGTCCCGGTCGCGAGGTCCAGCACACGCTCGCCGGGATGAATGATGGCAACTCGCATCGTCTGGTCCGTCGAGATTGTCAGCCCGTCCGCGATGCGGTCGTATTCGCCCAGCGCCCATGTGGCGCGTTGCTTCTTCTTAAGCTCAGTGAAGTCCGTCATGAATCCTCCTTATTGTGATTGAATTACCGCATCGTCCTCGAAAAAATCTCGCTCGGTTTCGCGGTTTTGGTTGTTGCAACCTTACGTGGAACAAAGAAATACGTAACAACACACCATGTTTATACCAGCACAATTTGCGACCGCATGCTGTAGAGCACAAATAAAACTTCTTCTTGCTCCCGTTGATCGATATTGTTCTTGTTCAAGGCAGCCAAAGCATCGTCCAGAACTGCCATGAACTCCACGGCAGAAATGTTCATCCCCTTGTGCGCTGACAACAAATCTTTACCTTTGTAAACGTCTGGGCCACCCGTTCCGGCTATAAAAAAAGTAGCGGCTGCGTTTTTAATTCTTGGAACATCGCTGTTGGCAAATCGTGTGGCAATGGTCTTATTTGCCAGATGATTATCTATTACGTCATTCGCTAAGCTGGTTATTCCCTTGACCCCGCCCAGTCTTTCAAATAGTGATTGGCTCATCATTGCTCTCCTAAGTTAAAAAATTTTCTTCTGGAACTCTCTTGGTGATTGAAGCGGGTTCAAAGTAACATTTAGCCTGGAGATATAGAAGTACAATATCTGTAGCGCTTTAAAATCGATAACGAGTTTCTGGATTATCAAGGAGGAAATTTAAAATGAACTCATATGGCCAGTTCTGCCCTTTGGCGCAAGCAACCCAATTATTGTGCGAGCGCTGGACTCTGATAGTCGTGCGTGAATTGATCGCCGGCAGCACGCGGTTCAACGAGATAAAAAAGGGCGTGCCGACGATGTCACCAACACTCTTGTCCGCACGGCTTAAGCAACTGGTAGAAGCTAAAGTAGTAGACCAGAGTGGCAGCAAAGGCAACTATACCTACACGCTGACTTCGGCTGGCTTGGAGCTGCGCCCGATCGTTGAACTGCTTGGCGCATGGGGTCACCGTTGGGCGCGCTCAGACTTGAACAAGGGCGATCTGGATGCGGGCTTGTTAATGTGGGATATGCGCCGAACCGTTGACCCGGCAGTTTTTCCAAAACGTCGCATTGTTGTTCAATTTGAATATCCGGATGCACCCAAAGGGGGGCGTAATTGGTGGCTGGTCAGTGAAAACGGTGAAATAGACTTATGCTTGAGCAACCCCGGCCATGAGGTTGATATTGTGATCAAGTGCTCGCTTAAAACGATGTCCGAGATTTGGATTTGCCAGCAACAGTTTGGTGATGCGGTAAAAAAGGGGGATATAAAAATATTGGGCGACGCTAAACTGGCCAGCAAACTTCAAGATTGGTTGCGTTCGAGTCCACTGTCCAGGCTCGGCACTATAGTTGGATTACCTGAATTGGTATGGAGCACCAGCTGACGTTCGACATGGAGCCAAGGCGCTGATCAAAAGTGGATTCTAATTCCAAGTGCACCACTGTTTAGTTTGATTGTTTGGCAAAGGGCAACGCGGAGGGGGGCAGCGAGATATTTGCGGCAAGCTTGGATATGCGCGTGGCTTGAAGTTGCCCGGCCTCGGCAACTGATGCGCGGTTCCAGGATTAATCAGGAGTTGGCTGGACTGCTAGTGTAGGGATGCGCAGTAGGGATAGATTTGCTTCCAGAAAATATTGCGAACCCGCCCCTGCCCCCAATGACACCCGATCGCAGAAAGTATGCTTACTGCCGGACACAACCATCAGTTCCCATTGGACGTTTATCGGTTTATCGCCTATCCTGCCCATACCAAAACATTTCCTTTTTTAATGTGAATAAAGACCTTCAACTTTCACACGACCTTTCGCGTCGCCTTCGGCTCCTGGATGTTTTGGACCAAATTACTCAAGTCAGTCTTGCCGGCGAGAACATGGAAGATGTTCTGCGCGGTGTGCTGGATTTGGTGCTTGAGGTTTTCAATGCCGATCGCGCCTGGTTCGTGTATCCAGGCGATCCCAATGCTCCATCTTGGTGTGTCCCCATGGAGCGCACGCGTCCGGAATGGCCGGGGCTAAATGCGTTGGGTGTGGATATTCCAATGAACCCTGAGCTTTCCGATATATTCAGCGAATTGCTCAGGGCTAGTGGCGCAATCCAGTATGGCCCTCATGCCGATCATTCCCTGCCTCAGATCGTTGTTGAGCAATTTTTTGTCAAATCCGCAATGCAGATTGCGATGCGGCCAAAAATCGGGAATGTCTGGGTGTTTGGCCTGCACCATTGTGCCAGTGAGGTGATACACGATGAGCATGATTTGTATCTTTTTGCGGCGGTCGCCCAACGTATTTCGGATTTACTGAGCAGCCTGATTTCAATCAGGCTGCTGCGCGAGAGCGAAGAAAAGCACCGCCGGATTGTCGAGACAACGCAGGAAGGCTTTTGCGAGATAGACTCGGCTGGGCGGATCGTCTCTGCGAACGCACGTTGTGCGGAGATGTTCGGATACACCGCCGATGAAATAATCGGCCTGAACATGATCGAACATCTGCTCTTTCCAGCAGACCGGGAGAATATGCAGGAGCGGATGAATCGGCGCCGGGGTGATGAGTCAGGCGCCTATGAGCAGCGATTCCGCTCAAAGGACGGAAAGGCCCTGTGGGTTCTTGTCTCCGCCACACCGATCAAGGACGAGTCCGGCGCTGTCTGCGGCTCCTTCGCCATGATGACGGACATCACAGAGCGCAAACAGGCTGAGCAGCAGCTTCAAATCGCCGCCATTGCCTTTGAAGCACAGGAAGGCATCCTGATTACCGACATCAATGGCGTGATTCTTCGGGTGAACTGTGCCTTTACCAGCATAACCGGTTACACCGCAGAAGAAGTGATAGGCAAGAACCCGCGCATACTCATCTCTGACCGCCATGACGATAATTTCTATGCCTTAATATGGAAAAACATCCAGCAAATGGGTGGCTGGGATGGTGAAATCTGGAACCGGCGCAAGAATGGAGAAATATATCCGGAACGCCTCACCATCACTGCCGTGAAAGACTCAAGCGGCATCGTCACGAATTACGTTGCCACCATCACTGATTTCACCATGAGCAAGGAGGTGGCGGATGAGATCAAGAATCTGGCATTCTATGACCCTCTCACGCACCAGCCCAACCGGCGGCTTCTGCTGGACAGGCTTAGGCAGGCGTTGGCTTCCAGTGCGCGCAATGGCCGACAGGGTGCACTGCTGTTCATTGACCTGGACAACTTCAAGACCCTCAACGACACCCTCGGCCATAATCTCGGTGATTTGCTGCTGCAACAGGTTGCGCAGCGCCTGACCTCCTGCGTGCGTGAAGGTGACACCGTGGCCCGTCTCGGCGGTGATGAATTTGTGGCGATGCTGGAAGACCTGAGTGAACATGCTCTCGAATCTGCGGCGCAGACGGAAGAGGTAGGCGAGAAAATTCTTGCCGCTCTCAGCCAACCTTACCAGCTTGCCATGCACGAATATCGCAGCAGCGCCAGCATCGGCGCCACCTTGTTCAGCGGCCATCAACAATCTATAGAGGAACTGCTTAAACAAGCCGACATCGCCATGTATCAGGCCAAAAAGGCCAGCCGCAACACCCTGCGCTTCTTCGACCCGAAAATGCAGGACGCAGTCAACGCCCACGCAGCGCTCGAAGGCGAATTACGCAAAGCGCTTGAGAGCCGACAATTTCAATTGTATTACCAAATTCAGGTGGACAGTTCGCGCCGTCCATTGGGCGCAGAGGCATTGATCCGCTGGCTGCACCCGGAACGCGGCCTGGAATTGCCTACCCAATTCATTCCGCTGGCGGAAGAAACCGGGTTGATACTGCCCATCGGCTTGTGGGTGCTGGAGACGGCTTGTGCTCAGCTCAAGGCATGGCAGCAAGATACGCTGACAAGAGACCTTGTTTTGGCGGTAAACGTCAGCGCCAAGCAATTCCGCCAGGAAAATTTCGTGGCTCAAGTGCGCGCTACCGTGCAACGCCATGCCATCAATCCGGCGCTGCTCAAGCTGGAAATAACTGAAAGCCTGTTACTGGAAAAAGTCGATGACACCATTGCCACCATGAACGCATTGCATGAAATCGGCGTCCAGTTTTCATTGGATGACTTCGGCACCGGCTACTCATCCCTGCAATACCTCAGGAAGCTGCCACTGGACCAGTTGAAAATTGATCAGTCGTTTATATGCGATATTGCCACCAATATCAATGATGAAACGATAGTGCACACCATCATTGCCATGGCGCAAAGCCTGAACCTGGACGTCATTGCCGAAGGGGTGGAGACGGAAGAGCAACTGCAACTCCTGTTGAGCAACGGCTGCACCCACTACCAGGGTTATCTGCTTGGCAAGCCGCTACCGATAGCGCAGTTTGAGGCGTCACTTAAAGAACGATGCAAGCCACAAGCCTTAGTCGGCAAATGAACGCATCCCGAACGAGATTGGCTCCACGGACTACCTCATTGAGCGCGCGGGCGGTGCTTTGCCCCACCTCAATATTTACTGACTTTGCTCCCTGCATCTTTAACATTCCGCTGATATATATTTTTGCTTTCAAGGATAATTGGCGCTGACCAAGATCTCCTGCCAATTCTTCTGTCTCACATGCAATCATGTGGTTGAGGAACGGCGCGCGGTTTATAAATAGACCGCTCGCCTGTCACTAGATTGACGGAAACCACTATCGATGAATACAACAGAACACCCTGCCCCCATACGCGACACCACGGCATGGACGCTGATCTTCGGTGCATGGCTGGTCGCCAGCGTCTCGACACTGGGGGCGCTGTTTTTCGGCGAGGTCATGCAGCTGCCACCCTGCATTCTGTGCTGGTACCAACGCATTTTCATGTTCCCGCTGGTGGTGATTCTGCCGCTCGGTCTTTTCCCGTTCGACCGGAACGTGGTACGTTATGCGCTGCCGCTCGCTGTCATCGGTTTCCTGTTTGCGGTCTTTCACCTGCTGCTCATTGCCGGGGTCATTCCCGAGAGTATCAAGCCCTGCACCCAGGGGGTGCCGTGTTCGGAGACGGTGATTGAGTGGTTCGGGTTCGTCACGATTCCGCTGCTGTCTGTGCTGGCTTTTTTAACCATACTGGCGTTGCTGATCACGGCGCATTTTCGGAGCTCAAAATGAAACAAAAAACACTATTCATCGTTGCCGCAGTGGGCTTGCTGCTGGCTTTTTTCGTTGGCACATTGTTCTATTCAACACAAAAAGCAGATCAGGCCACCCAGCAGGCCGAGGCCAATCGCGCGGTGCTGGTACGCATGCACTCGCCGACAATAGGCCGTGCCGAGGCACCTGTGGTTATCGTGGAGTTTTTTGACCCGGCTTGTGAGACCTGCCGCACGTTTTATCCGCTGGTTAAGGAAATGATGGCGGCGAATCCAGACCAGATTCGTCTGGTGCTGCGCTACACGCCATTTCACCAAGGCTCTGACCAGGTGGTTGCGGTGCTGGAGGCCGCGCGCAAGCAGGGTAAATTCTGGCTGGCTTTGGAAGCGCTGCTCGCCGCGCAAGCCGAATGGACGCAGCACCATACGGCGCAGGTGTCGCTGGTGTGGCGGCACCTCGAAGGACTCGGCCTGGATTTTGAAAAAATGCGCGCCGACATGACATCACCCGAAATCGCCCGCGTGATTGCGCAGGACATGGACGATGCGCGGACACTCAACGTGACCAAGACGCCAGGATTTTTTGTGAACGGCAAGCCATTGCAGAAGTTCGGTTACGAACAGTTAAAGGCGCTGGTGGATGAGGCACTGATTGCAGCCCGCTAGAGCTTGGTGGATGCGCTACGCTTATCCACCCTACAGGTGTCGACTTAATTTCTGACTGCTGAGTAAATCCTTACACATCATGACAAAAGAAACCCCCAGCAAATCACGCGCGGCTAAATGGCGTGGCTATGCCGTCAGCGTACTGGTGTTCGTGATTATTATTGTCGGCATGCGCGTCTGGCAGCAACGCGATATACCTAGCGGAACCGCTCCCGCCTTGCACGGTGTCACGCTCGCGGGTCAACCCTATACACTGCCAACACGCCCGGAGAAGCCGGTACTGGTGCATTTCTGGGCGACCTGGTGCCCAGTCTGTCGTGCGGAACAGGATTCCATCGCCGCGATTGCGCAGGATCATCCGAACACCATCACCATCGCCATACAGAGCGGAGGTTCGGCGGAAATAACCCGCTATATGCAGGAACAGAAAATAAATTTTCCGGTAGTGAACGATACCGATGGCATACTCTCCAGCACATGGGGCATTCGTGGCGTGCCGACCAGTTTTATTATCGCGCCTGATGGCCAGATACGCTTTGTGGAGGTCGGCTACACTACGGGTATAGGCCTCCGGTTGAGGCTTTGGTTGGCCGGTCTTTGAATCACAAGGGCGAACGTCGCTTAACTCGTTTAGGACTGAACACTTAAACATAAAGGATGGTATGAACGAATTGCAATCAATCGGTGCGTGGTGGATGTGGGCAGGATTTGGCGTATTTGTGTTGGCCATGCTGGCGGTGGACATGTTTTTGCTGGGGCGGAATGGCGCGCAAAAGGTCACGGTGCGCGAAGCACTGACCTGGTCGCTGGTGTGGTTCACGATGGCGCTGCTGTTCGGCGGCGCGCTGTGGGGTTGGCTGGATCACACTGCCGGGCGTGAGGTGGCGGATGCCAAGACCATGGAATACCTAACCGGTTATCTGCTGGAAAAGACGCTGGCGATGGACAACATTTTTGTCTTTGTAATGTTGTTCGGCTATTTTGCCGTGCCGCTGGAATACCAGAAACGTGTATTGGTCTATGGCGTGCTGGGCGCCATCGTCATGAGGGTGGTGTTGATCCTGCTCGGCGCATGGCTGATCGCTCAGTTTCACTGGGTGCTGTATATATTCGGCGCGTTTCTGCTGATCACCGGCATCAAGATGTTTTTGTTCGCCGAGCACGAATCCGATCTATCCAAAAACCCGCTGTTGAAATGGCTGCGTAGCCATGTGCGCATTACCGATAGCTATCACGGCGACAAATTCTGGATCTATGAAAAGGGCGTACGCTGGTTCACGCCGATGTTTTTGGTGCTGGTACTGATCGAGGCATCCGACCTGATTTTTGCGATGGACAGCATCCCCGCCATTTTCGCCGTCACCAACGACCCGTTCATCGTGCTCACTTCCAACATTTTTGCCATTTTAGGCTTGCGCGCGTTGTATTTCCTGCTGGCCGACATGGCCGCGCGTTTTCATTTGCTCAAGTATGGCCTGGCGGTGGTGCTGATGTTCGTTGGCGTCAAAATGCTGATCGTGGATTGGTTCAAGATTCCGGTGGCGGTGTCATTGGGTGTGATCATCGCGGTGCTGGGTACGAGTATAATGCTGAGTTTGCTGGCGACACGCGGGCAAAAAACTGCGGATTGATGGCTTTCAAGAAAATTCTGGAGAAGAGATGAAACGTATCGAGCACGGTTTGGAAATGTTTATGTTCGGCAGCCGCTGGCTGCTGGTACCTTTTTACATGGGGTTGGTGGGCGGCATTGCCTTGTTGCTGGTGAAATTCGTCAAATCCTTTATCGCGCTGGTGCCCACCGTGTTTACTGGCGACAGCGGCGCTGCCTTGTTGGGGATTCTGTCGCTGGTGGACATTACGCTGGTGGCCAATTTACTCATCATCATAATCTTTGCCGGCTACGAAAACTTTGTTTCCAAAATTGACACCGGCGAAAGCGAAGACAGACCGAGCTGGATGGGGCATGTAAGTTTTTCTGATCTTAAGCTCAAACTCATCGGCTCCATCGTTGCCATTTCCGGAATCGAATTGCTCAAATACTTCATCAACGTCAAAGAGGTCAGCACCCACGAGTTGGCCTGGGCGGTGGGCATACACCTGACGCTGGTATTTTCCGGGGTGATGTTCGCGCTGATGGATCGCATTTCCGGCAGCACGCATGGCAAGGAATAAGCCCAACAAAATCTGAATTACTTCTGCCTGGCAACTACGGGGATGTATCTACGAATCACCCATCTGCGCGGGTTATGGCGCAGCTTGTGCGGCACGCGCAAGTCGATCGCGCACCGCTTGCCAAGCCGGCTCCGCAGGCAATGCTTCGATGATGAGGCGGTCAACATGCAGCGCATCTAGTGTGCGCAGACGCGCGTATAGTTCGTGCGCGTAGTCACTGGGGTCGGTCGGCATAAGCTGCCACACACAACTCGTCAGCGGTGTTGCAGTGGAGCGAGCCAGCACCGCCACGCGCTCACCCTTTTCAAGACACTGCTTAACTTCAGCTTGTAAATCATGTGTCGCAACCAGCACGAGCGGCGTTTGCGGCGCGTAATGGGATAGTAGCGCGCCAGGTACGCGTGGCACATAGCGGGATGCCGCCACCATATTCCGCCCCAGTGTTGTTTCAATGGCGGCAGCACTGATAGCGCCCGGACGCAGCAGTTGGGGATGCGCGCCGCTCAAATCGAGTATGGTGGATTCGATTCCCACACGGCACGGCCCGCCATCCAATATGCCGTCCACCGTCTCGCCCAATTCATCGCGCACATGCTGCGCCGTGGTCGGCGATATTCGCCCGTAGCGGTTGGCTGAGGGTGCGGCCACCCCGCCGCCAAAGGCGCTCAGTAATGCGAGAGCCACCGGATGATCTGGCATCCGCAGGCCGACCGTGTCTTGGCCCCCGGTTACCGCATCGAGCACGCGCACGTTGCGCTTGAGAATGATCGTGAGCGGCCCCGGCCAGAAATGTTTGGCCAGCAGCCAAGCCGATGACGGAATATCCGCCGCCCAGTGTTCCAGCAAATCGGTATGACCGATATGCACAATCACCGGATGATTCGCAGGCCGACCCTTGGCCGCGAAAATGCGCGCTACCGCTACGGGACATGCTGCGTCCGCGCCTAGTCCATAGACCGTCTCGGTCGGAAAGGCGACTAGCCCGCCGCGCCGCAAAACAGCGGCGGCTTGTTCAACCTCCAGAGTCATCCCGGCATTTAATGGCGTGGGGTACGGCGTTTCATTTGACCCTGCGCATGGGCATTCTGCCCGCTAATCATCATCGCCCAACTCTGGATTCCACCCGCTAGCCTTGGCATGGGTAATGGCATCCTGATAAATCTTGGCATGGCGGGCACGTAATTCATCCGGGAGGCGGCTGGGCAGATGGGCGTACTTTTCCCACTCGGCATACACTTTTTCGTAGAGCAACTGCATTTGTCCGGCGTCCCAATTGGCACAATCCTGTGTCTCAGGGATGATTCCGAACACCCAGCCGTCGCGCACCATCTGCCCAAAATGGGTCATGCCGCCGTTTACTTCATTGCGTAATCCAACATAGCGTTGTTTCATAATTTACCTCGTGAGTTCAGCGTGCATTTTGAGCGCATTTTGTATCGCCATGGCCTGCGAAAACGACGACTCTACACTCTCGCCCAGCACCGTGTAGTGTCCCATTTTTCGGCCCGGTCGCGCTACATGTTTGCCGTATAAATGTAATTTCGCGTGAGCATGGCTAAGCGCTCGCTCCCATGGTGGAGCTTGCTCTGCGCGCCACAAATCACCAAGCAAATTGACCATTACTGCGGGACTGAGCAGCCTCGCATCACCCGGCGGCAAGCCGCACAGAGCGCGGACTTGTTGTTCAAATTGCGAGGTGGCGCAGGCATCCACAGTGTAATGCCCCGAATTATGCGGGCGCGGTGCGATTTCGTTTACCAAAAGTTCGCCATTCTTTGCAATAAAAAACTCGACCGCCATCACCCCGCAATAGGCCAGATTTTCAGCGATGCGGATGGCGATCTGGGTGGCGCGTTCTGTAAGCTCGGATGAGATGCGCGCCGGGACGATGCTGACATCAAGTATCCCCTCGCGGTGAATATTTTCACCCGGCGGATACGCCACTACTTGTCCATCCACAGCGCGCACAAGCAGCACTGATATTTCGGTTTGAATCATGACGCCCGCTTCCAGCACACAGGGCTGGCCGCCCAAATCGTCAAACGCTTTTTCTGCTTCAGCAAGGCTGTTTATCCAGCGCTGGCCTTTGCCATCGTAGCCGGAGCGGCTGGATTTCATCAGCGCCGGTGTCGCCACTTGTTGCAGCGCCTCGGCTAATGCTAGCCGCTGTTCCACGACTGCGTAGGGGGCGGTGACAAAGCCGTGCGATTTCAGAAATTTTTTCTCGCGGATGCGATCCTGCGTGATGGCCAATACGATAGCCGATGGCCTGACCGGACGCAGGCGCGCCAGATACTCCAATGAACGGGCGGGAACATTTTCAAATTCGGTGGTAATGGCTGCACACTGCTGGGCAAGACGGTCAAGCGCCGCAGTATCGTCATAGCTCGCCTGAATATGCTGATCTGCCCATTGCGCTGCCGGGCAATCCGCATCGGGATCGAGCACCACCACAGCGTAACCCATGCTGCGCGCGGCCATCACGAACATGCGACCGAGCTGGC
>JANNQM010000067.1:0-17302 GCA_031400735.1 Gallionellaceae bacterium
CCGGTGGAGAACATCATCAGCAAATGATCGGGCACCTCAACCATCAGCGTGTCTATGCCCATGCTTTCCAGCGCCGTGGCGTAAAAAGAGACCAGGTCAACGCAGTCGCCAGACCTGCGCTCCATGGTTTCGCGCGGATACTGGACATAATCGACCGTGTCGGTTTTTTCGGTAGTGGCGGTCTTGGCAATGGATACCTGATAGGGGTCAGTCGGGTTTTGCACATAAGTCATGCCCATCACTCCCATCGCGTCAAACACCATGGCGGCCAGCTGCGATTCGTCCTTGGTTTCGCTGAATTGAGTCGCGATGGAACGCACGAAACTGATTATGGGCGGGTCTTTGGGAGTGATGAATGTGGCCAGACGGTCATGCTCGTCCCAGGTCATGCGGTGTTTGTCATACACCGTGACCGTGGGATTTTTGCTGTAGGCCACGCGCTTTCCATCCTGGAAATAGCTGGCTTCAATGACTGCCTGTATCGAGGTATCTTCAGTGATAGTCAGTATGTTGTTGTTGAATACCGCCTTCAGCTTTATTTCTGCGCGTTGTTCCGGCAACAGCTTGTCGATGGAAACTTCCGTAGGGAAGTCCATCACATTGTTTAATGCAAAGCTGACCTTGATTTTGTCTATGGTCTGGTTGGTGTTGTTGGTCACCGTGACCAGGCCTACGCCATCCTGTTCATAAATTTTATAGCTGTTGGAAAATATATCGCGCAGTTTGACCACCTCAATTTCCAGTGGTGCGACATTGAATGGCAGTGTGGAAACAGTGGCTTCAAACTTTTCTGATTCCGTGCCATCGGTACTGCGTGTCGCAACGTAATAGGTGTATTGGGTATTCGGAATAAGCCCATCCTTGACGAATTCCGGCACCGTGGTCTCGCCAATTTTGGTGTAGCTATCTTCTTTTTTCTGGTAGATCTGGTAGGAGCTGAAATATTGGCTATCCAGCGGCTTCCAGCTCATTTTAATTTTCCAGTACGACGGGTCCATCTGCACATTGGTCAGTGCGGGGGGAGTGTATTTCAGCGCGCTGCCATATTGCACTTCGCTTTTCGCCCCGGCATAACCATATTGGCTGATGGGAACGATGCGGTAAAAATATTTTTTCTCTGGCTCCAGTCCCTGGTCTGAATATTCATTAGCATTGCTGCTGCCAACCTGGACAAAACCGGAGCTGTCGTTCAGCGAGCGGTATATCTGATATTGCTTGACGTAGGGTGTGGGTGAAGCTGCCCAGCGCAAATCGACTGCATGCACCGCACCTTGCACCGCTAACTGCTGGGGCGCTTCCGGTTTATGCAGTGTTGTAAAATTCTGCAAACGCTTGTTGCCGAAATCGGCAATAGCGAATGTGGTGTCCCCGGTTGCGGTGATCGATAACGGTTCCTCCAACTCACCTATACCAGTGCCTTTGGCGGCGAATGTGCGCAGGTATGCACCCTGATGGGAAAATACCTTGACCTGATTTGCATCGAGCACGAAGACCTCATCATGCGTGGCCATTATCGCCACAGGTTTGGTCAACAGCGAAACCTCGCCCTGCTTGCCAAACACACCGGTCGCGTCACCCTTGGCGGAATAGATCGAGACCACCGAACGGTTTTTATCCAGCACATATAAACCGCCCATGGGATCCAGCGCGATGGCCACAGGCGCGTCCAGTTTGCCGGAAACATCGTTGCGGATTTCTTTCAGAAATATGCCATCGTTGCTGAACGCCTGCACCCGGTGATTACCGGTGTCGGCAACGAACAGGATGCCAGTGCTGGAAATAGCGAAATCCTGGGCATCGCTGAATTCACCTTTTTGTCTGCCCGATGAGCCGATGGTGAAGACAATATTTCCGGCATCGTCCAGCTTGACCAGCTTGGATTTTTTCTTGTCCAGCGCCCATAGTGCACCGCTCTTATCCACTGCGATGGACACCGGCGCCATGTCTTTTATCTTGATTTCACCGGCCACCGCCCCATCAACGAGTTTGATAATCTTCTGGTTGGCGGCATCTACTCCATACAATGTGTTCTTGCCATCCCCGGCTAATTTCCCGGCCGCTACAGGAATAGCGCTCTCCCAGCGCACCGATGTCCGGGACGGACGTTTTACCCAGGGGTCAAACGGCGTTCCCGCTTCCACCATGAAGACGTTTACATTGCCCTTGTCGCTGTCGCCAATAAACACCTGCCGGTTCTGGTCAGTGGCCAGGCCCGTGATGCTTTTGAATTGCGCCCGCCCCTTGCCCTTGGAGCCAAACGAGTATGCATGGCTGTCATCGAAATTGTATTTATGCAGCGTAAGCGTATCGCGGTCCGCCACGTAGATGCCGTCTTGGGCGATACTGATAGATTGCGGCTTACCTTCTGCCGGCAGCTTCATCAGGTACACCCCTTGCGGGCTGTATAATTTGATATCGTCACCGTCCAGCACATAAATTTTTCCGGCCGCATCGATTTCAATTTGCGTCGGCTTGAGTAATTTATAGGGCACCCTTTTTTCCTTGACGGCAATGTTTTCTGGCGCACTTTCAATTTCAAATGTGGTCAGGAAAACGCCATTGATACCGAACAACTGTATTCTTTCATTGCCGCTATCGACCACATAGATAACGCCCTCATGGATCGCAATATCGCGTGGTGAGCTGAGTCCGCCACCCGAGCCGAAAAAGCCACCCCTGTCCACGCCAAAGCTACCCTGGTATTGGCCTTGCACAGTAAACATCGCAATCCTGTTAGTCGCGCTATCCACGACATAAACCATGCTGTCTGCCACGGCTACTGCTTCCGGCTGTTTCAGCACCGGTACGCCCTTGCCCTCTTTGGCTTGGAGCACGGCCAGCTCTTTCCCGTCCTTATCGGCAAGGCTGACTGAGCCATCTTTTTTGGCAAAATAAAAATTGCCGCCACTCCATCCCAGCAGCTTGCGCGCGCCACCCATGCTGAGTTCCTGCACCAGCTCTACTTTGGATAGTCCGGAGGCGGGAGTGTCAGCAGCCTGCGCGCCTGGAACGGCAGATAGCATTAAACATAGAGCTGTAATCGACTTAATACGCATTGAATTTTGTCCCTTTAATAATTCAATTGATCAAATGATAATGGAAATATGTTACGCGAATAAATTGGCACGCTATTTTTCTGTGCGGTTGAATACCCCATCCCAATCAGCAGGCGGCGGATGTTTGCTGAAATATTCGCACCGTTCAAGATATATTTTGCTGGGGCGGTCTTCGGGAGCTTCGTCCAGTATTAAAGCCAGATGCTTCCCTGTCTCTTCCCATTTGCGCTCCCGGTAAAGCCCCAATGCCGTACTGAATTGGGTAGCGCGACTATCTTCTGGATCAGCCAGAGGGCCAAGCAGCTCATACAATGTAACCGGGTTCTGCTTGCCCACCACGCGGGCCTTATCCAGTTCCCGATAACGGAACATATCGCGCGTCAGCTGGTAAGTGCTCTCACCGATCAGGAAACTCACTCCGTAATATTTTGCGGTGCCCTCAAGCCGTGCCGCCTGGTTAACGGTATCCCCAATCAAAGTGTATTCCATCTTCTTGCCTTGCACCCCGATATTTCCTGCTACCACCTCGCCTGACTGTGCGCCGCCGCGAATCAAGAATGGCTCTACCCCTTCTTTTTTCCACTTTTCCCCGAGGCGTTGCATTTCTTTTTTCATCGCCAGCATGCAGGAAATCGCCAATTTTGCGTGATCCGGTTGCGCCAGCGGCGCACCCCAGTAGGCCATGATGCCGTCACCGATAAATTTGTCCACGGTGCCGTCGAATTGGTCAATCACCTGCACCATCGCAGCCAAGTATTCGTTGAGCCGCGTGATGACCTCCTGCGGTGGTCGCTGCTCACTGAAAGTCGTGAAACCTTTGATGTCGGTAAATAATACTGTTACCTCCTTGTTGTCGCCACCAATCCTGGCGGCCTCAGGGTCTTTTTCCAGGCGGCTGACCAGCTTTGCTGACAGGTAACTGGAAAACATCGAGCGCATCTCGCGCGACTTGCGATCCAGCACCAGGTAGCGGAAGCTGCCGCCGGCGGATAGCGCAATCATCGCGGCCAGTGGTGGATAAATCATGCTGACCCAGTGGCCTTGCACGAAAATCCAGTAGGCCAGCCAGACATAACCTCCAGTCAGCAAGAATACCGCAGGGAGGGCGATATGCAGACGCAATCGTGTGGTCAGAAAATAGCTGAGCAAACCCATAACAGCGATAAGCACCATGTCGAATAAAGCTTCCACTCCGGTGTGTCGGATGAAACGCTCGCTGATGATGTTGTCAGCCACCGTGGCATGCAGCTCCACCCCCGGCGTATTTTTATCAAATGGCGTCACCCGCATATCGTAAACGCCCAGTGCCGTCGCCCCCAGGAACAGCACCTTGCCCTTCAGTTGGTCCGGGGCAACCCGTCCATTGACAATGTCGGTAAACGAAAAACGCGGATAGTTGCCAGGGCGCCCGGTATAGTTGACCCACATCGAGTAATCCGCATCCACCGGAATATGTTTGTCGCCGATACTGATGTCATACGAACCGGTGACGAATTCTTTTTCCCCCAGTGCCGCCATCGCACCCATCAAACCCAGCGATGGAACCAGCTTGCCTTCTGCTTCGAGCAGCAGCCTGTTGCGGCGGTTTACCCCATCGTCTTCCGGCACCAGGTTAATGTGCCCGATGCCTGCCGCAGCGCGTTCTATTTCCGGGATGCTGTGCTTGCTGCCGGTGACGTTGAAGTTATGGTCCAGATCAAATGGCACGGCCAACACAACATTGCCAGCCTTTTTCAGCGCTGCTGCAAAGGCGCGGTCCACTGCTGCTGATTCGTGTTCGGAAAAAAATGCGTCCACCAGCAGCGCTTTTGCGCCAGCTTTGGAAAGACGCTCAATCAGGCGAACATATTGGGTGCGGGTCCACGGGAAGCGGCCCAATTCGGCAATGCTCTTGTCGTCAATCGCGATGATGGCGATATCCTTGCTGGCCGGAATGGCGCCACGCAATTCCCTGAAGCGCAAGTCGTAGGTCTTGGCTTCGAAAGCCTCAAGGAATGAATTCTGGTTGTAATAAAGCGCAATAACGATAAACACCGAAAAAAGCGCAAGCAACCAGGGTGCCGCCTTAAAAATTTTGCCCATGAAGTCCTTTACCGAGCGAAGATGGGTTCATTTATATTCAAGCAAACAGCAGCATGATGACAATAAAGTGGCTATATGACAAGCGGTTACGACAAGATAATTCACGGCACCTCACAGAAAATGCGAGAATGGAGCTGCTATATTTTAGGATATAGGTTCTGTGCTCAGGTGTTATTTGCACCGTAAATGATTAGCCTTTTTGACAGGAGGTCGCCATGATCAGGAACAAGCGTAATCGGCGCATAGGGGCAGTGATCTTGATAGTGCTAGGCGCAATGCTGATGCTGCTCGCCCCGCAAGCTTGGCCCGGCGCGTTGGTGCTGGGTTTAGGGGTGGTGGTGGAATTGATAGGTATTGCGCTGGAACATAAGTGAAGAGTGTTTGCTAGACAACGCAGTGCTGCTCGGTCAGGCAGGGTGCAGTGGCTAGCCGAAGATAGAGCCTGCTCTTGGGTAAGTCACTCAAACTTAACTGTCCTATATCTAATATAACTACCTGCTAAAGGCGGACACCGAACATCCCCAATAATTTGACCATACCCAAGTATGCCACAGCGGTAGCCAGGCATGAAAAAGCCAAACTGAGCCAAAACCCAACACCAATGCGCAATAGCAATGGCAGCGCAACAAACAAAACTAACGAAGGCAAAACCAACCAGAAAATACCTTGGGACAAAGCGGCAACCTTTTGGACTTCACCAGAGTCGAGGAACAGCCAAACGAAAGCCAGAAGCGACGTAAGCGGAAGAGAAGCCAAAGCTGCACCCCAAAAAGAACTGCGCTTGGCAATCTCGGCGACAGCTACCAACACAACCGCAGAAAGGACAATTTTTAGGACGTATTGCCACATGTGGATATCTGGCAGTTACCCGATTTGACTGAAGTGGCTGTCAGACTCAATGCAGTTGTAAGCATACCTATTTGTCTGAGAATTCAAAAATCGCATACTTTCTTTTTGCGCCCTTAGCAACGCGACACCCTACAGCAACATGTTCATTCTCAATAAGCCAGTGCCCTTTAACAAAGAGTGTGTTCCCCTTCTCCCACCAAGAAGCACTCCAGTTATAAGGCGTGATACCATTAGCCACATAATATCCCTCTGTTTCTGTTTTGCACCACTCTAGCAATTCATGTGAGTATTCAATAATTACATCTTCTCCATGTGCATGGTCATGTTCAAGCTCATGTGCATAAGTTGATAGTGTGATAAATCCCGATACAAGATAAATTATGAGCTTCATTTTTGCATGAACCATAACGAATGAAAGGGTCTTCCCCGTCCCGAGGTAGCGGAGAAGTTTCCGCGAACGGCAACAAGTGTCATGATGGAATTTTGATCATTTCATCAACACCTGAGGAGGGGAAGTCATGACCATTATCACCGTAGGAATCAATCTCGCCAAGAACGTATTTGCCGTGCATGGCGTCAATGATAGCGGCAAGCCTGTTCTGATCAAGCCAAAAGTATCACGCGCGGACCTGCTGCCGCTGATCGCCAACCTGCCGCCGTGCGTGATTGGCATGGAAGCCTGCTCCGGCGCACACCACTGGGCGCGGCAACGACAGGCTCAAGGCGAACGGGCGTCAAATATCATCTGGCAGGGTCAATAATTACTTCTTGATTCTCGGGTCATCCGCCGGAT
Source organism: Gallionellaceae bacterium (assembly GCA_031400735.1). Taxonomy (GTDB): domain Bacteria; phylum Pseudomonadota; class Gammaproteobacteria; order Burkholderiales; family Gallionellaceae; genus Nitrotoga. Next base: position 6,781 of record JANNQM010000067.1, read on the forward strand.
TAACATAGTTGATGCCCCACGGGCCCATGCCATGTACCTGGATGATGGTTTCTTCTGTGGTCCACGCGAAATGGTTGGTTTTGGGTTGCATGATGGCTATGCTTCCCGCCAACAGGGGTTTGGTGACTGAGCGATCCAGTTTGTCTCCGGTGCCCATGTTAAACGTGCCGGAAATTACCGTGACATGCTCTATGGCCGGGTGCCAGTGGGCGGGGACTTTGTAATCGGCGGGGAGCATCAGGCGGATTGTAAACGGGACAGCCTCGTTCATCGGGCCTTCCAGCACGGCTATTTTTGCGCCGGGCGGCAGGGAAGGGACATCCGCCCATTTCATCTCTGCCGGGGTTAACATCATGTGGGCACCAGCATCGGCCCAACTGGATGACACTCCCAGGCAAGAAACGGCAACCATGACCCAAGCAACCATGGCCCGGACGGGAAGTATGTTTTTCATGCGTGTCTCCTGATAATAAAAAGCCTGCCTGCTATGCAGACGAGCATAGGCTCAAATATGCCCACCTGGAATGATAGTAGCATTACCGTTGTGCGACAAGCGCACTTACGTCACAGATTTTCGGGTACGGTACCGGGTCCGGTGCACATGCATACACCATCATTGCAGTCGGTGGGTTGACCGACGCATATTGAATCGCAATCCGCGCCCTGTTCGCAGCTGCATGTTTTCATGTCTTCAGTGCAGGCCCACGACAGCGACCCCAAAGGCCTGCCCGAGGTCATGCGCATGTGGGTTTTTTGCCCCACTGCCAATTTGCCAAGCATACGGGGTTTGACTTTGACTTCCAAGGAATTGCCCGATTTTGCATCCAGTGCGGTGACCACACCTTTCTGCTTGTCAATGGCGGTAACTGAGCAGCACGGATTGGCGTGAGCCTTCTTCCCCTTTTGCGGGTTTTCCGCCAGCGCCGTAGGAGGAACCAGCAAACCAAGCGCGAATGTCACAGTAAGCACGATAACCTGAAATATTTTCATTATTTTCTCCTGATGGATATGAGTTTGGGGTAACACGATGCGGATCGCCGACTGCAAAACGGCGATCACGTAAATAATATGCCTAGACTTATCGGGGTGCTCTGTGGGCTAGCGCACATACGGGGTATTTCTCAGGCATTACCCGATTTTTGCGCCGAAAAAAACGCTGTAGGTCAAGGGATCAGATGCAGCAGTGGCCATGGCAAGCCTTCTCAATGCGCGAGTATGAAACCAGGTAATTTTATGTGGGTAAACGTACCGACCACTCCAAAGCCGGTTGTATACCCTGAAAAATCACAGTCCCAAGGTAAAAACAGCAGGCCTGACTATAGCATCCTGAGCGTTGCGCTTGATAGCAGGGCAACAAACAGGCTGCTCCCTATGTTCCACTTCACAGGAGATTCAACATGACCTTTCAATCATCAAACCACTCCACCTCGATCTGGCATGCCAGTTCCTCCATCCCCCGCTTTCCCCGGCTGGAAGAAGAATACGATGCTGATGTTTGTGTAATAGGAGCCGGTATTGCGGGTTTGACGACTGCGTATTTGTTGTCCGGTGCTGGAAAATCGGTAGTCGTAATTGACGCAGCGCATATCGGCGCAGGGGAAAGCGGGCGCACCACCGCGCATTTTTTCCCACCCGATGAACACTATTTCCAGATCGAAAGCAATTTTGGCAAGGAAAATGCTGCACTGGTTGCAGACAGCTACCGCAAGGCCGCCGATCTGGTCGAGCTTATTGTGCAATCGGAAAATATCGAATGCCAATTTGAAAGGTTGCCGGGATATCTGTTCGCAGGCGAAGGTAAAAATGCCGCGGAACTGGACCAGGAATACGCTGCGGCGCAGAATGCGCAGCTAGACGTGCAGCGCGTTGACCAGGTTCCCGGCTTGAGTTTCAGTACCGGTCGCGCGGTACAGTTTTCCCATCAGGCGCAATTTCATCCGCTGCGCTACCTGAATGGGCTGGCGCGGGCGATTATCAGTAATGGCGGGCATATATTTGACGAGACACGCGCGCTGAGCATCAGCGGCAAATTGCATGACCACGTGATCCATACCCCGCGCGCGCAGATCAAGGCGGGGGCGGTGGTGGTAGCGACCAATACGCCGTTTAACGACCGCGTGGTGATGCACACCAAGCAGGCCGGATATATGTCCTATGTGATCGGCGTGCGGGTGCCGAAAAATTCAGTACCGCGTGTGTTGTTGTGGGATACCGGCGATCCCTACCATTACGTGCGGCTGCAGCCATCTGAAAATGATAGGGCGGAAGACATATTGCTGGTCGGCGGCGAGGACCACAAGGTGGGACAGGATGAGCATCCAGAGCACCGCTACCGCGTGCTTGAAGCATGGGTGCGCCAGCGTTTTCCAATGGCGGCGCAAGTGGTTTATCGTTGGTCCGGCCAGGTCATGGAACCGGCAGACGGCTTGGCGTTTCTGGGGCGCAATCCGATGGACGACAAAAACATTTATGTCATCACCGGCGATTCCGGCAACGGCATGACGCATTGCACAGCCGGGGCGATGATAGTGGCAGATTTGATTCTGGGGCGGGCCAATGCCTGGGCCGAACTCTACGCACCCTCGCGCAAACCGGTGCATGGCGTTGCAGAATTCGTAAAAGAGCAGGCCAACACGCTGGCGCAGTATGGAGATTGGTTCCAGGGCGGTGAAGTAGAATCCGCCGACGAGATTCCTGCGGGCCAAGGGGCGTTGCTACGCGATGGCGCAAAACAATTGGCGGTATACCGGGATGACCAAGGAGATCTGCATGTGTTGTCAGCAGTATGCACCCATCTGGGCGGAATCGTTTCCTGGAACCCGGCCGAGAAATCGTGGGATTGCCCGTGCCACGCTTCCCGCTTTGAGGCGACCGGAGAAGTATTGCATGGGCCGGCCATCACTGCACTGGAACGCGCAACGCTGAATGAAAAATATGACGCGCCGCTTAAGCCCGGCGTTTCTCATGAGCGGCCAGAAGTGCGATAACGGCGCCACATCCGTAGCGTGCGCTATGCGCACGTTCAATTAACGTCGTGCGCACAGCGCACGCTACGCACGGAGGTTTTATATGGAAATATTTCTTTCCCAAAATCACCCCGCATACATTTGATTCCAAAAGCCAGCCGTAGCGTGCGCTGTGCGCACGGTCAAGTTCCTCCAATGACACAAACGGGGCTATAGCCCCGTTTGCATGATTGCATTCCGTTTTGAGTGCAACACGAAATGTTAAAATCCTCCCCATCTCTTTTATAAACCGAAAGTTTACGCATGAAGAATAAAGTTTCTGTGCTGTTCGTTTGTATGGGAAATATTTGCCGTTCACCCACGGCAGAAGCGGTGTTCAGGCATGTGGTGCAAACTGCCGGGTTGGCCGACCGCATCATGATAGATTCAGTGGGCACTCATGATTACCACGTCGGCAGCCCGCCGGATAAACGCGCGCAGCGCGCCGCATTGCAACGCGGGTATGACATGAGCATGCTGCGTGGCCGACAGGTCGAGGTGGGCGATTTTGCACGGTTCGATTATGTGCTGGCGATGGATCATGCCAATCTTTCGATATTGCACACGCTATGCCCACCGGATAAACGGCAGCGTGTGGGACTGTTTCTGGCCTATGCTACACGCCATGACGAGCGGGAAGTGCCCGACCCGTATTATGGCGGCGGACAGGGCTTTGAGCATGTGCTGGATTTGGTGGAAGATGCGGCGGAGGGGTTGCTGGAACATATCCAGAAAAACCATCCTGAAGTTTTCGGATAGGAGATGCCCGGATAGGAAATACTTAGGGAAACGCGGATTTATTTGTCATCCCCGCGTAGGCGGGGATCCAGCGTTTGATTTGACTGGATTCGCGCCTTCGCGGGAATGACAAAACAGAATAAATCTGCGGTTCCCTGGAGTCAAAAAAACCGCACGGGGTTATCCGTGCGGTTTTTTATTGATACCCATGTCTGTTCGAGGTTATCCGTTGGAAAGATGCTGAGTTTCAATTTGCACCAACGGCTCGCTGCTTTCCATGCTGTATACCTCGCGCGGATGTGAGCGGCGGCGCGAAGCGGCAGGCGGAGTGTCCGCCGCAGCGGGAGTCACAACCACCGCCGCACGTTTGACCGGATCGGTTTCAATTTGCACCAGATTGCTGGGCGGTGTGTTGTCGGACTGAACTACTGCAATCGGCGCAGCATGCTCAATATGCGCTGTTACTTCGCGCGGCACAAAGGCGGGTGTTTCGCGTGATGCGAAAGCCGGTTCTTCGCGTGGCGAAACAATGGGTGCTGCTTCGCGCGACACGATCGTCAGAGTATCCAGTTGCGGCGCAGGCTCGCTGTCATAAACCGCTTCATGGGTTGCAGGTGCGCTGTGAGTTATTGCGCTGGCAGGCTGGGCATTGGTTGCCGGAGTTTGCGCCTGATGGTCACGGCGCCCACGTTCACGCTGGCCTCCACGACGTCCACGTTTGCGTCCAGCACGGTTGCCAGTTTCTTCCGCAGGGGCTGCCACTGCGGCTGTCGTGGGTGCTGCGCTTTCCAGCACAGGGGTTTCGACTGGGCGCGCAGGGCGTGGCGGCCTCTCAGGGCGCGCTTCCTGCGGCTTTGCCGCTGACGCAGGTTTTTCATTACGGGGTGCGGCATCTTCTTTGTCGCGGCGTGGTTTATTGCGGTTGCGGTTCCCGTCAGCTCGGTTACCATCGGGCCGGTTGCCGGTAGGGCGATTGGCTTCGCGGTCACGGCGTGGTGGGTTAGCGTTACGCGGTTTGGCAATGGCTGGCGCTGTGCTCGCGGTTTCCGCTCCAGGCGATGCGAACCAGGACCATATCCGGCCAAGCAAAGAAGGCTGTGCAATAACTTCCAGCGCGCGCATCGGCGCAGGTTGTGTGGGCGTGATGCCTTGCACGACTGCTTGCGGACGTTTCGGGGCTTCTTGTGCTATATCGCCTGTGGTCTGAGTTTCTTCCGGCATGGTTACCAGCTTGTAACTGGCTTGCAGGTTTTCCGCGGTCAGATCGTCATGGCGCAAGCGCGTTACGCTGTAATGCGGCGTTTCCAGGTGCAAATTCGGGATCAGCGTGATGCTGACTTTCAGCCGCGATTCGATCAGGTGGATTTCCGCGCGTTTTTCGTTCAACAGGAAAGTGGCGACATCTACCGGCACTTGCACATGGATAGCGGCGCTGTTTTCCTTCATCGCTTCTTCCTGAATGATGCGCAGGATATGCAAAGCGGAAGATTCGGTACCGCGTATATGGCCAATGCCATTGCAGCGCGGGCAGGGCGAGTGGTTGGTTTCTTCCAGGCTGGGTTGCAAACGCTGGCGCGACAGTTCCAGCAGCCCGAAGCGCGAGATTTTGCCGGTCTGTACGCGCGCACGGTCGTAGTGCAGCGCGTCGCGCAGGCGGTTTTCGACATCGCGCTGGTTGCGGTTGTTTTCCATGTCGATAAAGTCGATCACGATCAAACCGCCCAAATCGCGCAAACGCATCTGCCGTGCAATTTCGTCGGCTGCTTCGAGGTTGGTGTTGAGCGCGGTGGCTTCGATATCGGCGCCGCGTGTGGCACGGGCCGAGTTGATGTCGATCGCGGTCAGCGCTTCGGTGTGGTCGATGACAATCGCGCCGCCGGATGGCAGGTTGATCTGGCGGGCATGCGCCGATTCGATCTGGTGTTCGATCTGGAAGCGCGAAAACAGCGGCACATCGTCATGGTAGCGTTTGATGACATTGACGTTGTTGGGCATCACCGTGCTCATGAAAGCCCGTGCCTGCTGATAGATATCGTCAGTGTCGATCAGGATTTCGCCTATTTCCGGGTGGAAATAATCGCGTATCGCGCGCACCACCAGGCTGCTTTCCAGATAAATCAGCGACGGGGCTTTTTCGGTTTTGGCCGCGCCTTCAATGGCGTCCCACAATTGCTTGAGGTAATTCAGGTCCCACTGCAATTCTTCCAGGTTGCGGCCGATACCGGCAGTGCGCGCGATGATGCTGGAGCCTTGTGGCACATCCAGTTGCGCCAGTACATCGCGCAGCTCGTTGCGGTCTTCACCCTCGATGCGGCGTGATACGCCACCGCCGCTGGGGTTGTTCGGCATCAGCACGATATAGCGGCCGGCCAGGCTGATAAAGGTAGTTAACGCCGCGCCCTTGTTGCCGCGTTCGTCCTTTTCCACCTGCACCAGCAGTTCCTGGCCTTCGCGCAGCGCTTCCTTGATGCTGGGGCGGCTGCCGCTGCCATTCATAAAATAATTGGGGGCGACTTCCTTGAATGGCAAAAAGCCGTGGCGGGTGCCGCCATATTCGACAAAAGCTGCTTCCAGGCTGGGTTCGATGCGGGTGATGACAGCTTTGTAGATGTTGCTCTTGCGTTGTTCCTTGCCTGCGGATTCGATATCGAGGTCTATCAGTTTCTGACCATCGACAATCGCGACACGGAGTTCCTCCGCTTGTGTCGCATTGAATAGCATACGTTTCATTATATTTTCTCCCGCGCTCAGACACGGGCCGGACAAGTGCTACACGCGGCTAGCCGCGCGCGAGAAAGCGAATAAGGGTCGGGCAAACAGTGTTGTGGTTGCAGGTTCGACGGTTGTTCAAGATCATTCTCATTGTAGATTGTCAGTTATCAGCAAATGCCGCCAGTTCATAGTTGGGCGACATGGCAAAATTCACAGGTGCCCAAAATTTCCGGGTGCCCCTAAATTGCGGGTGCCCCTCAATTACGGGTGCCTAGAGCGCGCAAATCAATTACCATCACTGCTTCTCCCGGTGAGTGACATTAACCGGACAGCGGTTGGGACGGGGCGGCGGCATTATTGCCAGCTCCTCGCGACGGGGAATATGCATCCCGTTTTCCCGTTAGTCCACACGCGTTAAGGCGAAGTATAAGCAAAATGAAGGATTTACGCAAAGAATCTGTTAGCTGGTCAGAAATAGACGAAGGCAGCTGCGAGCAGCGCATCGACAATTTTTTGTGCAAACATCTGAAAGGCGTCCCCAAAAGCCACATTTACCGCATTTTGCGCAGCGGCGAAGTGCGGGTAAACAAGAAACGCGTGGATCAAACTTACCGGCTGCAACTGGGCGACCAGGTGCGCATTCCGCCGGTACGGGTGGCCGAGCCACAGCAACAAGCCTATGTCCCGGCACTGGAATTTCCCATTTTGTATGAAGATGATGCGCTGCTGGCAGTCAACAAACCGTCCGGGGTGGCAGTGCATGGCGGCAGCGGGGTCAGTTTTGGCGTGATAGAACAATTGCGCAGCGCGCGGCCGCAGGCCAAATTTCTGGAGCTGGTGCACCGGCTGGATCGGGAAACGTCCGGTGTATTATTATTGGCCAAGAAACGTTCAGCGCTGACCGCATTGCATGAACAAATGCGCGAGGGACAATCCGACAAGCGCTATCTGACGTTGGTACTGGGCAAATGGCGCAACGCCAAACAGCATGTCAAGCTGCCGCTGCATAAATTTGCTACGCAAGATGGGGAAAAGCGCGTCATGGTGCGCGACGATGGCAAGGAATCGCACACCGTGTTTGCGCTGCAGCACGCCTGGCCAGATTACAGCCTGCTGGAAGCGCAACTCAAAACGGGCCGCACCCACCAGATTCGTGTGCATCTGTCACACCTTGGTTTTCCGATTGCTGGGGACGATAAATACGGCGATTTTGCGCGCAACAAGGAGCTGGCCAAGCGCGGGTTGAAACGCATGTTTCTGCATGCGCACTCGATAGCGTTGACTCACCCTCTTACGGGTGAACCGTTACGCTTTACTGCGCCGCTGCCGCAAGAACTGGAGAAGTTCCTTGACAAGCTGGACACGGGCGCAGCTGACCGGCGACTTCCGGTAGGGGCGTAATTTATCACGCCCTTAACACATTATTTAGCTACCGAATGATCCGCCGCGCGCAATTTGCCGGTCTTGAAAGCCCGTGAAGCGGTCTGGTAATAGGCAATGGCCTCATTCAGCCGCTGTTGGTCTACAGCAGCCGGGGTAGCGGCATAGGTGAGCGGATCGATGTGAAAACTTTTCACACGTTTGCGTGGCAGCAAAATCGTTAATACATCATGGCTCAAATAACCGAGTTCCTGATAATTGCTGATAAATACCCGTTCCGGATACTGAATGGGTTCAAAAAAAGAGCGGCCAAAAAAATAATCGTCGCCGCGTTTTCCCAGCACTTCCATCAGCGTAGGCGCGATATCAATCTGGCTGACCATGCGTGTGTAAACACTTGGTTTGATCAGCGCCGGAGCATAGAAAATCAGCGGGATGAGGTAATTGGCCACCGGCAATTTGCTTTTTCCGGCGACCGCCGCGCAATGATCGGCCACGATCACAAATAATGTATCGTTAAACCAGGGCTTGCTTTTCGCGTCGGCAATGAATTTTCCAATCGCATAGTCGGTGTACTTTACGCCGCCATCGCGGCCGCCGGGCGAAGGAATATCTATCCTGCCATCGGGATAAGTATATGGCCGGTGGTTGGATGTAGTCATGATATGCGCGAAGAAGGGCTGCTGCTTCGCTGCAGTTTCGCGGTCAAGGACAGCCAGCGCATTATTGAACAACACCTCATCCGCCACGCCCCAGGCATTTTCAAAAATAATGCTTTCTTCCGGAAAATCGGTACGGTCTATCACCCGATAATCATTGGCGCCGAAATACGCATTCATATTGTCGAAATAACCATACCCGCCATAAAAAAAGTACGTGGCAAATCCCTGGAATTCCAGCAGCTCGCCGATAGTAGTCAGATGCTCATTGGCCGGGCGGCGCACAATGGCTTGGCCCGGCACCGGTGGCGTACCGAGTGATAGTGCTTCCAGTCCGCGCACGGTGCGCGTACCAGTGGCAAACACGCGGTTGAATTTCAGCCCCTCGCGCGCCAGCTGGTCAAGATTGGGCGTCAGGCCGTTAGTCGCACCATAAGCGCCGAGAAAAGATGCGGACAGGCTCTCCACCGAGATCAGCACCACATTGCGCGGGCGCTTGAACGGGATAGGATCATCCGCTTCATCCAGGCCGGGATTTGTTTGCACAATGTCGGCCAGGCCCACGCGCTCAACATCCAGTTTTTTCAATGTAGCGTCGGCGGCTTCTTGCGGCATGGTCAGATAGAATTTATCGTAATCCAGTTCGTTGCGCCGCATCGCCGCAGCAAAGGTGAACAGGCCATTGCCGGATAATTCATCGGCATAGTTGTTATTCAATCCCTGCATTTGATCGACAGTGCTGATACCCAGGCTCAGCACTGGCAACAGCACTGTTGCGGTAACAAGAGTGATGCGGCCGTTTGCGCTGACGGGTTTGCTGTCGATCGCATTAATTTTCTTGCGCAACAGCCAGACGATTATTGCCGCTGCAATGGCGATGGCAGACAATATTCCGGGTACCGGATAAGATTCGCGGATGTTGCTGATGACTTCATGCGTATACAGCAAATAATCCACGGCAATAAAATTGAAGCGCGTGGAAAATTCTATCCAGAATGTTGCTTCTGCCACCGCACCAAACAACAACAATGCCGTCGCCGCCCACACCCAGGCAAAGCGCAACACACGATGCCAGTGGGTGGCGCGCCATCGGTTGGGCAAGGCTGCTTCGTACAGGCAGACGGCTGAAATCAACAGCGCGGTGACTACAACATCAAAATACAGCCCTTTAATAAGTATAGCTGGCCAAAGGGATAGCTCGACCGAATCGAAACCGGTATACAGAATCAGCCCGATGCGGGTCGCGCTAAAAATACTGAGGCAGAGCAAGGCGACTAGCAACGGAAATCGTGGGGTGGCGTTGCGCAGCCTGGTGTACATCTGTGGCATATCGTTAAAGATAGTAAATTAAAAAATACCTATACTCTATTTCTGGCAGGACTGACAATAAAAACTCGAGCGCTGTCCCTGGCGTATTTGTTTAACCAGAGTTCCGCAGGTGTGACAAGGATCGCCTGCACGGCCATAGACCTGATAATGCTGCTGGAAATAACCGGATTCGCCGCTGCTGTTTACAAAGTCGCGCAAGCTGCTGCCGCCCAGCACAATGGCTTCAGCCAAGGTTTCCCGTATCGTTTGCGCCAGCCGCGCACAACGCGGCTTGCTCAAGCTGCTGGCCGCCAATTGCGGACGGATGGCGGCGCGGAACAGCGCTTCATTGGCGTAGATATTGCCCACGCCTACTACGACATGATGATCCATGATGACCAGTTTGATAGCGGCGTTGCGCGTCCGGGTAGCGCGATACAAATGTTCTCCATTAAACTCGATCTCCAAAGGCTCCAATCCCAGTTTTTCCAACAAGGGATGCTGGGCTGGGTCGCCTGCATGCCACAACACCGCGCCAAAGCGGCGCGGGTCGCGCAGCCGCATCAACATTCCATTTTCCAGAATCAGATCGAAATGTTCGTGACGCCCGGCCGGTGTGCCAACAGGCATGACACGCAAACTGCCGGACATACCCAAATGCAGAATAAGCGTGCCGCTGCCGCATTCAATCAGCAAATATTTTGCGCGGCGGTACAGCCG
>JANNQM010000068.1:0-2989 GCA_031400735.1 Gallionellaceae bacterium
AACTGAGCTACGACCACCATTGAACTTGATTGCTCTGGTGTGCCCGACAGGAATCGAACCTGTAACCCCCAGCTTAGAAGGCTGGTGCTCTATCCGGTTGAGCTACGGGCACAATTTCTTGCGGGTTCCTGTGGACAACTATTACCTGGAGGGGTAATTTAATATGGTCGGGGTGGAGAGATTCGAACTCCCGACATCCTGCTCCCAAAGCAGGCGCGCTACCAGGCTACGCTACACCCCGAAGCGCGGCACTATACCTTGCGTGCCACAAAAAATCAATTTTGCTCGCGCTGACGCCGCGAAATTTGCGGCATTGCGAGGCGCAGGTAATACACCATAGACCATAATGTCAGCAGCGCCGCCAGGTAAATCAGCGCGGTGCCTATTTCAAAGGTCTGAAAATTGCCTATCGGTTCGCGGTATAACAGCAGCATGATCGCAATCATCTGGAATGTGGTTTTAATTTTTCCGAGCAGTGACACGGCAATGCTCTTGCTATCACCCAGCTGGGCCATCCACTCGCGCAACGCAGAAATCGCGATTTCGCGGCCGATAATAATGAAGGCGATGATCATATTCACCTGATCCAGATTAACCAGCACAATCAGCGCGGCAGCGACCATCAGCTTGTCAGCGACCGGGTCCAGGAAGGCGCCAAATTCCGAAGTTTGCTTAAGCATCCGCGCCAAGTACCCATCCAGCCAGTCGGTAATCGCGGCCAGCGCAAATATCACGGTGCTGATTTGATGTTTGTGATGCAGCGAAATGGTCTGGTCGGATACGTAAAACACGCCGAGAAATACCGGTATCAGCAGGATACGAAACCAGGTCAGTAAATTGGGAATATTAAGGGGCATGGGTCAGTCAAGTAAGCCATCAATCCGGTAAGCAATATTATTTGGAACCCCCCTGCAATTGCAGGAAAATCTTTTCCGCCAGCGCCTTGCTGATGCCTTCCACCTGCGCCAGCTCATCCACGCTGGCTTGGTAAACACCTTGCAAACCGCCGAAACGCGCCAGCAGATTTCGCCGCCGCCGCTCCCCTATTCCGCTGATCTCTTCCAGCATCGAAGCAGTGCGCGCCTTGCCGCGCTTGGCGCGATGGCCGCTGATCGCGAAACGATGTGCTTCATCGCGTATTTGCTGGATTAAATGCAGCGCCGGATTATCCGGTGACAATTGTAACGGCTTTTCGCTTTGCGGCAGCAACAATTGTTCCATCCCCGCCTTGCGCTCCACTCCCTTGGCCACACCCATCAGCTGAATCTGTGTCATGCCCAGTTGCTCCATCACTTCGCGCGCCACATTCAGCTGCCCCGCGCCGCCGTCTATCAATATCAGGTCCGGGCGCTTGCCCTCCCCGGCCTGCATTTTTTGATAGCGCCGCGTCAACACCTGGCGCATCGCCGCATAATCGTCGCCGCCGGTAATGCCGCTGATTTCCCCGCCCTGCACCGCAATATTGTAACGCCGGTATTCGGTATTGCGCATCGCCAGGTTGTCGTACACCACGCACGACGCCACCGTGGCTTCACCCATCGTGTGGCTGATATCAAAGCATTCAATACGCGACAATTCCGGCAGCGCCAAAATCTCGCGCAATTTTTCCAGTCGGCCGAGTTGCCCGGCCTGCTGCCCGGCACGTTGCTGCAATGCCATCTGGGCATTTTTCAGCGCCATATCCAGCCACTGCCGCCGCTCGCCGCTGACGTTGTGGCGTATCTGCACTTTTTGCCCGGATTGCTCGCCCAGCAATTGTTCCAGCGCATCCACCGCGAGCGGCGCGCTGGTGATAATCAGCGGCGGCACAGTTTGGCTCAAATAATGCTGCTCCAGAAACGCCTCCAACACCTCAGTAATGGTCTGCCCTTCCGCGTTCTGTGGAAACAGGCTTTTGTCGCCCAGATGCCGGCCGCCGCGCACCATCGCCAGGTTCACGCACAGCGCGCCATTCATCTCGGCCACCGCCACAATATCGGCATCCGTCGCGCGCCCGCTTTCGACAAACTGTTTCTGCTGCACGGTATGCAGCGCCTGCAACTGGTCGCGTAGCGCGGCAGCCTTTTCATATTGCTGCTGCTCGGCAGCCTGCTCCATCGCCTGGCGCAGCAAGCTTTCCACTTCGCCATGCTTGCCCTGCAACAACAACTCGGCCTTGTGCACCTCGCTGGCGTAATCCTCCGCGCTGATCAGCCGCACACACGGCGCAGTGCAACGGTGAATCTGGTGCAGCAAACAGGGGCGCGTGCGGTTGGCAAAGACCGTATCCTCGCACGTGCGTATCCGAAAAACCTTCTGCAGCAGGTTGATGCTTTCCTTCGCGGCGTAGGAATTGGGGTACGGCCCGAAGTATTGATGCTGCTTCACCGTCGCGCCGCGGTAATAGTCGAGGCGCGGAAAAGCATGCCCGGTCAACACGATATATGGGTATGACTTATCGTCACGAAACAGTATGTTATAGCGAGGATTCAAGGTCTTGATCAGGTTGTGCTCAAGGAGCAGAGCTTCGGCTTCAGAGCGGGTAACCGTAGTCTCGACCGCCACCACTTGCCCGAGCATCAACTGGATGCGGGGCGACAACCCGCTTGCCTTATGGAAGTAGGAAGCAACGCGCTGCTTCAGGTCGAGCGCCTTGCCGACGTACAGCGCTTCTCCCGCCCCGCTCAGCATGCGGTAGACACCGGGCAGGTGCGGCAGGCCGGTTATGACAGCGGCAGGATCAAGCACTGGTGTAGAATTACGCCCTTTTTCGAGGCTAGGCAGCAATATGGCAAAAGTTCTGGCAACCGACATCCGCCCCGGCAACCTGATCGAGTGGGAAAAACGCGTATGGCGCGTGCTCAAGTCCCACCACGTCCACGTCGGCGGGCGCGGCGGCGCCTTCATGCAAGTCGAAATGAAGGACATCGAGTCCGGCACCAAGCGCAACGAGCGCATCCGTACCGAGGACAAGATCGAGCGCGCCCACGTCGAGCATCGCGAGATGCAG
>JANNQM010000069.1:0-2010 GCA_031400735.1 Gallionellaceae bacterium
ATCAAAGCGACCAGGTAACACTGCCAGAAGGATGCAACAATGTTATATTCTTCAAGAGCAACCAAGGCAAATATATTAATTGTGATATGCGGGGTAGGGGGAAACAGCATTTAAACGGGTAGCAGGCTCGTCATCGCTGCCGGAAGAATTCAAGGCGCGACTGCTCCAACTACGCGATCAGCGCATTACCAAGGATGGCGTAATAATTATCAAGGCGCAGGAATTTCGCAGTCAGGAAATGAATCGCGGCGAAGCGCTGCGGCGTTTGAAGGATCTGGTGCAGAGCATAGCCGTGCTGCCCACAGTGCGCCGTGCAACCAAGCCTACGCGCAGCTCGCAGAGGAAGCGTATGGACAGCAAGTCCATGCGCGGAGATGTAAAAGCGCTGCGCGGGAAGGTTATGCAATAATTTTTTTGTAGGAGCGGGCCTGGCCCGCGAAACAAATTTCGCGGGCTTCACCCGCAAGGGGCACGCCGTGGTTGTAAGGGGTTGAAGCCCCAACAATACACGCAGGGCCCTCACCTACAGAGTATGGATTAGGAAAACACATGGCCATCAAATCCACCATTTTTAAAGTCAATCTGCAAATCGCTGACATGGAGCGTCACTATTACGCCGACCATGCGCTCACTCTTGCCCGCCATCCTTCTGAAACCGATGAGCGCATGATGGTGCGTTTGCTCGCCTTTGCGCTGCATGCCCACGAATATCTTGAGTTCGGCCAGGGCATGACCGCCGATGATGAGGCGGATCTGTGGCAAAAGGATTTGACCGGTGCGATTGAATTATGGATAGACGTCGGGCTGCCCGATGAAAAACTGATACGCAAAGCCTGCGGGCGCGCCAATCAGGTGATTGTTTACACCTACGGCGGACGCACCGCCGATATGTGGTTTACGCAAAACACCAGCCAGTTTGAGCGGCTCAGGAATCTCACCGTGATCAACCTGCCGCTGGAAAGCACGCGCGCCATCGCCAAGCTGGCGCAGCGCACCATGCAGTTGCAATGCACCATACAGGATGGGCAGGTGTGGCTGAGCGATGGCAACGAGAGTGTGATGGTGGAGCGGGTGGTGCTGAAGAAGCCGCCAGATGTTGCGTACTAGATTTTCAATTCCGGTTTCATCTTTTGTTGGAACTGGCGCAGAATAGATATTATTCTAGAAAAAAGCAGTTTCGCTCCAAGACGCGAAGTAAAGTCAATACCTTGTTTAGAAGCGTATGACCACCGAATAGGTGATGAACAAACTGTAGTTCTTTGCGTCTTGGCGTCTTAGCGCGATCAAGTGCTTTTTTTAGGATTATTGGAGGTGGCTATGATATTCGCAAATCGCGTTGCGGCGGCGAAACAGCTGGCACAGGCGCTGTCTGAGTATCGCGGCAAAAATCCGCTGGTGCTGGCTATCCCGCGCGGTGCGGTGCCGATGGCAAAGACTATTGCCGGCGAACTTGGCGGCGAGATGGATGTAGTGCTGGTGCGCAAATTGCGAGCGCCGGGCAATCCGGAATTCGCTATCGGTTCGGTAGATGAAAGCGGCTGGGCCTATATTGCTGATTATGCTGCCGGAGTGGGTGCGGATGAAGACTATCTCAAGAGTGAAATAGCCGCGCAACTGGAAACCATGAAGCGCCGCCGTGCCCAATATACGCCGGTGCGGCCACCCATTGATCCGGCTGGACGCATCGTTATTGTCATCGACGATGGTTTGGCCACCGGCTCGACCATGATCGCGGCGCTGCATGCGCTCAGGGCAAAGAAGCCATCACAACTGATTTGTGCGGTGCCGGTGGCGCCGCCTGACACACTGGAAAAAATTCGCGGCAGTGCAGATCGTGTTGTGTGCCTGTCAGCGCCGGAAAACTTCCGCGCGATAGGGCGGGCCCTGCGCGAGGTCGAAGGGCTTGCTGAAAATTTCCCGCGCGAGTTCCTCGATCGCTTCCGGCTGGCTTTGCGAGGAGGACAATTCGTGGAAGCCCAGCATCGGCTTGCCGGTCTTCCGGATCGTCTG
>JANNQM010000070.1:0-31502 GCA_031400735.1 Gallionellaceae bacterium
ACAGGAATGGTTTTTAGCCAATCCGTGGCCCGGCGCAGCTTGTCTGCCTCCCATACGTCATCCTGGTCGGAATAGGCATAGTAATCTGCCTGGATACTGGTCTTGCAGGTTAAGGTAAGGAAGTTGGTAGCAAACCCTTCCACCGGGCCAGAGCTGATGGAAAGGCGGTTTGCGCCCCACCTGCTTTGGTAGCTTTCAAGGATGGCATGCGTGTCATCAGCTGAACCATCATCCGACGCGCACACTTGCCAGTGCGGATAGGTTTGGGCAGCGATTGAATCCAGTTGTTCGGCCAGGTAGTCTTGACCATGGCAGGTGCAGAGCAATACAGCTACTTTTGGCAACGCAGGTTGATTCAGGACATTGTTGGTGATGTGGGAGAACCTGACAGGATGAGTGGCCGCGCGGGGAGACAATGCATGATCGTATTGGTCATGCTTGCGAAAAGAATACCCAACTATTATTGGGAAGACTGACTCACCCTGATATCTGTTATCAACTCCGCCGAGCTTATTTACCAAGTACTGCGGATTTGGCATAAAACTTTTTTCTTCTAGTTGACTCACCGACTCCTCCACTTATGTATGGCCATCCTGATGCATACAACATTTTTTCGGGAAAACCTAGAATCTAAATAGTTTGCTAAGGGCCGCTAGTTATTCAGTAATTTAAGCAAGTGTACCAGATCAAGGGTTTGCAGACAATTTCAGGTTGGCTCTTGCAAAGTACAAACATACTTAATCTTCGCCGCAACTATTTCTGACTTAATAATGAGCCGAAGCATAGTTGTCAAACCGAGTGTACTCCCCACGAAAGGTAAGCTCAACTTTCCCTATCGGACCATTACGCTGCTTGCCAATAATGATTTCCGCTTTGCCTTTGTCAGGCGAATCGGGATTGTATACCTCGTCACGATAGATGAATAAAATCAGGTCGGCATCCTGTTCAATGGCGCCGGATTCGCGCAGGTCAGACATTACCGGACGTTTATTAGGGCGCTGCTCCAGGCTGCGGTTAAGCTGGGATAAGGCCATCACCGGCACCTGTAATTCTTTGGCCAGCGCTTTTAAGGAACGTGATATTTCGGAAATTTCGGTGGCGCGATTTTCGCTGGCCTTATTGGAAGGAGAAGACATCAGCTGCAAATAGTCGATCACAATCAGTCCCAGCCCGCTGTTCTCACGATGCAGCCTGCGCGCACGCGAACGTAATTCCAGCGAATTCAGCGCCGCCGTTTCATCGATAAAAATAGGTGCGTCATTCAGTCGCCCCAAGGCATGCGTCATGCGTGGCCAGTCATCGTCTTCCAGCTTTCCGGTACGCAGGTTCTGCTGATTGAGTTTACCGACCGAGCCTATCATGCGCATCGCAAGTTGGGTGCCGCCCATTTCCATGCTGAATACGGCTACCGGCTTGCTGCCTTCCAGCGCCACATGCTCTGCTACATTCAGCGCAAAAGCGGTGTTGTGGGTTACCACATCCTGATCAGTTATGTAGAGCCTGCTGGGATGGCTGACAGAGATGCACTGGCAGGGTGTCTGACGCGTGGGCTCGATAGAGAGGATGTTCAAACGCTTCTGCCTGCGCCATGTAGCTGGCGCACGTGTCTGTTTTTCCGACATCAGGAAAAGACTTTGCGGTTCGGGGTGAGAAATGTGGCACACATAAGCGGGCAGGCCGGGCACGCGCATCCCTGCGATATTGCGGAAGTGCGTTTGCTTGTTCGACACTGAGCACCAGCCCCCAAGGGAGCGCGCCAGTGCTGCCACATCTTGAGCGAGTTGGGCGCTAGCCGTGGAAAAACATACGCTACCCCACTTCTCCACCCAGCCATCGGTATCAAGCAGACCGCGCAACATATCCAGCCTTGCCGAACGGCAAGCGTCCATATACAACTTGGGAATAAATTTCTGATCGCTGGATAGCCCAGTCAGTTGCAAGGCATCAAGACCAACACGCAGCAGGTTGGGTTGCATTCCCATCAGGCCGGGCACGTGTCCGCAGTCCTGGCGAATCAGGCGGTAGTCGTAGTTCTTGGCATGATTAACGGCCATCGCCTCGCTCATCCGTTCCTCCATTAGCGCCAGAATTTGCGGTGAGGCCGTGGAAAAACGCACGGTACCGGTTCCCGTCAGGTTGCCGTCGCCGAGCAAAGCCCCAAGCACCCATGGGTCTATAGGCAATGGATCGCGGTGACCGAAATCTCCGCTCGCGCGCTCAATCCAGAGACGTCCCTGGTGGCGCTTGGACTGTAGCAGCCGCATCAACTCTCTGGTTTCAAGCACGCGCGCTGCGTCCCAGTGGCGGGAATGTACCCGCCACAGGTGTTCTGCGCAGCACTCGGTCAAGCGCCCGTCCGAAAACGTGATGCGATAGACCTGCTTGTCCCCTTGCGGGAAAACGCCAGTAACTATGGAGGGCCGTCCATCAACCGAGGCAAGGGCATCGCCTACTTCCAGTTCGCTCATCTGCTTCCAGCCGCACAGGGTGCGCACACCGGCGTCCAACGGCTGGGCTTTGCCCATGCTGGGACGGCCGGCCACGATGACCAGATCGCCCGGCTGCAAACCGGATGTCATGCGATCAAGATCGGTAAAGCCGGTTGCAATGCCGGTCACATCACTGGGATTATCTCGCCCATGCAAAGTCTCGATACGCTCCACCACCTTGATCAGCAGTGGCGGAATATGCACAAAGCCTTGGCGGCCGCGTTCGCCCGATTCGGCAATCTCAAACACCCGGCTTTCCGCTTCGTCCAGTAACTGCCCAGCATCGCGCCCACTGGGATTATAGGCGCTGGCCGCAATGTCATTGCCGACCTCAACCAGCCTGCGCATGATGGCACGCTCGCGCACGATTTCTGCATAGCGGCGGATATTGGCTGCGGATGGCACGTTCTGCGCCAGCGAACCCAGATAAGCCAACCCACCGACTTTATCCAGCTCGGCATTGCTTTCCAGCGATTCCGCCACGGTAATCACATCCACCGGCTTGGCTTGCTCAGTCAGGCGCCCTATATGGCGATAAATCAGGCGGTGTTCAAAGCGGTAAAAATCACTTTCGCCGACCAGGTCGGTAATTTTGTCCCAGGCCGTGGTATCCAGAAAAATGCCGCCCAATACCGATTGCTCAGCCTCCACCGAATGCGGCGGAAGCTTGAGCGCTTCAAGCTGGGGATCGACAACAGGAATGGCGAGGTTTTGCATGGGTGCCGGGAAATAACAAAGCGTCACATTTTACCATTGCTGAAAAATCTGCTGGCAAATAAAAAAGGGCTGTTTGCAGCCCTTTTTTACCTGTATCTACCATTGGGTAATCAGTGTTCGCCCAGTACCGAAACAGTAATGCTGGCCGTTACATCGGTGTGCAATGCGATAGTGACTGGATAATCACCGACCTGCTTGAGATGGCCTTCACGCATGCGAACTTGGGTTTTTTCGATCACAAATCCCTGCGATCCCAGCGCGGCAACAATGTCAGCACTGGTAACCGAACCAAACAGCTTGCCATCCACGCCGGCTTTCTGCACGATTTGCACAGTCAGGCCGTTGAACTGGTCAGCGCGAGCCTG
The DNA here is from genome assembly GCA_031400735.1 of Gallionellaceae bacterium. Classification (GTDB taxonomy): domain Bacteria; phylum Pseudomonadota; class Gammaproteobacteria; order Burkholderiales; family Gallionellaceae; genus Nitrotoga. Next base: position 3,572 of record JANNQM010000070.1, read on the forward strand.
GGCTTCTGCCGCCTTGGCCTGTTCCGCCGCTTCCAGCTCCACACGACGCACCGCAAACTCCGCCTTGTTGGCCTCCGTTGCTCGCTTGGCCTTGCCTTGCGGGATCAGAAAATTACGCGCATAGCCGTTTTTAACCTTGACCACATCGCCCAACTGGCCGAGGTTAGCCATTTTTTCCATCAAAATTATCTGCATGGTCGCTCCTTAATGCAAATCAGTGTAAGGCAGCAACGCCAGGAAGCGCGCGCGCTTGATGGCTGTGCCCAATTGCCGCTGGTAACGCGACTTGGTACCGGTGATACGCGCGGGGATGACCTTGCCGTTCTCTGCGATAAATTCCTTCAGGATGAACAGGTCTTTGTAATCCACTTCGGCAATTTTCTCCGCAGTAAAACGGCAGAATTTGCGGCGCTTGAATAACTGACGCGAAGAACTGTTCTTCTTGTCATCTTTTTTCTTGAATACACGAGGCATGCTGTGCTCCTATTCCAATGTAATATTATCTATATGCATAACCAGTTGCGCAATGCGCAAACTGCGCTGGGCGATAAAACCTGTTGCCTGTACCCGCTGCCCCAGTTGCAAGCGGCTTGCCTGCTGGGCGGCAGCGCCGAATGCCAACGCCGGGATATCACACTTCACCTGGCGTTCCATACCGGCTTCCTGTTGCGTCGAAGCATGGCGAATTTTTAATGCAATTCGTGGCAACCCGGCCGGGGTATAGCGCAAAATGTCAAGCTCAATGAGTTCGCCATCTACAGCAAACTGGTTACAGCCTGAAATCAATCAAACAACCGCACTGTCAGCAGGTTCCGAGGGCGCGCTTTCAACAGGTGTGTCACCTGTCAATGAACGCGACTTCTCTTCACGCATCATCGCTGAAGGGGTAGTAACCGCAACCTTGGTTTTGATGGTCAGGTGGCGCAACACGGCATCATTGAATTTGAATGCATGTTCCAGCTCCTCCAGGATTTCCTGGGTGCATTCAATGTTCATCAGCACATAATGCGCTTTGTGGATTTTCTGGATAGGGTAAGCCAGCTGACGGCGACCCCAGTCTTCCAGGCGGTGAATCAGGCCATTCTTGGCCGTCACCAACGTACGATACCGCTCTATCATCGCGGGCACCTGCTCGCTCTGATCGGGATGTACGATAAATACTATCTCGTAATGCCGCAAATGTTTCTCCTTGTGGATATTAACGCCCCCCGTCATTGCGAAACGGTGGAGCAAGGTTAAGGGAGCGCGATTATAGCGAAATACTCAACAAGGTCAAGTAAAACTCCCTTATAAATGCAGACCCTACTCCGACATCGGCGCTGCCGCTTCTGCCGGAATAAGAGCTTTCATGCTCAAGCGCAAGCGGCCTTTTTCATCCGCTTCCAGCACTTTAACTCTGACGATCTGACCTTCCTTGAGCACGTCGGTGACAGCGTTCACGCGTTCGTTGGATATCTGCGAGATATGCAGCAAACCGTCCTTGCCTGGCATGATGTTGATGATGGCGCCGAAATCCAGCATCTTGACCACCGGGCCTTCGTAGGTCTTGCCCACTTCCACTTCCGCGACAATGTCTTCAATGCGCTTTTTGGCTTGCATGCCGCCTTCGGCACTGACGCTGGCTATGGTCACATTGCCTTCGTCGTCAATATCAATCGTGGTGCCGGTTTCTTCGGTCAGCGCGCGTATCACTGCGCCGCCCTTGCCGATTACGTCGCGAATTTTTTCTGGATTGATTTTCATTTTTATCATGCGCGGCGCGTGGGTCGATACTTCTTCGCGTACCGCCGGTACCGCCTGTTTCATGATGCCCAGAATATGCATGCGGCCTTCGCGCGCCTGACTCAAAGCGACTTGCATGATTTCACGGGTGATGCCGTTGATCTTGATGTCCATCTGCAGCGCGGTAATGCCTTGTTCCGAACCTGCCACCTTGAAATCCATATCGCCCAGATGGTCTTCGTCGCCCAGAATATCGGTCAGTACTGCAAAGCGGTTGCCTTCCTTGATCAGCCCCATGGCAATGCCTGCCACATGGTTTTTGACCGGCACACCGGCATCCATCATCGCCAGGCAGCCGCCGCATACCGAGGCCATCGAGCTGGAACCATTCGATTCGGTAATTTCAGAAACTACGCGGATCGAATAGCCAAACTCTTCTTCTGTGGGCAATGTCGCAACCAATGCGCGTTTGGCCAGACGGCCATGCCCGATCTCGCGCCGTTTGGGGGTACCGACACGGCCGGTTTCACCGGTCGAATACGGCGGGAAATTGTAATGCAACATGAAGCGGTCGGAATATTCGCCTTGCAATGCGTCAATTTTCTGCGCATCGCGCGCGGTGCCCAATGTGGCTACCACCAGCGCCTGGGTTTCGCCACGGGTGAATAGCGCTGAACCGTGGGTACGCGGCAATACGCCGGTGCGTATCTTGATCGGGCGCACGGTGCGGGTGTCGCGCCCGTCTATACGAGGCTCGCCGCTCAATATCTGGCCGCGTACAATTTTGGCTTCCAGCGCGCTGAACAATTCATTCAGGTGGTTTTTCTGCACGCTATCGTCGTCAGCCAGAACTTCCTCAATGACCCGGCTACGAATGGCATCTACCTGGTTGGTGCGAGATTGCTTTTCGCGCACCGCGTATGCGGCCTCCAAGTCAGTTTCAGCAAGTTTTGCGATTTGTGCAATCAAGGCGTCATCCTTGGTAGTAGGCGTCCAATCCCACGGTTCTGCACCGACTGCGTCAGCCATTTCTATAATGGCATGGATTACCGCCTGCATCTGCTGGTGGCCAAACATCACCGCGCCCAGCATGATGTCTTCCGACAATTCCTGTGCTTCTGATTCGACCATCAGCACCGCCTGTTGCGTGCCGGCCACTACCAGGTCCATTTTGGACTCCAGCAATTCGTCGGCGGTCGGGTTAAGCACATATTCGCCGTTAAGGTAGCCGACGCGTGCCGCGCCCACCGGGCCGTCAAACGGAATACCCGATAACGCCAATGCGGCAGAAGCGCCTATCAGAGAGGGAATGTCGGAGTCAATCTGGTTATCCGAAGACATCACTGTGGCGACAATCTGCACTTCGTTGTAAAAACTTTCCGGAAACAGCGGACGCAATGGCCGGTCGATCAAGCGCGAGGTCAGGATTTCCTTTTCGCTGGGGCGGCCTTCACGGCGGAAAAAGCCGCCGGGAATCTTGCCCGCAGCATAGGTGCGTTCCTGATAATCCACAGTCAACGGGAAAAAATCCTGGTCTGGTTGTGCATCTTTTCTACCCACCACAGTAACCAGCACCACTGTGTCGTCCAAGCTGACCATGACCGCGCCGCTGGCCTGGCGAGCGATCTCGCCGGTTTCAATGGTTAATTGATGTTTGCCATAGGCTAATGTTTTTTTGTAGTGACTCAAGATTTTTGCCTCTCTTTATCTATGCATGATATGGCGCGCCTGCGCCACAGTTGGGGTGAAATTACCGGGGCACCTCTAAAAATCCAAACTCCGTCGCGATACGGCGTTGCTCACAAAAAATTACTCCTTACATATCACTCATATGCGGCGTCGCAATTTTTTGCTCGCGCCTTGTCTCGCTTGGGATTTTGAATTTTTAGAGGCGCCCCTTACTTAAACAATCCAAGCCTAAACAATCCGGCCCCTGAACAATATGCTCCAAAACAATGTGGGCCGCCTATGCGACCCACTTTAAAATTTATTTGCGCAATTCCAGGCGCTGAATCAGCGAACGGTAGCTGTCTTCATTCTTGCCTTTCAGGTAATCCAGCAGCTTGCGGCGGCGGCTCACCAAACGCAACAAACCACGGCGGGAATGATGATCCTTGATGTGATCCTTGAAATGCTCGGTCAGGTAATTAATCCGGGCAGTCATCAATGCAACCTGGACTTCCGGGGAACCGGTATCGCTTTTGACGCGCTGATAATCAGTCACAATTTGCGCTTTCTGCGCAGCTGTTATAGACATATACTCTCTCTTCACTAAAAAAGTGGCATATTCTACTCTCTAATAGCCTGGTTACTCAAGGCCTATTCAACCGGGCGCCTTTCGCAACCACGTTGAGGGCAAAACTTCAGGTAGCAACAATTTAACAAAACTGAAACAATTACGCTTTAATCTGACGCCCTGCTTAGATGAACCCCCACTCAGATGAAAGGGACGACTGTAATGATTTCCCGGGAATTAAAAATGGAAAGCCCCTATAAAGGCAAAACTGGTTTAAAAAGGCTATGGAGCGCAATGTTTTATTCCCTGGCCGGATTGCATGCTGCCTTTCGCCATGAGGATGCGTTCCGTCAGGAAGTGGTGTTAGCTGTCATTCTGGTTCCCACGGCATTCTTCATGCCGGTCAATGCCTTAGGTAAGGCATTGATGATTGCCAGTGTACTGCTGGTGTTGATCGTGGAATTGCTGAACTCAGCGATTGAAGCTGCCGTGGACCACACTTCGCTGGATCAACATCTGCTGGCCAAGCGCGCCAAGGATATCGGCAGCGCGGCGGTGCTGATCAGTTTACTGAATGTCATCACTGTCTGGCTTCTGATCCTGGTAAATTAAACCCATTGCCACTCCAGGCAATCGGCACGGTTGATGTGCCTTTGGTTCCTGTCATCAAATTCCCATAAATCCTTCATCAAACTTTCTTATTAAGGTGAGAAAGTGCCGCCATGACTATCCCTATCCAAGGAGACGACATGGCACAGCGTACGTTGCGTATTGCAGTGGTAACCGAGACCTACCCGCCCGAGATAAATGGCGTGGCCATTACCATCAGCCGTATGGTGCAAGGCCTGCGCCAACGCCATGTGGTGGAGCTGATACGTCCGCGCCAGAACCCGCATGACAGCGCAAAAAACGAACCTGACTTGCAGGAAGTATTGGTGCGGGGCTTCCCTATTCCGCGTTATCAGGGTCTGAAACTAGGCCTGCCGGCCAAACATCGGTTGATCAAATTGTGGAATGCGCAACGTCCTGACCTGGTACACCTGGTCACCGAAGGGCCGCTGGGCTCTTCGGCGCTGGCTGCCGCACGTAAACTGGGGATCCCGGTCAGCAGTGACTTCCATACCAATTTCCACAGCTACAGCCAGTATTATGGTTTTGGCTGGCTGCAAAAAACCGTGGCGGGCTATCTGCGCAATTTGCATAACCGTACCGACGCTACGCTGGTACCAACCCAAGAGCTGCGCAATACGCTGGCACAAGAGGGCTACCAAAACCTGCAGGTTGTCGCGCGCGGTGTGGACACTACGCTATTCCATCCCGATAAACGCAGCCAAAAATTACGCCAGCAATGGGGAGTGGCCGGGCACGATTTGGCGGTCATTTCGGTGGGCAGGGTTTCGGCAGAAAAGAATTTGTCGCTAGTTCTGCGCGCCTTTCGGGAGATGCAGGCCAACAATCATCGGTTGAAGCTGATCGTGGTCGGAGATGGGCCGGTGCGCGCAGATTTGCAACGTCAAAATCCTGATTGTATTTTTACCGGCATGAGAACTGCCGAGGATCTCGCGGCACATTACGCTTCGGCAGATATTTTTCTGTTTTCGAGTACCACTGAAACCTATGGCAATGTAACAGTAGAAGCCATGGCCAGCGGCCTGGCCGTAGTTGCCTACCGTTATGCGGCAGCAGCCGAGCATATCACCCATCAAACAAACGGCTTGCTGGCTGAACTGGGCAATGAGCAAGAGTTTATTCATTTGGCGTGCAGCTTGGCCACGAACATTGGGCTTATTGACAAGCTCCGTACACAGTCACATCAAACCATGCTGCAACGCGATTGGCAGAACAGTATTAATGAATTTGAGCAAACCCTTGCACAACTCGCCGTCAAACCGGAGGTGCGCCATGTCACATCGAATTTACGACCTGCAACGGATTCAGAGCTGGGATGAAGCCTGGTGTTTGCGCATCAACCGCGCCAGCACCTGTCTTCCAATACGCGATTTTTTTCGGGTAATCAGCCGCTTGGGCGATGGTATTTTCTGGTATTGCCTGATGTTGTGGTTGTTAGTGCAATATCAATCGGCCGCGCTATGGCCGGTTTTACATATGGTGGTAGCGGGACTGGTTTGTACCGCCCTGTATAAATGGTTGAAGCACAAAACCCACCGGCCGCGTCCCTTTGACAAGCATCAAGGAATTAACTGCATCACCGCGCCGCTGGACCAATTCAGCTTCCCTTCCGGCCATACGTTACACGCTGTGGCCTTCAGCGTCGTAGCACTGGCTTACTATCCAGCCCTGGCCTGGCTGCTGCTACCTTTCACCGTGCTGGTAGCCGTGTCGCGTCTGGTGCTGGGGCTGCACTATCCCAGTGATGTGCTGGCTGGAATAGTGATAGGCGCAACGGTCTCAGGGCTGTCTCTGGTCGTCATTCCGGCGTAGATCAACTGAGCAGGTGCACCTGATTGCTTACGCCGCCCTCATCTCCGGCAATTTCATGTCCACGACAATCTCGGCATAAGGCGCAAAAATCAAGCCATTTTCATCTTTTTCTAGCGCCATCCATTCCACCAAGCGCTCGCAATCGTTGTACACATTTTTGTAATCGCGTTTAAGTTGGCGGGCCAGTTCTGCGATGGTCATCGCTCCACCTCCGCGCAGTGCACCGATCAGTTCCCAACGCTTGGGCGTAAAGACCGAGAACATTTCGCCAACATCATCGAAGCCCACGGCGAAATAGGGCTTGACCCGCTTGCCTTGTTTGGCTGCTTTCATGGCCGCTGTAGCGCGTGCAAGGCTGGCTTGTATCGATTCACCAACCGTCAGGTGTAAAACTGCATTATGGATTTTCATCTTGTGGCCTCCTTCACGTCTTGCCAGAAATCTTCCAGCAGTTGAGCTTCATCTACAAACTGGTAAGGCATTTCAGTTTTGCCGACATGCCTGTGATCTCCCTTGCCGCGCTCGTTATCGTATCCTACCACCCGTTTTCCCCCGCGCACGAATACCAGTCGGTATTTGAATGGATGCTCGGAAGCAGGAACTGGTTTGGGTACTTGCCACACAACGATTTCTACAATACCCCCCGCATAGGAACGTTTTTCCCGATACACCAATTCGGCATTTTTGGTCATAGGTTAATTATGGGCGCAACGGACATATGGTGTCAAGAACCATAAATATCAAGCCATGCATGCCCTTGCGGCCATGCATGGCGGAGTACTATTCCAAACTGGCTGCAGCCAGTTTTGCCACGTCCGACAACAGTCTGTCCGGAGCCAGGCGGCGACCGTCCAGCAGGCCTATTCCGATAAAGCCTTGCGGGCCATGCAGGCGAACCCGGCCATTGGGCAAGCCGGTGTCTAACCCCAGCCGCTGCCCTTGCGCCAACCTGTGGATTTGTGTGCTGTCCAGTTGAAGTATGGGAACGTCCGGCATCAAGGATTCCAAAGGCAGAATGCAGGCATCACGCTCGGCTTCAGTCATGGCTTGCAGTTGCTGCAAGGTGTAACCCTCGCGTAAATCGAAATGGGCAATCGCTGTGCGGCGCAAACCCGCCAGATGCGCGCCACAACCCAGTGCTGCGCCTATATCCTCCGCCAGAGTGCGAATGTAGGTTCCCTTGCTGCAGCGCACGGTAATGTCCATTTGGTTGCCCTCGATCGAGTTCAACACCAGTTCGTGAATCGTTACTGTGCGCAGCTTGCGTTCTACAGTTTCGCCTTGGCGGATGTATTCATACAGCGGCTTGCCCTGATGTTTGAGCGCGCTGTGCATAGGGGGCAGCTGCGCTATCGGGCCGCGAAATTTTTGCAGCACGGCCATAACGTCAGCCTGGGCAATCTCTACCGGTTGGTCGGCAATAATCTCGCCTTCAGCATCGCCCGTGGTAGTGGTTTGTCCGAGGCGCAGCACGGCGCGGTAGGTTTTATCAGCCTCAAGCAACGCATTGGAAAATTTGGTGGCTTCGCCAAAACAGATTGGCAACAGGCCGGTGGCCAGCGGATCCAGTGTGCCAGTGTGCCCGGCTTTATTGGCTTGAAACAGGTGGCGAATTTTTTGCAGCGCAGTGCTGGAAGTTAATTGCAGCGGCTTGTCAAATAGCAGCACGCCATCTATCGACCTATACATAGCGACATAAATCTACTGCGCGAATTTGATGCAGGCTGGTACCGTGCTCGGAATCCTCATGTACTTTTAAGTACATTCCGGTTCCTGCGCTCCATCCCAGCCCGCCTGAAATCCGCTCGCTACGATTTCTGACGCAATGTATAAACGCCCGTGTCATTGTTGTTACTGATCGCCTTGCTGCTTATCGCCAGATTGCTGATCGTCAATGGGTTTATCGCTGGCAACCGCTTGGTCTATCAGTTGCGACAGGTGAGCGCCACGTTCGATGGACGCGTCATAAACAAAATGAAGTTGGGGAGTAATGCGCAGTTTCATCACATGCGCGAGCTGGCTGCGCAAAAAACCACTGGCGTGTTCCAGACCCTGCTCCACCGACCTGCTGGCGCCTTTGAGCGTGGTATAAAACACTTTGGCATGGGCGTAATCGCGGGTCACCTCGACTCCGGTCAGCGTAATCATATGCACGCGCGGGTCTTTCACCTGCAGCCGCAGCAACTCAGCCAGTTCGCGCTGTATCTGCTCGGCCACACGGTCAGTGCGGGCATAGTCCCTGGATTTGTTTACCTTCATGCGGCGGTGGCCTGCGCACGGGCGCTGTTAGGCACTCAGCGTGCGCGCCACTTCAACGATTTCGAACGCTTCCAGCTGGTCGCCCACCTGCAGGTCATTGAAATTATGCAACGACAATCCGCATTCAAAATTGGAACGCACTTCCTTGGCGTCATCCTTGAAGCGTTTTAGCGAGTCCAGTTCGCCGGTGTGGATCACCACATTGTCGCGCAGCACGCGCACCTGCGAGTTGCGCCGGATCAGGCCCTCGGTCACATAACAGCCGGCCACTGTGCCTATCTTGGAAATATTGAACACCTGGCGGATTTCCACCATGCCCAGAATATGTTCCTTTTTTTCCGGCGCCAGCATGCCCGACAACGCGGCTTTGATTTCATCCACCATCTCGTAGATGATGTTGTAGTAACGCACATCCACGCCGCTGGATTCAGCCAGCTTGCGTGCGGCCGCATCGGCCCGCGTATTAAAACCGATGACCACGGCTTTGGAAGCCAGCGCCAGGTTAATGTCGGATTCGCTGATCGCGCCGACCGCGCTGTGAATGATGTTGACCTTGACTTCGGCCGTGGACAATTTTTGCAATGAGCTGGCGATCGCTTCGCATGAACCCTGCACATCCGCCTTGACGATCAGCGCCAGCGTGCTCACTTCGCCTTCGGCCATTTGCTCCAGCATATTTTCCAGCGTGGCTGCTTGCTGCTTGGCCAGCTTCACTGCGCGGAACTTGCCTTGGCGGAACAACGCAATTTCGCGGGCTTTCTTTTCGTCTTCCAGCACCAGCACATCTTCACCTGCTATCGGCACTTCAGACAGGCCCTGAATTTCAACCGGAATGGAAGGTCCGGCCTCCAGCACAGTCTTGCCGTTTTCATCCAGCATCGCGCGCACGCGTCCGGATACCGCGCCCACCAGCACCGCATCACCGCGTTTCAATGTGCCGGATTGCACCAGTATGGTCGCTACCGGGCCTTTGCCTTTATCCAACCTGGCCTCAACTACAATACCCTTGGCCCGACTGAGTTTGGGTGCAGCCAGTTGCAGCACCTCTGCTTGCAGTAACACACTTTCCAGCAGGGTATCGATACCTTGCCCGGACTTGGCCGATACCTCGACAAACATCGAGTCGCCACCCCAGTCTTCCGGCACGACGCCCTCGGCTACCAGCTCCTGGCGCACGCGTTCGGCATTGGCTTCCGGCTTATCAATTTTGGTCATTGCCACCACAATAGGCACTTCTGCTGCCCGGGCATGATGGATCGCCTCTTTGGTCTGGGGCATTACGCCGTCGTCCGCCGCCACCACCAGAATAACGATATCGGTTACTTTCGCGCCGCGCGCGCGCATCGCGGTAAATGCCTCGTGACCCGGCGTATCGAGAAAGGTAATCATGCCGCGCGGCGTATCCACATGGTACGCACCGATGTGTTGCGTGATGCCGCCCGCTTCGCCGCTGGCGACACGAGTGCGGCGGATGTAGTCCAGTAATGAAGTTTTGCCATGGTCGACGTGGCCCATCACCGTGACTACCGGCGCGCGCGGTTCCAACGGTGCATCCTTGTGCGCTTCTGCCTCGGTCAGGTAAGCCCCGGGGTCGTCAGCTTTTGCCGGTTTGGCAATGTGCCCCAGCTCTTCCACGACTATCATGGCCGTTTCCTGATCCAGCACCTGATTGATCGTGACCATGGAGCCCATGCCCATCAATGCCTTGATGATTTCAATGGCCTTGATCGACATTTTCTGCGCCAGCTCAGCCACGCTGATGGTCTCTGGCACCATCACCTCATGCACTACCGGTTCAGTCGGCAACGAGAAAGCGTGTTGGGCGGTTTCTTCCTGCTTGGCATGTTTCTCATGATGGCGCGGACCCGCCCGGCCGCGTCCGCCGGTCCAGCCGGTAGCGCGTAAATCGGTCGTGCTGGGGGTGCGTTTCTTATGTCCCGCCTCATTCCACGGGCTGTTTTTATCGGGAGCCGTCTTGGCGCCTTTTTTGGCAGCAGGTCGGCCGATTTTATCGCCCGGTTTGGGTGTTGGCTTATGCAGTGTGCCTTCAGCCAGATTAGGTTTTGCAGCCACCGCAGGCGCTACCACGGGTGGTGCAGGCGGCGCTTCGGCCACTACTACAGGCGGTGGCTCGACCACTTCGGCTACCGGCGTAGTCTTGCGCTTAACACGTTCTTTTTTTACTTTGACTTCTTCGGCCTGACGCGCCGCCAATTCTGCCTGGCTACGCGCTTCCTGTTCGCGCAACGCTAATTCTTGCGCGTCTACTTTTTTTGCCCGAGGTTTTTTGGCGGCTGGCGCGGGAGGCGCCTCTGCTACGACGGCTGCTGGCTGATCGGCCGGAGCCACGGCGGGAGGCGCAACGACACGTTTCTTGCGCACTTCCACTTGAATAGTGCGCGCCCGGCCCACGCTGTCGGTTTTTTTGATTTCTGTGGTTTCGCGGCGGGTCAGGGTGATTTTTTTGCTTTTGGCGCTGCCGCTGCCATGCGCGGTGCGCAAGTGCTCCAGCAACTGGGCCTTGTCCTGTTCGGATACCGGGTCAGTTTCCTTTTTCTTGGCGACCCCTGCCGCTTGCAGCTGCTCCAGCAATAGCTCAATCGGCAAACCAAGTTCGCCCGCAAACTGCGCTACATTCATTTTCGCCATTACTTATCCCTTAACTGCAGAATCATAAGTACGGACGCCATGTCTCGTCCCTACTGCTATTTTCCCTACACAAACCCATCAAGCAAACCCACTATGCAAAACCATTAGGCAAACCAGGGTGCCCGCGCAGTCATGATCAAGTTATTTGCGCGCTCTTCATCCATGCCGGTCAGTTCTACCAGCTCGTCCACCGCCAAGTCGGCCAGTTGCTCTTGCGTCCCCACGCCTTTGCCGGCCAGGGTACGCGCTGTTTCATCGTCCATGCCTTCCAGCTTGACCAGGTCTTCAATACTGTTTTCTACTTGTTCTTCATTGACAATCGCCGCAGTCAACAACGCGTTACGGGCGCGGCTGCGCAGCTCGTTTACCGTTTCCTCATCGAACGATTCAATCTCCAGCATCTCGTCCAGCGGCACATAGGCCACTTCTTCCAGTGTATTAAAACCTTCCTGCACCAGAATGTCTGCGACCTCCTCATCCACATCGAGCTTGGCCATGAATAAATCGCGCACCTTGGAAAACTCCTGCTCGTTTTTCTGGCCGGATTCTTCTACCGTCATGATGTTGAGTTCCCATCCGGTCAGCTCGCTGGCCAGGCGCACATTCTGCCCGTTGCGGCCTATGGCCTGCGCCAGGTTTTCTTCCTCAACCACGACATCCATGCTGTGTTTGTCTTCGTCCACCACGATACTGGTTACATCCGCCGGCGCCAGCGCGTTGATAACGGCAGTGGCAGGATCTTCCGACCACAATACAATGTCAACCCGCTCGCCCGCCAACTCATTGGTTACCGCCTGCACGCGCGAACCGCGCATGCCGACACAGGTGCCGATCGGGTCTATGCGCTTGTCATGCGAACGGACGGCAATTTTGGCGCGGGCGCCAGGATCGCGGGCGGCACTGACAATTTCCAGCAGCCCTTCTTCAATTTCCGGAACTTCCAGTTCAAACAGCTTGACCAGAAATTCCGGCGTAATGCGCGACAAAATAATTTGCGGCCCGCGCACGGAACGGTCCACACGCAACAGATGCGCGCGCACGCGGTCACCGACGCGCATATTTTCCTTGGGGATAATCTGGTCACGCGGCAACAGCGCCTCGATCTTGCCGAATTCAAGAATCGCATTGCCGCGCTCGATACGTTTCACGGTGCCGGAAACCAGGTGCTCCTTGCGTTCCATAAAATCGCTCAGTATCTGCTCGCGCTCGGCGTCGCGAATCTTCTGGAAGATCACCTGTTTTGCGGCTTGCGCGCCTATACGGCCGAAATCAATCGACTCCAGCGGCTCCTGGATAAACTCGCCCATCTGGACGTCCGGATTGCGTTTAACCGCCTCTTCCAGCTTGATATGCAGGTCGGGAGTTTCGAATGTTTCATCATCCATGACCTGCCATACACGGAAAGACTCATATTCGCCAGAAGTGCGATCTATATTGACGCGCACATCCACTTCCTCGGAAAATCGCTTTTTGGTGGCCGAGGCCAAGGCTGATTCCAGCGCACCAAACACGATTTCCTTGTCCACGTTTTTTTCACGCGCCAGGGCATCTACCAACAACAATACTTCACGACTCATCACCGTCTCCAACTAAAACCTGATCATTAAAATGCAGGCACTAAACGCGCCTTATCCAAATTCGACAACTCTATTTCCACCTGCTTGCCATCCACATCCAGCTGCAATACGCCGTCGTTAATTTTCCCCAGCAAGCCGACAAAATTCTTGCGTCCTTCCAGCGGCATGCGCAACTTCAGCTGCGCCTTATGGCCGTGAAAACGCGCGAAATCCGCTTCTTTCTTGAGTGGCCTGTCCAGTCCGGGAGAGGACACTTCCAGACGGCCGAATTCCACTCCTTCCACCGCAAACAACCGGGTTAACTGGTTGCTGACCAGCTCGCAATCTTCTACCGTAATTCCTGCCGGCTTGTCCAGCAACACCCGCATCAATCCCCTGCCGGACACCTCGAAATCCACCAGCTCATAACCCAAACCGACCACGGTCTTTTCCACCACACTTGCCACGCCCATAATTCTTGTTCCACAAATAAAAAACGGGCCGAGGCCCATCTAAAAAAATCTGCGCGGAGTATAGCAAAATATCCTGAACTTGTCCGTCAATAAATTAAACCGCAGGGGGTACCGGGTACGGACTTATTCAGCTTTAGGCCCGAAGGGTTTAGACGGAATGGCAGGATCTGCAGGATGACTCAGGCTTGCAGCAATACCAGGATTTCGCGCAATTCGCGGCGCAGGTCAGGTGAATTAGCGGGGATCGTATCTAACGCTGCAACCGCTTCATCCCGTTGCTCGGCAAATTGACCCAGCCGTCCACGCGCACCGCTGATGGTAAATCCTTCTTCATACAGCAGCTGGCGGATACGGCGGATTAGCAAGACTTCGTGATGCTGATAGTAGCGGCGGTTGCCACCGCGCTTGACCGGTTTGAGCTGGGTGAATTCCTGTTCCCAGTAGCGCAGCACATGCGCCTTTACGCCACACAGCTCGCTTACCTCACCGATAGTAAAGTAACGCTTGGCCGGGATGGGTGGCAGTTCGGAATTAGGAGTGTGGTTTTCCATGATAGCTCTTTTCTACCATGCTCTTCAGTTTCTGGCTGGGATGAAAAGTCACGACGCGGCGCGCGGTGATCGGAATATCTTCACCGGTCTTGGGATTGCGGCCGGGACGCTGCGGCTTGTCGCGTAACTGAAAATTGCCGAAACCGGACAATTTGACGCTTTCGCCGCGTTCCAGCTGGGCACGGATTTCCTCGAAATACGATTCCACCATATCCTTGGCTTCACGTTTATTCAAGCCGACTTTTTCAAACAACATGTCGGCGAGTTCTGCTTTAGTTAATGTCATGGTTTAATCCATCCTTATGCTCGTAATTGCGCGCCGTGCTGTTGTAACACAGCAACCAGCCGCGCCATGCTATGGTCAATTTCAACGTCAGTTAGTGTTTTTCGAGTATCTTGCAATAACACACGGAAAGCAAGGCTTTTTTTACCTTCTCCCAGCCCTTTGCCGCGATACAGGTCAAACAATGCTATGTCGGCCACACTGGGGTCGGAAACTTGCTGCATCGCATCCAATAAGGCCTGGACAGTAATAGTTTCGTCCACCAGCACTGCCAAATCGCGCCGCACCGGCAGAAATTTGCTGATTTCGCCCAGCTGCGGAACCTTGGTTTGGAGCAGCGCATCCAGTTCGACTTCGAACCAAACCGCTGCCTGCACCAGATCATATTGCTGCTGCCACTGCGGGTGCAGCTCGCCCAACCAGCCGACCATTTTATGCTGGCAATAAATTTGCGCCGACTTTCCCGGATGCAAAGCCGGGTGCTCAGCTGCCACAAAGCTTAATGCTTGCGGCGCGAATAATGCTTTGACATCGGCTTTTACGTCAAAGAAATCGACCGCTTTGGCAGCACTGCCCCATTGTTCCGGTTGGGCTGATCCGTAGGCCAAAGCGGACAGCCGTTGTTGTTGCAGGTACGTATTATTTTCTTTGGCAAAACACGCACCGACCTCGAACAGGCGCACACGCGCTTGCTTGCGGTTCAGGTTGAAACTCAAGGCATTGATCAAACCACCGAGCAGACTGCTGCGCATCACCGCCATATTGCTGGCAATCGGGTTTTGCAGTGCAACTGCTTTTTCATTGCCGCACAGCTCACGTTCCAGTTGTTGTTCGACAAACGCATAACTGACCATTTCCTGGTAATCGCGCGCTACCAGCATGTGCTGGATGCGCGCCAAGGGACGCTGCGACTCGTTATGAGGCAACATGGTCAGCGCGGCATGGGGCGGCAGTGCCGGAATGTTGTCATAGCCGTACAGGCGTGCCAGTTCCTCAATCAAATCCTCTTCGATGGACAGATCAAAGCGAAAACTGGGCGGAGTCACATAAAAGGTGTCGCCCTTTACTTCATAGTCTAATTGAAGGAGTTTTATCAAGCCAATGATTTTATTGTTATCCAGCTCAATACCTAGCACCCGCGTGATGCGCGACTGACGCAAGCGGATTGGAGCGCGGGAAGGCATTTGTCCGCGTACCTCGGTGATTTCGCCTGCGTCGCCACCGCAAATTTCCAGCAGCAGTTGAGTTGCCCGTTCTAGGGCATAACGGGTTGCGGCAAAATCCACACCGCGCTCAAAGCGGAATGACGAATCAGTTGCCAACCCAAAACGGCGCGCCTTGCCCGCGATGGCATCAGGTTCAAAAAACGCGCTCTCCAAAAATACCTGCTGCGTCGTGTTATCCACCCCGCTACCCTGCCCGCCCATGATGCCGGCCATGGCCAATGCGCGTTGCTGATCGGCTATGACCAGCACATCCTGATCCAGCGTGACTGCTTGGCCGTTAAGCAGGGTCAGCGCTTCGGCCTTGTGGGCTTTGCGCACCTGTATGCCGCCGGACAGTTTGGCCAGGTCGAACGCATGCATAGGCTGACCCATTTCCAGCATTACGTAATTGGTGATATCCACGATGGCATTAATGCTGCGCAAACCGCCACGTTCCAGCCGGCGAAGCATCCAGGTTGGCGTCGGTGCTGCGGCATTCACATTGCGCACGATGCGTCCGCAATACAACGGGCAGGCCAGTGCATCGGACACTTTGACCGGCAATTGCTCGGACAATGTTGCAGGTACGACTTTGATGTCCAATGGCTTTAATGCAGCCCCGGTTAACCCGGCAACTTCGCGTGCCACACCCACCATGCCGGAGCAATCGCTGCGGTTAGGCGTGAGTTTAAGCGTAAATATCTTGTCATCCAGCTCCAGATAGGTGCGCAGCGGTTTCCCGACAGGCGCATCACCGGACAATATCAAAAGTCCTGCGCTTTCCCCTTCCAGACCCAGTTCCCTGGCCGAACACAACATGCCGAACGACTCTACGCCGCGCACCTTGGCTTGCTTGATAGCGAAGTCGCCGGGCAATACCGCACCTATTAGCGCGCACGGTACTTTCAAGCCCACTGCGACGTTCGCCGCACCGCATACGATGCTCAAGGGTTGGCTTGCGCCGATATTCACCCGGCATACATTCAGGCGATCCGCGCCGGGATGTTTGGCCACTTCCAGCACTTCGCCCACCACGACCTTATCAAAGGCGGGCGCCACGGTTTGCAGCGCTTCCACTTCCAGCCCGGCCATGGTCAACACGTGCGCCAGCTCGTCGCTGGACAGTTTGGGATCGACAAAAGTTCTTAGCCAGTTTTCGGAAAATTTCATCGCACGGTGTCAGTTGAATTGCTTCAAGAAACGTAAATCGCTCTCGTAGAACAGGCGCAAATCGTTCACGCCATAACGCAGCATCGCCAGACGCTCGACCCCCAACCCGAAGGCAAATCCCAGGTATTTTTCGCTGTCGATATTGACGTGTTTGAGCACATTGGGATGCACCATGCCGCAGCCGCCTATCTCCAGCCAGCCGTCGTTCCAGCTCATGTCCATCTCAGCGGAGGGTTCGGTAAACGGAAAGAACGAGGGACGGAAGCGCACGCGCAAATCATCTTTTTCAAAGAAGCGCTGCAAGAAATCCTGCACTACGCCTTTGAGGTTGGCAAAACTGACCGTTTCATCGACCCATAGTCCCTCCACCTGATGAAACATCGGCGAATGGGTGGCATCGGAATCCACGCGGTAAACCCGTCCCGCTGAAATGATTTTCAGCGGCGGCGGGTGCGCTTCCATATAGCGCACCTGTACTGGGGAAGTATGCGTGCGCAACACATGCTGCGGATCAATATAAAACGTATCGTGCATGGCCCGTGCCGGATGATTCTCGGGAATATTTAGCGCGGTAAAGTTGTAGAAATCGGTCTCGATTTCCGGACCGGTGGCGGTGGCAAAACCCAGCGAGTGGAACAGGCTTTCAATGCGCTGCAGTGTACGCGTAATCGGATGCAGTCCGCCGCAGCCCTGTCCCCGGCCGGGTAATGTCACATCCAGTGCTTCGGCTGCCAACTGTTGCTGCAGTTGTTTTTGCTGCAGGTCATCACGCCGTTGTTGCAGTGCGTTTTCTATGGCCTGTTTGACCTGATTGATACGCGCACCCGCCGCCGGGCGTTCATCCGCAGATAGCTTGCCCAGGCTTTTCAGGCGCTCGGTCAAGCGGCCTTCCTTGCCCAGATAGCGCGCCTTGGCCTGCTCCAGCTCAGCCGCCTGGTTAATAGCGGCGAACTGTTGCAGTGCTTCGTTCAGTATGTCTTCAAGTTCTTGCATAGAATGCCTACAATCAAAGCCCACAAATGAAAAAGGAGGCGCAGAACGCCTCCCTGATCAATTCAGTTTGCGACTAAGCGGCCAGACTTGCCTTGGCTTGCCCGACAATTTGCGCGAACGCAGCTTTGTCAAACACTGCCAAGTCGGCCAGTACCTTGCGGTCGATATCAATCGCAGCTCTTTTCAAGCCATTCATGAATACGCTGTAGCTCAAGCCCTGTTCACGCGCCGCCGCATTGATACGCGCAATCCACAAGGTGCGGAACTGGCGCTTGCGTTGACGACGGTCACGGTAGGCATATTGCCCGGCCTTCATCACCGCTTCTTTGGCGATACGGTAGACGTTTTTACGACGGCCACGGTAACCCTTGGCCAGATCCAGAATTTTCTTGTGACGCGCGCGCGCCGTTACACCACGTTTTACTCTTGCCATGTCTTACTCCTTATGCGTAGGGCATCATGGCTCGAATAGACGCCGTGTTGGTTGCGTGAACTTCGGTAGTACCACGCAACTGACGCTTGCTCTTGGTGGTCTTCTTGGTCAAGATGTGGCGCTTGAACGCTTGTGAACGCTTGATGCTGCCGCCCGCGCGCACCTTAAAGCGTTTTTTTGCACCGCTTTTGGTTTTCATTTTTGGCATGACAACTCCTTTATTGGATGACGCCGGGAGGTTCCTGACAGGAACACTTAAAACCCGGAACCACTTGTGTGGGACTGTTTACTACTCAACTACGTCGGCCAGTCCCTTAACCTCCGTCTTACAAAAATTCAAAATCCTAAGCGAGACAAGGCGCGAAAGAAATTTTAACGCGCGGCATATGGTTTATATGTAAGCGATAAAATTTATTGAGCAACGCCGTATCGCGACGGAGTTTGGATTTTTTATTTCTTTTTCGGGCCCAGCACCATCACCATCTGCCGCCCTTCCATTTTCGGAAACTGCTCCACCACCGCATGCATATCAAGGTCTGCCCTGACCCGCTCCATCATTTGCATGCCTATACCTTGATGGGCAATCTCACGACCTCGGAAGCGCAAAGTAACCTTGGTTTTGTCGCCCTCGCCGAGAAAGCGAATCAAATTGCGCACTTTGATGTTGTAATCCCCATCATCTGTTCCAGGCCGGAATTTGACTTCCTTGATCTGAATCTGCTTCTGTTTCAGTTTGGCTTCGTGCTGCTTTTTGCTCTCGGCATATTTGAATTTGCCGATATCCATAATGCGGCACACCGGCGGTTCCGCCATCGGCGCTATTTCCACCAAATCGAGATCGGCAGCTTCCGCTAACCTAAGTGCTTCCGCGACTGCCACTACACCTAGTGGCTCTCCCTCTACCCCAACCAGCCGCACCTGAGGTGCTGTTATCTGTTCGTTGAGACGCTGTGATTTATCCTGAGCTATTGCAATTCCCTCATAAAAAATTAAACCGCACTTTCCGCTTGAAGTTCATGGCCTGTTTGCAATTCCGATTGCAGGTGTTGTAACAACACTTGCATCGTCATCTGCCCCAAGTCTGCACCTTTACGGTTTCGCACGGCAATCAAACCTGCGGCCATCTCCTTATCCCCGATAATCAACTGATAAGGTAGTTTCTGCAAGCTATGTTCCCGGATTTTATAGGTAATCTTCTCATTACGCAAATCCAGCTGGATGCGGAACCCGGCAGCACGCAGATTTTGCGCAACCTGAGTAGCGTAATCCTCTTGTGCCTGGGAGATGTTCATCACCACCATTTGCACCGGCGACAACCATAACGGGAAGGCGCCAGCGTGGTGCTCGATCAGAATGCCGATGAACCGTTCCAGCGAACCCAGGATCGCGCGATGCAGCATCACCGGGGCTTTGCGGGTATTGTCCTCGTCCACATACTCGGCACCCAGGCGTACCGGCAGGTTAAAATCCAGCTGAATCGTGCCGCACTGCCATACCCTTCCCAACGTGTCCTTCAACGAAAATTCTATCTTGGGTCCATAGAATGCGCCCTCTCCCGGCTGCAATTCATATTCCAGTTTATTCTGTTTCAGCGCTGCCGCCAGCGCGGTTTCCGCCTTGTCCCAGGTCTCATCCGAACCCACGCGTTTTTCCGGTCGCGTGGAGAGCTTGACCAGCACATCGTTAAAACCAAAATCGGCATACACTTTTTGCAGCATCACGATGAAATCCGCCACTTCACTTTCGATCTGCCGCTCGGCACAGAAGATGTGCGCATCGTCCTGCACAAAACCGCGCACACGCATCAAGCCATGCAGCGAACCGGATGGCTCGTTACGGTGGCACGATCCAAATTCGGCCAGGCGCATCGGCAGATCACGGTAGCTGTGCAGGCCATGATTAAAAATCTGCACATGCCCCGGACAGTTCATCGGCTTCACCGCGAAATCGCGCGCCTCGGAATGCGTGGTGAACATGTTGTCGCGGTAGTTTTCCCAATGCCCGGATTTCTCCCACAGCGTACGATCCATCATCGTTGGCGTGCGCACTTCCTGATAGCCGTACTCGCGGAATTTGTCACGCATGTATTGCTCAACTTCCTGCCAGATCGCCCATCCATTGGGATGCCAGAACACCATGCCGGGCGCGTCTTCCTGCATGTGGAATAAATCGAGCTGCTTGGCCAGCTTGCGGTGATCGCGCTTCTCGGCTTCTTCCAGACGGTGCAGGTACGCGTCGAGGTCTTCTTTCTTCGCCCAAGCCGTGCCATAGATGCGCTGCAACATCGCATTGCGGTGATCACCGCGCCAATAGGCACCAGCTACGCTCATCAATTTGAATGCCTTCAGTTTGCCAGTAGAAGGCACGTGCGGGCCGCGGCACAGGTCGGTGAAATCGCCTTCGGTGTAAAGCGATACATCTTCTCCGGCAGGAATGGAAGAAATAATCTCAGCCTTGTAATGCTCGCCCAGTCCCTTGAAATACGCCACGGCCTCATCGCGCGGCAATACCTTGCGCGATACCGGCAGATCGCGCTTGGCCAATTCCGCCATGCGCTTTTCAATTGCCGCCAGGTCATCCGGCGTAAACGGGCGGGCAAAGGCAAAGTCGTAGAAAAAACCGTTTTCAATCACCGGGCCTATCGTCACCTGCGCTTCCGGAAACAATTCCTTGACCGCATACGCCATCAGGTGGGCAGTGGAGTGGCGGATGATCTCCAGCCCGTCCGTGTCCTTGTCGGTCACAATCGCCAGCGAAGCATCGGCAGAAATCAGGTGTGAAGTATCCACCAGCGCGCCGTTTACCTTGCCGGCCAACGCCGCACGCGCCAAACCTGCACCTATGCTTTGTGCCACTTCAGCAACGGTAACGGGCTGGGGATAGCTGCGTTGAGATCCGTCTGGTAAGGTAATTACTGGCATGTTAATTTCTCGGGCATATCAATTTTCTTGTTTGTAAATTTCCAAAGGCAGCGGCTAAATGCCCATCATAAACGATTTCAACTTGTTCCCAATCACAGTCACTTATACGGAATAATTCCGCGCTGCCGCATTTCGCTTATGACCTGTTGCACACAAACCTCCAATTCATCGGTCCCGGTATACACTGTCAATTCGGGGTTTTCCGGTGCTTCATAGGCAGCGGAGATACCGGTGAATTCGTGGATTTGTCCGGCGCGGGCTTTTTTATACAGGCCCTTTACGTCGCGGCTCTCGCAAATTTCCAGCGGGCTATTGCAATAAATTTCGACAAAATCGCCATGATCCACCATGCCGCGCACCCGTTCACGATCTGCGCGAAAAGGCGAAATAAAAGCGGTCAGCACGATCACCCCCGCTTCCATGAACAGCTTTGTTACTTCGCCAATGCGCCGGATGTTTTCCACGCGGTCTTGCGCCGAAAATCCCAAATCACCGCACAAGCCATGACGTACATTGTCCCCATCCAGCACACAAGTGCGGTAGTTCATCAAATGCAATTGTTCTTCTACGGCATGCGCCAGTGTCGACTTTCCTGCCCCGGATAAGCCGGTAAACCACATGATCGCGCCACGGTGGCCGTTTTGCGCTTCGCGGCGCGCACGTGTCACCGTGGCATGATGTCTGATGGTATTGGCTGAGATGGGTGCTTTCTTGTTCATACAAAACATTTACCTATCTTAAAAGAAGAAAGCCGCAAAGCGGCTTACTTTCTTTCAGTTGTTGGTAGGCGCGATTGGACTCGAACCAACGACCCCCACCATGTCAAGGTGGTGCTCTAACCAGCTGAGCTACGCGCCTAATTCCGTTTCTAAATTAAACCTGACTGCGTCGGCTTCACCTTGCCGTACTATCTGTACTGTCTGCGGCTCGCCTTCTTGTCATCTTTAATTTAGAAACGGAATTAAAGGGCCGCGCAGTATAACTGAACTCATGGGGGCGTTCAAATAAGCATAGCAGTTTGTTGAAAAACGTTATGAGCGCAGCCAAGACAAGGCGGAAATGGACGAGAAACCGGAGTGTACACAAGAGTACATGAGGATTTTGAGTCCATTTCCAACGCAGTATTGGCAAGCGCAGTAGTTTTTCAATAAACTGTTAACGCCCGTACAACCGGCGTCCCCTGATCCGGGCGCGATGCGCACTGCGTTCTTCGCTTTCGGTGAGCGGCTTGGGGGCCTTGTTGGCGAAAGGATTTTTGCCGGCCTTGAATTCTATCCGCAGCGGCGTGCCTTGCAATTTAAAGGCCTCGCAAAAAGTGCGCTCCAGATAACGACGATAACTATCCGGTATTTTATCCAGTGCGCTACCATGAATCACGATCAGCGGCGGATTGCTGCCGCCTTGATGGGCATAGCGCATTTTGGGGCGGAATTGCGAGCGTGGAGGCTGCTGTTTTTCCACGGCGTCCATCAGCACCCGGGTCAGTTTGGGCGTAGGTAGCTTGGCCATTGCGGCGGCGTATGCTTCGTCCACCGATTTCAAAATTCCGGGTACGCCATTACCATGCAGTGCGGAAATAAAATGTAGTTTGGCAAAACTCAGAAAGTGCAGCTTGCGGTCCAGATCGCGCTTGGTTGTTGCGCGCTGATAATCATCCAGCCCATCCCATTTGTTGACTGCCAGCACCAGCGCCCGCCCGGCTTGCAACACGAAATCGGCAATGTGCGCATCCTGTTCGGTAATGGTTTGCTGCGCGTCCACCACCAGCACCACGACATTGGCGTCTTCCACCGCTTGCAGGGTTTTGATTACCGAAAATTTCTCGACCGCTTCATCCACTTTTCCACGGCGGCGCACGCCGGCGGTGTCGATGATGGTGTATTTTTTCTCGCCGCGCTCAAAATCAATGTAGATGCTGTCGCGCGTAGTACCCGGCTGGTCAAAGGCAATTACCCGCTCTTCGCCCAGTATTGCATTCACTAAAGTTGACTTGCCTACATTCGGCCTGCCAACGATGGCCAGCTTGGGGTGGTCAGATTTTTCATCTTCACTTTCAGCTTGGGCAGGCAATTCCTCCAGCGCCAGTTCCACCATTTCGCTGACATTGTCGCCATGCGCGGAAGAGATAGGCAGCGGCTCGCCCAACCCCAATTCAAAAAATTCGCCCGTGACCGCAGCGCGTTGCATGCCCTCCGCCTTGTTGACCAGCAACATCAGTGACCGGCCGGTCTTGCGCAATTGCTCGGCTATTATTTTGTCCTGCGAAGTCACGCCCTGGCGTCCATCTACCAAAAACAGCACGATGTCGGCCTCATCCACCGCCTGTCGCGTCTGCTTCGCCATTTCGAACAGTATGCCTTCCTTGGCCACCGGCTCCAGCCCGCCGGTATCGACCACCAGGAATGGTCGGTCGCCGACGCGCCCCCGGCCATAATGGCGGTCGCGCGTCAATCCCGGCATGTCTGCCACCAGCGCATCGCGCGAGCGTGTCAGCCGGTTGAAGAGCGTGGATTTGCCGACGTTGGGACGGCCTACTAATACCAGGGTGGGTAACATTTAATTTTAATTAGTGAAGCGCAACGGAATACAACCCACCATCCTTCACTTGCACCAGCAAGCCGCCGTCCATTTCCAGCGGAGCTGCGATGATCGGGCTGTCGCCGGTCTTGAAACGCGCTACCAAGGCGCCATCGTCCAGGCTCAGTGCATGCAAATAGCCTTCGTAATCTCCCACCACCAGGTATCTGCCCAGCGCCAACGGCGCGGTAATGCGGCGCAAGGTCATTTGATCATTCTTCCACACCGAGCTGCCGCTATTTTTGTCCAGCGCCCACAGTGCGCCATTGTCAGCCGTTACATACAGGTTGTTACCGAACTGGCTCATACCCTTATCGCTGGACAGGTCACGGCTCCATAGCAAGCCTCCTTGCGCTTGGCTAAAGCATGCCACACGCCCCTGAAAGGCCACCGCGCACACACGTTCACCATCCGTGACCGGCGCACTGATGATGTCGCTGATGCGTTCCAGCTCGGTGTTGCCACGCGGTTGCGATACCACGGTTTCCCACAGCACCACACCCGTGGCGAGGCTGATTGCGGCCAGTTTGCCGGCGGCGAACCCGGCGTAAACGGTACCGCGGTCTATCGTGACACCGGCATGGCTGCGCACGATCAAGGACGGCATCGCCCGCTCGTATAACCACAGGCGCTTGCCATCCACTGCATCCAGCCCATTAATGCGGCCATCACCGGTGCGTACCACTACGACTCCGTCGGCGATTTGTGGCGCATTCAATACTTCGCTGGATACGGTGGTTTGCCAACGCAATTTGCCGTCTTCGCCAAAAGCGGCCAGCTCGCCCTTGGCGCCGCCTATCAGTATCAAGCCACTGCCCGCGCCCACTGCGGCAGAAATAGTAAAGCCGCTCTTCGCCCGCCACAGCCGTTTGCCGCTGGCACGCTGCAGTTTGAATAACTTTCCCTTGGCATTGGCGGCATACACTGCGTCCGGCATTAACGCAGGTTGCAGAATATTGTTGCCAGCACCGCCGATATCAGCCCGCCAGCGCACATCAAACTTGGCCGTGTGCTTGAACTCCAGCAGTTTTGCTGCATCCTTGCCTAATTTGTTACTAGAGGTAGAACAACCCGCAAGTGCCGCCAACAGCAGCAACGCGGCAAGGCGAACTATCATTTAGTGCCGCCGACCGCTTCCAGCTTGACCTGGATCATGCTGCGATACGAGCTCTTGGGATCAATCTTGTCATAGGCCAGTTGATAAGCGGCACGCGCTTCTTCAGTCTTGCCCTGCGCATTCAATACATCGCCTTTCAGGTCAGCGTACAGCCCGGCGTAAGCTTCCGGGTGGTCTGCCTCCAGCAGTTTAAGCGCGCCATCAAAATTTTTCTCGTCCAGCAACACAGTCGCCAGCTTCAGCCGCGCAGTGTGCTGCAAGCCCGGTTCATCGGCATTGTCGATTGCCCACTGCAACTGTGATTTGGCCTTGGGTAGGTCGTTAAACTGGACATTCACCTGAGCCGCAGCCAGTGCGGCGCGCGGCGCATAGGCGCTGGAACTGAATTTGTCCATTATCGCCGCAGCGGCGTCATTAATGCGCTTGGGGTCATTAGTGGCTAGTTGCTTTCCCATCTCGTCATACAATGTAAAAGCCTCGGTCGCCTGGTTCCCCTGATAGGTTTTCCAGCCCTGTACTGCAACAAAAACACCCAGCGCCAAACCCAGCACCAACAACAGCCACTTGCCGTTGTCTTTCCACCATGATTTAAAGGCATCCAGTTGTTCTTGTTCCTGCATATCGAGTATTGCCATTTTTCTTCCTTGTAATAAATTTCAATTCAAATCATCAATTTTAGCGGCCAGGTCGGCCAGCTCCACACTCACTTGTTCGCCGCCGCGTAACGGCTTGACGGTCAGCAGCCCGCTGCGTACTTCATCCTCGCCTATGATCACCGCGCAGCGCGCCTGGCTGGCATCGGCCCTCTTCATCTGCGACTTGAAACTACCACCACCACAATGCAACAGCACGCGCTTGCCGCCGTCGCGCAATTGCTCGGCCACCATGCTGGCCATCGCGCTGGCTTGTTCACCCTGATGCACCACATATACATCCAGCGCCGGTGATGGGGTGGGCTTGCCCTCTTCCTGCACCAACGCCAGCAACCTTTCTATGCCCATCGCGAAACCACATGCCGGCGCGGGCTTGCCGCCCAGTTGTTCGATCAGACCGTCGTAACGTCCACCAGCACAGATGGTGCCCTGTGCACCAAGACGCGTCGTAGTCCACTCAAACACCGTGCGGTTGTAATAATCCAGGCCGCGTACCAGTCGCGGATTGATTTCAAACACCACGCCATGCTGGCGCAAAATATTCTGCACGCTGTCAAAATGGCCTCGCGCGTCCTCTTCCAGTTCATCCATCAGGGCAGGCGCAGCACCGATCAATTCCTGCATCGCCGGGTTTTTACTGTCCAGAATGCGCAACGGATTGCTATGCAGACGGCGCGTCGCGTCAGCATCCAGCAGGCTGGTGTGCTGCGAGAAATAGGCAATCAGCTTGGTGCGGTGGCGCTGCCGTGCCGCAACATCTCCCAATGTATTTATTTGCAGCGTGACTTCACGTAACCCCAGCTTGCGCCACAGCCGCGCGCACATCAGTATCTGCTCGGCATCAACATCCGGCCCGGCAAAGCCCAATGCCTCCACGCCTATCTGGTGAAATTGGCGGTAACGCCCTTTCTGCGGGCGTTCGTGGCGGAACATCGCGCCGCTGTAGTACAAACGCTGCGGCGCATTGTACAGCAGGTTGTGCTGCAGCGCGGCGCGCACACAGGAAGCAGTGCCTTCCGGGCGCAACGTAAGCTGATCGCCATTGAGACTGTCGGCGAAACTGTACATTTCTTTTTCGACAATATCGGTCACCTCGCCGATCGCGCGCTTGAACAGCGCAGTCGGCTCCAACAGCGGCATGCGGATATTGCGGTAGCCATAAGCTTCCAGCCAGTCGCGCACCGTGTCTTCAAACCACAGCCACAGCTGCGCCTCATCCGGCAGAATGTCATTCATGCCGCGCACGGCTTGCAAAGGGGAATTGCTCATTGCTTGTATCACGGACTTGTAAGGTCGCGATGGTATCAGGAAAGCGGTTATTTCAGAATCCCCATGCGCGACACCCCATGCGCATAAGCGAGTACATCATCGTATGGGAATGAATCCAGCTTGGAGCGCGGATTTCTACAAACTGCCGCGCAATGTCCACAGCATCACCTTGCGCCGCGATGCGTGGCAAGTGCCCGCGGCGATAGCACTGGCGAACATCGTTTAGTGCCGCTCAGGGCGGGGAAATGGTGGGGTGGCGGTTGCAGGGGTAATGCTACGATTATACACCTTACCCCTCGCGCGCCATCCGAGTTGAACGCTGGGTTAGCCCTTTTGTAATTACTTCGGGCGCTCATTGTGAGTTTCTGCGAGAAACACTGCAAGTGTGGAAGCTGCGCCGACTGCTAGTTTAGCGTGCCGGGATTGCAACCCTTTCGCGTCAGCATTCTTCCCGTGACCAGTGCCATAGTGGTTACGAAGTTCAGCGACACCTTGAGTGATTGTTGCGAGGTTGCTAAGAAGCCGTTTAATGGTGTCTGCGGCTTTGGATTTTTCTGGTATGTCGTCGGGTGTGAGTTCAAGTTCCTTGCTAGTTAGTTTCACCAACTCAGGGAGGTCAGCATTCCTTGAGAAAGCAATACCTCGATCCGTTAGGATGGTCTTGCAGCAAGTTTCTACCAATTCTTTCGCTGTACCGATGGCGAGACTCGGATCGTTTATAACCGCTGCATCCATTCGCGTTATTTGTTGTGCGACATACCCAGGGTCTGTGCCTGCCAAAGTTTGACGAGCCGCGGAAAGACCAGGCGTAGCGCCGATTCCGACGTAGCGCCCAACGTAAACTGGTTTTCCAGAAAGGCGTGTTCTCTCCACCAGTTTGAAGCCGTCGTTCTGTAAGATTTGATTGTACATCTGCGAATAGCGTTCGGATTCAGTAACATCAGGTCGAACAACTGGGTGGATTGTTTCGCATAGAAACCGTAGGAAGACTTCGTCGTCCCCAGTCAATAAGCCGAACCGTTTGTCGTGGAACACCCAGTCATCGTCCCAATCGAAGTTATTGACACGGTGCTGCCAAATGTCTCCTTCGGCATTATTGAATCGTCCATCCGTAGACGGGAGGCTTTGCAGATCGAAGAGCCGCGCCAAAAACTCAGACTCTTCGAGGCGACCGCACCAGTTCACATGTTCTGCGACCATCGAATCAATAATGTCTCTTCGTGTGAGCTGTGAAATCTTCATTCGGCACCAGTACCCAGCAGGTTGAAAGGGCTAACGTTCAAGGTCGGGGGGGGGGGGGGGCGGGGCCCCCGGCGCCCCCAGGGAAGGGACACAAAAACAACGCAAGGAAAACACAAAAACAAAAAAAAAAAAAAATTATAATAAAAAAAAAAGTAAAAAAAAAAAACCAAGATGGAAGAA
>JANNQM010000071.1:0-36463 GCA_031400735.1 Gallionellaceae bacterium
TGGAAGACCGCATGGGCATGGCCATTACTCGCGCGGCACGCAGCGGCCAGTGCGTGGCATTGGGATTCATTGACCTCGACCATTTCAAGCAGGTAAATGATAATTTCGGCCACAAGACCGGTGACCGCATGCTAAAAGAAGTCACACAACGGCTGTCGGCTACCTTGCGTGGCACGGATACCTTATCGCGCTGGGGGGGGGATGAATTTGTCGTGCTTTGCCCTGACCTGAATGGGCTGGATGATGCACGTGATATTACCGAAAAATTATCTTTGCTGGCACGCGATTACATTACCATTGATGGCACCGATTTTCCGTTTACATTCAGCGCAGGTTTTGCGGTATACCCGGATGACGCAAGCAACAGCGAAATGCTGCTGGCCCAGGCAGACCGTGCTATGTTCTACGCCAAGGCGCAAGGCCGCAACAATATCCAATTCTTCAATGCGATCTCAGGCAAGGAAAGCGGACGGCAGTCATTCTATATTCAAAGCCGCTTGATGCAGGCTGTCCATAACGACCAAATCCAGTGCTGGCTGCAACCTATCGTCTCAGCCAATACCGGCGAGGTAATTGGAGCCGAAGCCCTGGCGCGCTGGTATGAGCCGGAGCAAGGATGGATACCGCCGACGGTGTTCATTCCGATGGCAGAAAGCCTGGGCCTGATCGACAAAGTTGGCCAGCTGGTTTGGAAACAAGCATTACATGCGCTGACGCTGTTCCCGAAGCACCATCGCCTATCGGTAAACCTTTCCAAGCGTCAATTGTTTTCCAACACAATAGTCCAGCAATTTGTCGATGATGTGGTACGCGCCAACATTACGCCGTCACGCATCATGCTGGAAATCACCGAAGGTATCGCGTTGACTGATGTGGCTTATGCGCGCGAACGCATAGTGGAACTGGATGCCAAGGGCTTCGGCATTTCCATTGATGACTTTGGCGTGGGATATTCTTCACTGTCGCAATTGCATGAGATTCCAGCCGATGAATTAAAACTGGACATTTCATTTGTTAAACGCATCCATGAACAAAGCGGCCTAAGTGTCGCCACGGCGATATTATCCATTGCCCGGTCATTAAATCTGGAATGCGTCGCCGAAGGCGTCGAGGATGCCCGAACTGCTGACCTGCTGCGGACATTGGGGGTGGGGATGCTGCAAGGCCATTATTTCGCCAAACCCATGCCCATTTCGGATTATCTGGCCTGGCTGGATGCACGTAGCGGGAGCGCGAACAATCTCTGAATTATTGATCGGGCCAGATTAATGTTTGAAGTCCGTTCGCCTTGAGCCTGTCGAAAGGTGAATGGGCTTCGACGAGCTCAGCCCGAACGGAGTTAAAAGTTCATCATGCTGGATCAATAGTCGCTCACCATAACAACATCACCTCTGCCATGCTGCGAATTGAATTAAAATGGCAAACTCGATCCCCGCATGACAATAATAAAGTATGAACCTGATCATCCAATCGCCTCACGCTATCGCTGCTGCTCACTTGAACCGTATTGCCGGACTGACCACCGCCACACGCATCGAACAAACTGCCGCCAACAGTTATCGGCTGCATGATGCCAAGCCGCACGATGCCGTCGCCACTCTTTGCCAGGACCATCAGCTGGATTACGGCTTTGTCAGGCCCGGGCAGCATCTCGGTGACTTCGGCCTGGTCGTCATGGACATGGATTCCACGCTGATCAACATTGAATGCCTGGATGAAATTGCCGACCTGGTTAACCTGAAAACGCAGGTCGCTGCCATTACCGCAGCGGCCATGCGCGGCGAGATGGATTTTGGCGAGAGCCTGAGGCGCCGGGTAGCGCTGCTGGCAGGTGTGAATGAAAGTCTGCTGCAACAAGTATACGACCAGCGCCTGCAGCTCAACCCCGGTGCCGACACGCTGCTGAAAAAACTGCAAAGCCTGGGCATCAAGACATTACTGGTATCCGGCGGTTTTATTTTTTTCACCGATAAACTGAAGGCGCGGCTGAACCTGGATTATGCTGAGGCAAACACACTGGAAATTGCCAACGGCAAACTGACCGGAAAAGTATTGGGCAACATTGTCGATGCACAGGGCAAAGCCAATTCGCTGGTGCGGATACGCGATCAGCTGAACCTGAAGGCCGAACAAGTCATCGCCATCGGAGATGGCGCAAACGACCTGAAAATGATGTCCCAGGCTGGCGTCAGCATCGCCTACCACGCCAAGCCCGTGGTACGCGCGCAAGCCAGCTACGCCTTGAACTTTTCCGGGCTGGATGGAGTGGTGAATTTGTTTGCGTAGAGAAAAATGTGCAGAAAACCTTTAAGGAAAATAATAATAATGTCCCGGCTCAACAAATTTTTAGCATTTATTGCCTTGGCCATTTTCTCCCCTTGGGCGCAGGCTGAATCGAGCATAGGAGGAAGCATTGAAGATTATCACTGGCAGGAAACGATAGACAATGCACCCTTATCCCCTACAGAATATGGCTTGCGCTATGCCGTACACCTGAAGTGGGTACAGGATCGCGAGCGCGGGTTGCTGTTCGGCTATCGCGGCAAGCTGTATGCCGGCAAGGTTCACTATGACACTTTTTACCAAATTTCCGGCCTGCCGGTTGCTACCACCACCCAATATAGCGGCGCCATTCACGAAGCACAGTTTTCATATCGTGTGAATATGGCAAATAGTCACAAACTGGACTACGTGGGAGGACTGGGATTGGATACCTGGCAGCGCAGTATTGGTAACAATGGCTTCAAACAAATCGAGGATTTCCTGATCGTTTATGTGCGCGGAGGTATCACCCTTGATAAGTTTGGCAAGACTCCAGGGTTTCATGGCGGTGGTGGCCTGAAATACCCCCTCTATACCCGGGAAGACGCTCATCTGGATAACCAAGGCTATGATTCCAACCCGATCCTTACTCCCGGCAAGGACATCAGCTTGTATGCGGAATTAGGCTATCGCATCGGCAAGGATTGGGATGTGCTCGGCTATTATGATAGCTGGCGTTTCAAGCGGTCAAATACTGTTATAGCTTCAAGGGGCGGGGTGTTATGGGAGATTTCTCAACCCCAGTCCAGCATGGATGCATATGGGATTAAAGCCATGTACTCGTTCTAGAATTATGTACTGCAACCCTCAAGCCACCGTCACCGATTTATCCAGATACACATCCTGAATCGCATTCAATAACGCCACTCCATCCTGCATCGGTTTCTGGAATGCCTTGCGCCCGGAGATCAGGCCCATGCCACCGGCGCGTTTATTGATTACCGCTGTCCTTACCGCTTGTTGCAGGTCATCCTTGCCGGATGATTCGCCGCCGGAATTAATCATGCCCGCACGTCCCATATAGCAGTTCGCCACCTGGTAGCGCGCCAGGTCGATCGGGTGGTCGGTGGTCAGTTCGCTGTACACTTTGGGGTGGGTCTTGCCGAATTTAATCGCGTTATATCCGCCGTTGTTCTCGGCCATTTTCTGCTTGACGATATCGGCATTGATGGTCGCCGCAAGATGGTTGGCCTGGCCGGTCAGGTCGGCAGACACATGGTAATCCTTGTCGGCAGTCTTGAATGCCGGGTTGCGCAGATAGGCCCACAGGATAGTGGCCATGCCCAGCTCGTGCGCTTGGGCGAAAGCTTCGGAGACTTCCTGTATCTGCCGCCGCGACTGATCTGAACCAAAGAACACCGTAGCGCCGATTGCCACCGCGCCCATATCAAACGCCTGGTCCACGCTGGCATATAGCGTCTGGTCATAGACGTTGGGATAACTCAGTATTTCGTTATGGTTAATTTTGACTATGAACGGAATTTTGTGGGCATAGCGGCGTGCCACAGACGACAGCACACCCAGGGTGGAGGCAACCGCGTTGCAGCCACCTTCAATTGCCAGTTTGACAATGTTATCGGGATCAAAATATATCGGGTTGGGCGCAAACGAGGCACCGCCGGAATGCTCTACGCCCTGGTCTACCGGCAGTATCGAAAGATAACCGGTGTTGGCCAGGCGGCCATGTCCATACAGCGCTTGCATGCTGCGCAGCACGCCCGGCTTGCGGTCTTTTATTGACACCACGCGGTCGACATAGTCCGGTCCCGGCAGGTGCAATGATTCTTTTGGAATTCCGCTACAACGGTGTTGCAGCAAATGGGCTGCTTCGTCTTTGAGCAGTTTGGTGATATCAGTCATGTCGTCTCCTGCAGAATAATGGGTGGTGGAAAAAAATGACACTTTATACCTGTAATTGATATTTCTGAGTGTTATATACCGCACATAGGCTAATCACTGACATAAATTTTAGGGATGCTGGCCCGTCTAATTTCCAGCGGGCTTTCTAATCGCGATCAACACCGCCCACCCACCCAGCAACACATACCATACCAGTGACCATTCCGGGATGCCCAGCGTCAGGAATGTCCAGCCCTTGGCCGCGCACTCGCCAGAGCCGTGCATCAGCTCTTTCCATACATCGGCCATCGGGAAATTTTCCAGCATATAGTCCAGGCCAGGACCGCAGGCAGGCACTTGATCGGCGGGCAAGTGCTGTATCCAGATGTGGCGGGCAGCAACCGCCACGCCACTTAATGCAACCAGCCCTATCAGGACGGCATAAATTTTTGCACCGCTACGTTTGGGGTTATGCAAGGTAGCCAGCGCAAACAGCACCAGCATCGCAATAAAAATAAAGCGCTGAATCATGCACAGCGGGCACGGGTCTTGATGCAGGACATGTTGCAGATAAAGGGCTGCGCCGAACAGGGCAGCGATGGTCAGGCTTCCGGCCAAGTATAACCAGCGGTTTGAGATTGTCTGCCATAGTTTGCCTATTTCCATGCTTTATCTCCTCAAATTAAGGAAACTCCGAACAAGTCTTAAGTTGTCACTCCCGCGAAGGCGGGAGTCCAGTTAAATCAACAAGCTGGATGCCCGCCTGCGCGGGCATGACGACTTAATCGGCGTTTCCTTAAATATTGCTATACCGCTTCGACTTCTATACCCGGCTCTATCGTCCGCACCAGGTTGGTAATGCCTATCAGCGTTCCCGATATTGAGCTGGGACAGGTACCGCACGCGCCCTGATAATGGACGCTAAGCTTGTTGCCCGCCAATCCGACCACATACAGGTCGCCGCCATCGCCTTGCAGGTAGGGGCGTATTTGCGCGTCCAGCAATTCGCTGATCGCACTCAAGCGTTGCTGGTCTTCCGGGCTCAGGCCGTCAAGGGTATTGGTTGCGGCGCTGGTTACCGCATTTGATCGCGTATCGGCTGCCGGCGCGGCGCGGATAGGCACGGCCACCTCGCGAGTTAATTCTGCCCAGTCAGCTTGGCCATCCTGGGTCACGGTCAGCCAGCGGTCCACATAGAACACATTAGTCACATGACTGATGCTGAATAACGCGGCAGCCAACGGATCATCCTTGGCTTCTGCGGCATTGTCATAGGAATGCGCTATGCCCCAGGTCAATGGTTCCTTCAGCACGAATTTCATCGCATTCGGATTGGGGGTGTTTTCGATGTCGGAAATTTTTGGCATGGTTATGCGCTGCCGATAGGAGCATGCATAGGATCGGCGTCTGCCTCGGTGGAGGTGCTGACTTGGGCAATAAATGCGGCATGCAAGGTGTGCCACGGCAAGATTGCGCATTTGACCCGCGCGGGCAGCTCATGCACCCCGGCAAAAACGGCCAGCCGTCCGATATGGCTGGCCGCCGCTACCTCCAGTTGGCCGGTCACAATGCCGCGGAATTCCTGGATCATCATTTCCGCATCGGCGCGCGTTTTGCCTTTAACCGCAACCGTCATCATCGACGCAGACGCCTTGCAGATTGCGCAGGACTCGCCTTCAAAAGCAATCGCGGCAATATTTTCATTATCCAGCGCCAGCGTTATGCTGATGTGATCGCCGCACAATGGGTTATGGCCTTCGGCGCGATGGCTGGCCTGCTCCACAACGCCGTAATTGCGAGGTTTTTTATTGTGGTCGAGTATCACTTCCTGATACAGGGATTTGGAGTCGGAAATCATGCAAATACCTTTTGCACGTTGCGGATACCGGCAATCAATGCGTCGACTTCGCCCATCGTATTGTAAAAAGCAAATGACGCGCGGGAAGTCGCGGCCACGTTGTAACGCTGCATCACTGGTTGCGCACAATGATGCCCGGTGCGCACCGCGATGCCTTCCTGATTGAGCAGCGTGCCGATGTCGTGTGGGTGCACACCGTCAATCGCGAACGAAAGCACTGCTGCCTTGTTCTTGGCGGTACCAATGATTCGCACTCCGGACAGTTGATTTATCTGTCCGGTTGCATAGTCCAGCAACGCATGTTCGTGCGCGGCAATACGCTCCATGCCAATGGCCGTCAGGTAATCCGCTGCTGCGCCCAGCCCTATCGCAGCTGCAATCGGCGGGGTGCCGGCCTCAAATTTATGCGGGATGGTGTTGTAAGTGGTCTTGGTGAAAGTGACCGACAGGATCATGTCACCGCCGCCCTTGAATGGCTGCATGCGCTCGAGCTGCGCGGCCTTGCCATACAAAATGCCAATACCGGTGGGGCCGCACATTTTGTGGCCGGAGAAAGCATAAAAATCGCAATCCAGGTCCTGCACGTCAACTTTCATGTGCGGCACTGCCTGCGCGCCATCCACCAGCACCGGCACGCCGCGCGCATGGGCAAATGCAATCATCTGCTTGACCGGATTAATAGTGCCGAGCGCATTCGACACGTGCATCACGCCCACGAAACGCGTGCGCTCATTAAACAGTTTTTGATACTCGTCAAGCAGCAGTTCACCGGCGTCGTTGATCGGCACCACACGGATTTTTGCGCCTTTTTCTTCGGCCAGCATCTGCCACGGCACAATGTTGGCATGGTGCTCTAGCGTAGTCAGGATAATTTCATCACCCGCCTGGATAAATTTCCTGCCATAACCGTGCATGACCAGGTTAATCGCATCGGTGGTGCCACTGGTGAAAATGACTTCGCGCTCTTCACGGGCGTTGATAAAACGCTGCAATTTGCGGCGCGCTTGTTCGAATTCGTTGGTTGCAGTCTCGGACAGGTAATGCACGGCGCGGTTGATATTGGCATGTTGCGTAGTCTGATAATGCACCAGCCGGTCTATCACCGGTTGCGGCATCTGACTGGAAGCGGCATTGTCGACATAGACCAACGGCTTGCCATGCACCTTCAGCTTTAGAATAGGGAAATCGGCGCGTATGCGGCCAACATCCAATGCTGACGTGGATGCTGCATGCTCCAAGTCACGCGAGGTATTGGCCAGCATAGTTCCACTGTGTTGGGTATTCACTGTTTCTGTTTCTTCTTCGGTTTAGCCAGGTCGCTACGAATGTCTGCAATATGTTTAATGACACTTTCATCGTAAAACGGGCTGCGTTTCTTGAATTCTTCGAAGCTCTCTAATGCCTTTTGCTTGTTGCCCAATGATAAATGAGCCATACCCAACGTATAGGCAGCATCAGCCACGCCTGCAGCCAGCGCCTTATCAAGGTACGGAACGGCTTTTTTGGTTTTACCTTCTCCTGCCAGAAAAGTTCCATACAAGTAATTACCCTGGGCATGGGAAGGTTCTGCCTTGAGCAATTTTGTAAAGTTTGTGGAAGCCTTGTCAGCCGCTCCCGGAATGTCAAGATTGCGACCAACCATGTTGATAAACCCGGCGCGCAGCAGAAGCTCAGGGCTGGCCTTTGGTTCACTTACCATCACGTCAAGTATCCGGGATATCGTTATCACATCCTGGCCTGCGCGTTGCCGTTCCTGGGGCGTATCAAATTGGGCAGGGTAGTTGCGGGCATGCATCCCCAAATCGTGCAGAATGGGATCCAGATACTTCAGGTCAATGCCATATTGGTTCCCGGCTTTATTTTCCACAATGGTGCGCACCTTGGTCACATCGTATTTGCCATATTCCTTTGCATAAGCAACAGGAGCGCCAATGAAGAGTGAAAGTGCCAACAGAAATATGCGTGTCATGAATAAATACCTAAAGATAATTAGATGGCGATGGGTTACGATCAGCAAGGACGTGCAGTTTGTTCCAGTACAGCTTGTTCAAGCTTATGTTTGAGCGATGCGATGGGTATGCGATCAATCACTTCCGCGCCAAATGCATAAGTCAGCAAGTTGCGCGCCTCCGCGTCAGCCAAACCGCGGCTACGCAAATAAAAAATTTCATCGCTATCGAGCTGGCCAACAGTGGCACCATGTGTGCATTTCACGTCGTTGGCGAAAATTTCCAGTTGCGGCTTGGTATCGATTTGCGCGCGGCCACTCAGCAGCAGCGTGTGGCTGGATTGCTGCGAATCGGTGCGCTGGGCACCTTCGCGCACGATGATCTTGCCGTTGAAAACGGCGTGCGCGCTATCTCCCACGATACATTTGTGCATCTGGCGGCTGACGCCGTGTGGCTGGCTGTGGTCAATGCAGGTATGGGTATCGGCCAGCTGGCGTCCGGAAATAAGCGCCACACCATCGACCGCGCACTCGGCGCCTTCGGCCAATCGCACGTTCAGGTTGTAGCGCGAAATCTGTCCGCCCAGCGCCACACTGACTGACTGGTAATGGCTGGCCCGAGCAGCGAAAACCGCACAATTGGCAATATGGAACCCCTGCTTGCTTTCGCGTTGCACTCGAATGTGATTAACGCGCGCATTTTCGGCCAGTACAATTTCGGTCACTGCATTGGTAAAACAGGCCTCGGGCTGCAAGGCCACATATTCTTCAATAACGGTGGCTGAACTGGCGGATTCCGCCACAATCAGGCAACGCGGATAGCTGAGCCCATCTTTTTGCGTCGCAATAAACAGCAGATGGATGGGCGCTGTCATTGCCACATCGCGCGGCACGACAACCAATGCACCGTCGTGCAGGAACGCAGTATTCAGCGCGGCAAAAACATTGTTATCGAATGCAGCATGGCGTCCCAGGTGGTTTGCGCCAGCGTCCAGCGCTGCCGCAAGATGGGTTACCTGTATGCCGGGTGCGGCGTCAATATTGGAAAGATGGGGCGCAAAAACTCCGTCGACAAATACCAGCCGTGTCGTCGCCTCGGCAATATGCAAATGCCCGATATCTGCGGGCTGCAGAGGAGTCACAGTACGCACCGGATGAAACGTCATACTGGTGAGCAGTGAAATATCGGTGAAGCGCCAGTCCTCATCACGTACCGTAGGCACTGTCAGTACCCCTACGCGCTCGACCGCCGCCGCACGCAGCGTATTAAGCCAAGCCAATGGGCTGCGCGCCAGCTGCGGCTGTCCGGCCAGCAGGCTGTCCAGGTAAGCTGCTGAAGTAGACGCCTTCAATATATTTGGACTGTTCATGATATTGGCCGGGCTGTTCATGCTGCCACTCGCGCCGCACCCTTGTGTCCGGCGCCCACCCAGTCGTAACCGCGCGACTCCAGCTCCAGCGCCAATTCCTTGCCGCCGGTCTTGACGATGCGGCCATCATCCATCACATGCACGAAATCCGGCACGATGTAATTCAGCAACCGCTGATAGTGCGTCACCAGCACCATCGCATTGTTCTGGTTGGCCAGCTGGTTGACACCGCGCGAAACTATCCTGAGAGCATCAATATCGAGGCCGGAATCAGTCTCATCGAGAATGGCCAGCCGGGGTTCGAGCAGCGCCATCTGCAATATCTCGTTGCGCTTTTTCTCGCCGCCGGAAAAACCCTCATTGACGCTGCGCTCCAGAAAATCAGGACTCATTTCCAGCAGTTTCATTTTTTCGCGCACGAAATCATCAAACTCCAGCGGATCCAATTCTTCCTTACCGCGCTGGGTTTGTACGGTGTTATAGGTCAGGCGCAGAAATTGGCTGTTAGCCACGCCCGGAATTTCAATCGGATACTGGAACGCCAGGAACACCCCGGCACGAGCGCGCTGTTCGGGCGGCAGTTCGAGCAGGTTGCTGCCTTCAAACATCACGCTGCCACCGGTTACCTGGTAAGCAGAATGCCCTGCCAAAACTTTGGACAACGTGCTCTTGCCGGAACCATTCGGCCCCATGATGGCATGCACTTCGCCGCTTTTTACCGTGAGGTCCAGGCCTTTCAGGATTTCTATGCCATTCACGCTGGCGCATAGCCCGCG
The DNA here is from genome assembly GCA_031400735.1 of Gallionellaceae bacterium. Taxonomy (GTDB): domain Bacteria; phylum Pseudomonadota; class Gammaproteobacteria; order Burkholderiales; family Gallionellaceae; genus Nitrotoga. The sequence continues at coordinate 10,114 of JANNQM010000071.1, forward strand.
CACGTCGAGTATGGTTTTGCTGCCGGGATAAATCATCCTACACTTCCTTCCAGTTTAAAACTGAGCAGATTGCTGGCCTCGACCGCAAACTCCATCGGCAATTGCTGAAACACGTCTTTGCAGAACCCATTGATGATCATCGACACCGCCGCTTCTGCGTCTATGCCGCGTTGCGCGAAATAAAACAATTGATCCTCGCCGATTTTCGAAGTCGACGCCTCGTGCTCGACTTTGGCGCTGTTGTTGCGCACCTGAATATAGGGAAAGGTATGCGCACCGGAATGGTCGCCGATCAGCATTGAATCGCATTGCGAATAATTGCGCGCACCGGCAGCAGTCGGCGCAATTTTCACCAGGCCGCGATAGCTGTTGTTGGAATGACCGGCGGAGATGCCTTTGCTGACTATGGTGCTGCGCGTGTTTTTGCCGAGATGTATCATCTTGGTACCGGTGTCGGCCTGCTGATGGTGGTTGGTCACCGCGACTGAGTAAAATTCGCCGACCGAGTTTTCGCCTTGCAACACACAGGAAGGATATTTCCAGGTAATGGCCGAGCCGGTCTCAACCTGGGTCCATGAAATTCGGGAGTTCACGCCTTTGGCCAGGCCGCGCTTGGTGACGAAATTGTAAATGCCGCCGATGCCATTTTCGTCACCGGCATACCAGTTCTGTACTGTGGAATATTTAATGTCGGCATTATCCAGCGCCACCAGCTCCACCACGGCCGCGTGCAACTGGTTGGTGTCAAAACGCGGCGCGGTGCAACCTTCCAGATAGGACACCGAAGCGCCCTCCTCGGCTATGATCAGCGTGCGCTCGAATTGCCCTGTTTCCTGGGTGTTGATACGGAAATAAGTGGACAAGTCCATAGGGCATTTAACGCCCTTGGGAATAAAGCAGAATGAACCGTCGGTGAACACCGCCGAATTCAGCGCGGCATAAAAGTTATCACCGACCGGCACCACCGTGCCCAGATATTTTTTTACCAGTTCCGGATGCTCGTTGACCGCCTCCGAAAAGGAACCAAAAATAATTCCGACTTCAGCCAGCTTGTGTTTGTAGGTGGTCGCCACCGATACGCTGTCAAAAATAACGTCCACCGCCACGCCCGCCAGCGCTGCACGCTCATGCATGGGCACACCCAGTTTTTCAAAGGTGCGCAACAACTCCGGATCCACTTCATCCATGCTCTTCAGCTTGGGCTTTTGCTTGGGCGCGGCGTAATAACTGATGGACTGAAAATCAATTTTGGGATATTTGACGTTGGGCCAGGTCGGCTCGGTCATCTTCAGCCATTGCTGAAAGGCTTTCAGGCGAAATTCCAGCAGCCATTCCGGCTCGTTCTTCTTGGCAGAAATCATCCGTATCGTGTCTTCACTCAGTCCCCGCGGCGCAACATCCGATTCGATGTCGGTGACGAAACCGTGTTTGTAGGGCTGGTTGACCAGATTTTGCAATGCCGCGCTCATGGTTGTTACGCCTTTGCCGTGATGTTTTGCGTGTCCAGCTTCACATTGAAGCTCTCGCCACAACCACACATGCTGTCCACATTGGGATTATCGAATTTGAATATCTGCTTCAGACCTTCTCTGACAAAATCCAGGCGCGAACCATCAATGAACGGCAGGCTGGCAGCATCGACTACGACCGTGGCGTCAAATGCCTGGAATACGCAATCATCAGCGCGCACTTCATCAGCATAGTCATACGAATACGCCATGCCGGAGCAGCCGACTTTCTTTACGCCCACGCGCAATGCTAACCCTTTGCCGCGCTTCGCCAGCTGGCGTTGAATCTGTCGGGCCGCATTTTCTGTCAAGGTAATTGCCATTATTAAACTCCACATCTCATACGGAAAAAAATTTGCCCGCCGCTACGCCACAACCATCTTGGGCCGGGTTGACTTACTGGGCATGGCTACCGTGCGCACACCTGTTTTCAGTGCCGACTGGCTGTCTGCCAATTTTTTCAAACTGACATCAGACAGATAGTCATGAATGGCCCCGTTAAGCCCTTCCCATAAATCATGGGTAATGCATTGCTGCCCATCATGGCAATTCGCCAAGCCTCCACAGCGCGTTGAATCCACCGTTTCATCCACTGCTTCAATAATCTCGGCAATCGTGATCTGCGCGCTGGAACGAGCGAGGCTGTAGCCGCCTCCTGGTCCGCGTACTGCCACCACGATGTTGCGTTTGCGCAATTTACCGAATAATTGCTCCAGATAAGACAGCGATATGCTTTGGCGTTCGCTGATACTGGCCAATGTGACCGGCCCATGCTGATCCCTCATCGCCAGATCAGCCATGGCTGTTACGGCAAACCGTCCCTTGGTCGTGAGTCGCATAATTTCCTCTAATAAATACAGCATCATGCCTGAAAGCCAGCCATGAAGATCAGGCCAGAAGTCAGGATAACCAAGGGGCGATGATAGAATACCCAAACAAATTAGTCAACAATTTTGTCCAGGTCAGTGGGATCAGATTTATTGGCTTGGATGCGTTCTTCCCTAACGTTTTCACCCATCTTTTCCAGATGAGCCAGGATCTGTTTAATGCGCTGATCGTTGGCGGCGGTATATTCGATCAGCCCATTTATTGCCTTCGCTATCGGATCGGTGCGGTCATTGCTGATGCCGTAGGCATTGAAACCGGTGTTCGTGCTGGCCTCAAGCCGCACCCGTGCTGGAATACCTGAAGCGGTAGCGCCAGCCGGCACATCTTTCACGACCACTGCGTTAGACCCGATTTTGGCATCGTCACCTATTGTGATTGGGCCGAGGATTTTTGCGCCGGCACCCACCACGACGCGATTACCCAGCGTGGGATGGCGCTTGCCTGCTTCCAGCGACGTTCCGCCCAGCGTTACACCGTGATACACCGTCACATCATCACCAATTTCTGCCGTCTCGCCTATTACGACGCCCATGCCATGATCGATGAAAAACCGGCGCCCTATGGTTGCGCCGGGATGAATTTCTATGCCGGTTAAAAAACGTCCGATATGCGATACAAAGCGTGCCAGCACTTTGAAATTGGCGCGCCACAGTCGACGTGCCAGACGGTGAAAAATGCGTGCATGCAAGCCGGGGTAGCAGGTGATGACTTCCCATACGCTGCGCGCGGCAGGATCGCGCTCAAAAACGCTGGCTATATCCTCTCTCACCATTTTAAACATTACAGCAACCCTGAAGAATTTAAATGCGGCATTATTCGACGAAAATTCATTTCATTTTGGCGGGCTACTGGTGCTGCGATTCGCCCTTTCCGGTCCGGCATTGTACTCCGTTGTGGCGCTAAGAATACCCCGCAATATGTTCACTTCCTCCTGTTCTAGCCGCGCGCGGGCATACAGGCGGCGCAATTTTTGCATCAGCTTATTGGGATGTTTGCTATTGAAAAAACCGATTTTTTCCAGCACGTCTTCCAGGTGGCGAAAAAAACCCTCAACCTCTTCATGCCGTGCCGGTTCAACTTCCACATCGCGCCAATTCAAACCGGCATATTGCATGGCCACGGTCAGCTCATAGCTGACCACCTGCACCGCAGCTGCCAGGTTCAGTGAGGAATATGCAGGGTTAGCGGGAATGCGTACCAGAATATGGCTTTTGCCCATTTCTTCATTCGTCAGCCCGGCCATCTCGGTGCCAAACAGCAATGCTACCGGCTGTTGCTCAGCGTGTTGCGCCAACAGCGGCATGGCTTGCCGCGGCGTCAATACTTCATGCGAGATATCGCGCAAGCGCGCCGTCATTGCCGCCACGAAGACAGTTCCAGATAGCGCTTCATCGATCGAACTGCACACTACCGCGTTGCGCAACACATCTTCCGCACCGCACGCCATCGTGTCGGCCTGCGCGTCGGGAAAAAATTTTGGGTTGACCAGATACAGCGTATGCAGCCCCATGGTTTTCATTGCCCGTGCTGCCGCGCCGATATTGCCGGGGTGGGTGGTATGGCTAAGCACCACGCGCACATTATTTAAAATCCCGGGTTTATCCCGGGCAATGCTATCCGGGGCAGTTGAATCTTGTGACGCAGAATTATCCAAAACAGGTTTATCCAAAACGCAATTCACACTAAAATAGCCCATCGGAACATTCCGACCGTTCATTAAAAAGGTTTACTATGCATCCCATGCTCACCATCGCGGTGAAAGCTGCGCGTCGTGCTGGCAATTTGATCCATCGCGCCGCCGACAATCTCGACCACCTGACCGTCACCAAAAAATCGCATGCGGATTATGTCAGTGAAGTGGACCGCGCTGCAGAACAGGCCATCATCAAGACCCTGCTGGATGCCTATCCCAGCCACGCAATTCTAGCAGAAGAAAGCGGCGCCCAAGGTGACTCGGAATATGTGTGGATTATAGATCCGCTGGATGGCACCACCAATTTTCTGCACGGTTTTCAGCAATATGCAGTTTCCATCGCGTTGCAACACAAAGGTGTGCTGACCCAGGCGGTCATTTATGATCCGACCAAAAATGACTTGTTCACCGCAACCCGCGGCCGTGGCGCCTACGTTAATGACCACCGCCTGCGCGTCAGCAAACGCAAGGAGTTGGCCGATTGCCTGATAGGCACCGGCTTCCCGTACAGTCAATTCGCGCATGTTGACGCTTATATGGCCATCTTGCGCGACATGATGCAAAAGACCTCCGGGCTGCGCCGTCCCGGTTCTGCAGCGCTCGACCTTGCCTATACTGCGGCGGGGCGCTACGATGGTTTTTTTGAAACCGGCCTCAAACCATGGGACATCGCTGCCGGATGTTTGCTGATTACCGAAGCGGGGGGGCTGGTCGGTGATCTGCAAGGCAACGATGGCTATCTGAAGAGCGGCAATTTATGCGCGGGCAACCCGAAAATATTTGCGCAAATGCTGCAGGTGATAGCGCCGCACCTGACGCCGGGGTTAAAGAACTGATGTAGTATTTAGAGGTACCATTTACTCGAGGAGAATTAACATGTCACTACGCATCAACGACGAAGCGCCCAATTTCACTGCTGCAACCACTCAAGGGATGATTAATTTCCATGAATGGATAGGCAATGGCTGGGCCATATTGTTTTCCCACCCCAAGGATTTCACGCCGGTATGCACCACCGAACTGGGCTACATGGCAAAGCTGGAACCAGAATTCAAAAAGCGCAACTGTAAAGTTATCGGCTTGAGCGTTGACCCGGTGGATAACCACACCAAATGGGCCAAAGATATTCAGGAAACCCAAGGGTATGCCGTGAATTTCCCGATGATAGGCGACAGTGATCTGGCGGTAGCCAAGCTTTACAACATGCTGCCTGCAAGTGAGGGTGGCACCTCAGAAGGCCGCACCGCTGCCACCAACGCCACGGTGCGCTCTGTTTTCATCATTGGTCCGGACAAAAAAATCAAGTTGATGCTGACCTACCCGATGACTACCGGCCGTAACTTCGATGAAATAATGCGCGTGCTGGATTCGATGCAATTAACTGCCAAACACAAGGTCGCCACGCCGGTTAACTGGAAGGATGGCGATGATGTGATTATCGTGCCGTCGGTATCCGATGACGAGGCAAAAAAAATATACCCGGGTGGCTGGAAAACACATAAACCCTATCTGCGAACGGTGAAACAACCCCGCTAAGGGAGCACTGCGGTAGCCTGCCAAGCCGGAATACATAATTAGAGACAGGACAGTCTTGATGGCACGCCCTGTGTCTCCCACATTTAGCAGAACCCCCTGAAGATACCAGATGATGACCCTTAGAAAACATATTCAGCTTTCCCTACTGGCGATTCTGATATTGTTTGCGCTGAATTTCGCCATCAATTTCTGGAGCAGCCAGAAAAATGGCGCCACGATAGCGGCACTTCATCAGGCGATTTCCCGCCAGATATTAACTGCGACAATCAAGCAAGGAACAGCCGACATCCAGAAACAGGTTACCCGCCTGGGTCAGCTCCGCTTCGATAACGCGACCACACCTTTGCCCGACAAGGAGGTTGAGCAAATGAATCTGCATGCGGGCACCATCGCATCGCAGATTGTAATGTTGCACAAACTCTCTGATGAGGTGATGCGTACCCAGGTGGAAACCCTGCAAAAAAGCTACGAGGATTTAGCCGCGTCCTGGCGCATCTTTTATCAAAATTTCGGGGTCAATCAGGTGCAGGCCTTGACCGAACTTGCGTTGCATACAGAACCTCTGAGCCAGCGCGTACTGTATGAATCGATACCGGCACTTGAGACCGTCGGCAAGCAACGTACAGATGCAGCACAAAAGGAATTCAGTGATGCGCAATGGATGACCACCGGGACATCTTCCATCATTTTTATTTTTTCCATGCTAGCGGCTGCCGCCATTGCCGTGCGAATTTATCGCCGCCTTGCCCGCGGCTTTGGCATATTGCAGCAGGGCGTAGCGTCCATCAAAACGGGTGATACTGAGCAGCCTATCGTGTTGCAATCGAACGATGAATTGGCAGAGATAGCCAGCACCCTCAACAGCCAATCGGCCTCGCTACGTACCGCACGGGACCGATTGGGCCAGCTTGACCAGGAGTTGGAACAGCAGCGCATGGAAATTGAGAGGGAGCGGCAAACTTCACAGTCGCTATTGCTCAATATTTTACCGGCTTCGGTGGCTAAGGAATACCGAGCCAAGGGTTCGGTCGAATCAAAATATCTGGAAGATGTCACGATTATTTTTACTGATTTCGTGGATTTCTCTTCCTTCACCGAACAGCTGGCAGCAGAGGATCTGGTACGAATGTTACATGAATACTTCAGCGCCTTTGACCAGATCACCTCACGCTACGGTCTGGAAAAGCTGAAAACCATAGGTGACAGTTATATGTGCGCCGGAGGGTTGCCGGAACGCAATCCTTCCCATCCTGTAGATGCCGTGCTGGCGGCGATGGAAATTGTTCACGCAGTGACCGAACGCAGCAGTATGAGCAGCCAGCACAACTGGTCTATCCGCATCGGCATCCACACCGGGCATCTGATTGCCGGAATAGTCGGCAAGGAAAAATTCGCCTACGACATCTGGGGAGAGTCGGTCAATTATGCCTCGCGCCTGGAATCCAGCAGCGAACCCAATCGCATTACGCTGTCCGAGCGCACCTATTCACGCATCAAGGATTTTTTTGAATGCGAGAAGCGAAATGACATTTCGGTAAAGGGTGAGCAGAAATCGGACATGTATTTTTTAAATGGCGTTCTGCCCAGCCTGACCGACAATTCCAAACAGTTCCCGCCACCCGCTTTCCTACGCCGCTATCGCAGTTATTTTCAGAAGGACCCCCCTTCCTTCCCGACATTCCTTGCACGCTTGCCGTCATGAATCTGCTGCTATCCTGCGCGATCACGCACCCTGAGAATGTTTCGCACCTTCCCTTAGCCGGATGAGCCTGGAAAAGCACACTCCCATGATGCAGCAGTACCTGGGCATCAAGGCACAGCATCCGGGCATGCTGCTGTTCTACCGCATGGGGGATTTTTATGAGCTGTTCCACGACGACGCCGTGCGCGCCGCCCGATTGCTGGACATCACACTCACTCAACGCGGCGCATCCAATGGCCAGCCGATCAAGATGGCCGGCGTGCCCTACCACGCCGCCGAGCAATATCTGGCGCGGCTGGTCAAACTGGGTGAATCTGTCGCGATATGTGAGCAGATAGGCGACCCCGCTACCAGCAAAGGTCCGGTCGAGCGCAAAGTGGCGCGCATCATTACCCCCGGCACATTAACTGATTCTGCGCTGCTGGATGAAAAACGCGATAGCCTGTTGCTGGCCGTGCATCAACGTCAGGGACAACTGGGCTTGGCCTGGCTGAATTTGGCATCGGGAAAATTTTTTGTGGCCGAAATTCCTGCGGTAAATTTTCCCGCCGAACTCGAGCGCCTGCAACCTTCGGAAATCCTGTGTGTGGAAAATGTCCCGTTGCCGATAATCAAAAATGCAACGGTGAAAACCCTGCCCGATTGGCATTTTGAATTGGGCAGCGCACGTCGCGCACTGTGCCAGCAATTCGCTACGCGCGATCTGGCCGGTTTCGGTTGCGATGATTACAGTGCAGGGCTGGAAGCAGCGGGTGCCTTGCTGGGATATGCCAAACTGACGCAAGGCCAGGCCATCAGCCATATCCGCACCTTGCAGGTGTACTGTTCCGATCAATATGTGCGCATGGATGCCGCAACCCGGCGCAACCTGGAAATCAGCCAGACTTTGCGCGGTGAGCCTGCCCCCACCTTGCTCTCGTTGCTGGACACCTGCGCCACCAATATGGGCAGCCGCCTGTTACATCACTGGCTGCACCACCCGTTGCGCGACCGCAATGCTTTACAGATGCGGCTGGATGCGGTGGATACGCTGAAAAATTACTTTCGCACTGTGTATGAACAACTGAAACCCTGCGCGGACGTGGAACGCATCACGGCGCGCATCGCGCTGAAAACTGCACGCCCGCGCGATTTGTCCGGCTTGCGCGACACTCTCACCCAATTGCCGCAATTACACGCTCTACTTGTAAGTCGGGTTTTAACCCGACACGATGACAGCGTCGGGTTAAAATCCGACCTACTGACCAGTCTTGCCGATGCACTGCAAGCCGACCACACGCTGATCGCGCTGTTACAAAAAACAATCAAACCCGAACCTTCAAGTGTCCTGCGCGAAGGCGGAGTGATCGCAGATGGCTGCGATGCCGAACTCGACGATCTGCGCAGTATCCAGACAAATTGCGGTGACTTTCTGCTGCAGCTGGAAGCGCGCGAACGGGCGCGTAGCGGCATCGCCACATTAAAAGTTGAATACAACCGCGTGCATGGTTTCTATATCGAGGTCTCGCACGCTCAGTCGGGCAACGTGCCTGACGATTACCGCCGCCGTCAGACCCTGAAAAATGCTGAGCGCTACATCACGCCGGAACTCAAGGCATTCGAAGACAAAGCACTGTCCGCCAACGAACGTGCGTTGGCACGGGAAAAATTCCTGTATGAACAATTGCTGGAACAGCTCTCACCCTATATTGCCCCGTTGCAAAATATTGCTGCTGCCATGGCCGAACTGGACGTGCTGGCTACGTTCGCCGAACGCGCCACAACGTTGAATTTTTGTATGCCACAGTTCAGCGATCAAACACAAATAAGCATTCGGCAAGGGCGGCATGCGGTAGTGGAAAAGCAAGTCGAGCAATTTATCGCCAACGATTGCGAGCTGATCAGCACACGAAAAATGCTGCTGATCACCGGACCCAACATGGGCGGAAAATCCACCTATATGCGCCAGGTGGCGCTGATTGCGCTGCTGGCGCATTGCGGCAGTTTCGTTCCGGCACAGCAGGCGGTGCTGGGCGAGATAGACCAGATTTTCACGCGCATCGGCTCCTCCGACGATTTGAGCGGAGGCCGCTCCACCTTCATGGTGGAAATGACCGAAGCGGCCAATATCCTGCACAATGCCACCGAAAAAAGCCTGGTGCTGGTGGACGAAATCGGGCGCGGCACCTCTACCTTCGATGGGCTGGCGCTGGCCAGCGCAATCGCGCGCCATCTGCTGCAAGAAAACCGCAGTTATACCTTGTTTGCCACCCACTACTTTGAATTAACCCGGCTGGCCGATGAATACCCGGAACTCGCCAATGTTCACCTGGCAGCGATCGAACACCAGCACAGCATCGTGTTCCTGCACAGCGTCAACGACGGCGCCGCCAGCCAAAGTTACGGCCTGCAAGTCGCGGCGCTGGCAGGCGTACCGAACGCCGTCATCCGCACCGCGAAGCAGCAATTGCGCGCACTGGAACAAAACAGCGCGGCGCAAAATCCCCAAGGTGATTTGTTTGCCACCGTGCCCGCCCCAGCGGAACCGGAAATACACCCGGCCCTGGCGACATTACGTGGCATACGGCCGGATGAACTGACACCCAAGGCAGCACTGGAACAGCTGTATGATTTAAAAAAACTGGTATAGGGCATGCTGATTATCGGAACGATTGCAGTAGAAATGCTTGGTACCGAAAAATTCCCGCTTGTCCGTCGTTAAAAAAGCCCGCATCAAGCGGGCTTTTTTATTGGGCTACCGGAATTCCAATTACGGATAGGAAGGAGCACAAGGCGGCGAGGATAAGGCGACGGTGCGTGGTTGTTGTCGATTTATCGGCTTTACAACCACGGCCTACCCCTTGCGGGTGAAGATAGCACATTGGGTGCAGCTAGGAGCCGAAAACGAAGCCAACGCAGTGATCGTTCCTATCCGCAATTGGAATTAGTGGTGATGGCCGCCTTCACCGTGGGTATGCCCATGCGCTAATTCCTCTGCGGTCGCGACCCGCACATCGGTCACGACTCCGACAAAATGCAAGGTCTTGCCGGCCAGTGGATGGTTGCCATCCACGGTAACTTCTTCATCAGTAACGTCGACTACTGTATACAGCGAATAGTCGTCATCATCACCGCCCTCCACGCCGCCTTCGAACTGCATGCCTATTGCGATTTCATCGGGGAACAGGTTGCGCGGTTCTACACGCACCAGGTCATGCTCATATTCGCCGAACGCATCATCGGGCTCTATCGTGATATCGCATTTCGCACCCACATCCTTGCCGTGCAACGCTTCCTCGACAGTGGGGAAAATGCCATCGTACCCGCCGTGCAGGTAGCTGACCGGCTCATCGGTCTTTTCCAGCAATGTGCCACTGACATCCGACAACTCGTACCTCACCGACACGACCGTGCCTTTTGCAATCTTCATGACATTTCCTTCACCAAATTCAATATCTCGTCGGCATGTCCATGGGCATGCACGCCGTATTGGGCATGAATTATTTTTCCCTGTTTATCTATGATGAACGTTGAGCGCTGGATCGAAACTTTTTTATGGCCGTCTACTTCCTTGTCGTAGAGCACGCCATATTTTTTGCACACGGTTGATTCCGCATCAGATAATAGCAACACTGAAAGCCCGTATTTGTCACGGAATTCAGCATGGCTCAAACATTCATCGCGGCTAACGCCTATCACCTGGGTATCAAGGCGGGCAAAATCGTCGTCGCGTTTGGAAAATTCATTCGCCTCCATGGTACAACCCGGCGTGTCATCTTTTGGATAAAAATAGAGAACAATATTTTTTTGACCGCGTAGCGAAGCCAAATTAAATATTTTCATGTCCGCATCGGGCAATTCAAATAACGGCGCATTTACCCCAACTTGCAACTGCATAGGTGCATTCCTCCTGCGCGGTATTTTAACTGAATTCTTTTGAGCCAAAACATTTTTTGTGCCGTCGCGTGCGAACGTTATAATCGCCTGATGAAAGCTCCCCACAAAATCCCCGGCGGCCTGACGGCCAACCGCTTCCTGCGCGAATACTGGCAAAAGAAACCACTACTTATACGCCAGGCGTTTCCAGATTTTAAGGGCTTGCTCAATCCGCAGCAATTGTTTGCCCTGGCCAGTTCGGATGCCCCGGCACGTGTTGTAACACAGAAGCGCGGACAATGGCAGGTGCAGCATGGCCCTTTTAAACTATCGCAATTTAACAAGCGGGGCCCATGGACGTTGCTGGTGCAGGGAGTTAACCATGTTTTGCCTGAAGCGGCCGCGCTGCTCCACAATTTCAGCTTCATACCCCATGCCCGCCTGGATGACCTGATGGTGAGTTATGCATCGGCAGGCGGCGGTGTAGGCCCCCATTTTGATTCCTATGACGTGTTCCTGCTGCAAGGATACGGGCACAGGCGCTGGCAGATTTCCGCACAACAGGATCGCGCGCTGACCGAAGGGGCGCCGCTCAGAATACTGCGCAATTTCAAGCCCGAGCAGGAATGGGTGCTGGCGCCCGGCGACATGCTCTATCTGCCGCCGCAGTATGCCCATAATGGCATTGCCGAAGATGACTGCATGACTTATTCGATTGGCTTTCGTGCCCCGGCTCATCAGGAATTGGCGGAGCAGTTCCTGGTCTATTTGCAGGACCATGTAAATTTAAATGGCATATATGCCGACCCTGACCTGAAGCTGCAACCACACCCGTCCGAAATAAGTCCTGCCATGCTGCGCCAGGTAGAAGCCGTCATAAAACAGGTGCGATGGAACAAACGGGATATTGCCGATTTTCTCGGCTGCTATCTGAGCGAGCCTAAACCACACATTTTCTTTGAACCGCCGCCCAAGTTGCCTGGCCGCGCGCGCTGGATGAAAACATTGCAAACCGCTGGTGTGATGCTGGATTTGAAATCGCTGATGCTGTGCTATCAAGGGAAGGTATTCATCAACGGCACAGCCCATGCAGTCAACAAAGAGACTTATAACTGCCTGCGTGTTTTGGCCGATACTCGCGAGCTTCATGCGCTGGGTAAAACACCCCGGGAGGCACTGGATTTGCTTTACCAATGGTACGCTGATGGTTATATTGTGCCCGTCAGCAACGCTTGAGATCAGCCTATGGATAATCAGCTGCAACATAGCCCTTTAAATAGCATGGCAGAATATGTCACGGCACTGGATACGCTGGCCGGCATGGCCCGGCACACCCTGTTTATTTTTGACAAGAACTTCCTGGAGTCCGGCTTTAATTCAGTCACCCGCCACGATTTGCTGCGCCGCCTTTTGCTCTCCAATCCGGCCAACCGCCTGCATCTGCTGACCCACAATGCCCGCGCCGCCACGCAAGACTGTCCGCGCCTGACCTTGTTGTTGCGTCAATTTAGCCACAATCTGCATATTTATCAAACCCCACCCCATTTACTGCACCTGTCAGAACCCTTTGCCGTGGCGGATGAATCGCATTATGCCCGGCGCTTCCATTTTGATGACCCGCGCGGCCAGCTTGCGCTTAATGACCCGGATCATGCCCGGGCGCTCAAGTCACAATTCGAAGAAATGTGGGCGTGCTCACGGCCAGGAGTCACCGCTACGACGTTGGGTTTATAAAGCCGCGCATCAAACTGCCCATATTATCTCTGGAAAGATTCCCCGATATTGAGTAGAATGCGGCGCCTTCGCTGCTATGCGGCGGGTTAAATTTATTTTTTTGTAACTTTTATTATCTTTGAGGATTAATGTAAATGAAACATTCTGCTCTGCTTGCTGCCTTGTTGGCCCTTTCTTTAACCGCCTGTGGCGACAAACCCGCTGAAGCGCCGGTTGCCCCGGCAGCTCCTGTTGTTGAAACAGCACCGGCTGTTGAACCTGCTTCTGCGGTTGAACCTGCCTCTGCTCCTGAAGCAATGGACTCAATGAAGAAGTAATTGGTCTGACATGCGCAAATAAAAAAGCCGACTCACGTCGGCTTTTTTTATCGATTTAATAAAGGGTGCCTCTAAAAATTCAAAATCCTAAGCGAGACAAGGCGCGAAGAAATTTTTAGCGCGCCGCATATATATAATATGTAAGCGTTAAAAATTTCTGAGCAACGCCGTATCGCGACGGAGTTTGGATTTTAGAGGTGCCCTAAACCTTAGCCCACTATCTCGCGCCATGCCAACCCCTGGTCTTGCGTGGCCACAGCTATCCAGTCTTCATCGCAGTCCAGCGCGGTACTCAGTGCTTTTACCGCAAGTTGCGGCGTATTATTCCTGCGGCTCAGGTGGGCCGCAACAATGTGCTGCAAACGGCTACTGTCCAGGCGCGCCAACAATGCTGCGGCATCGGCATTGTTCAGGTGACCGAACCGTCCGCCAACACGCCGTTTCAGGCTCAACGGATAATTGCCATTAGCCAGCATCGTCACGTCGTGGTTGCATTCCAGCACCAGTGCGTCACAGCCACTTAGCACAGCCTCAATATGTTTTGTTGAGCAGCCGGTATCCGTCAACACGCCCAGCCGTTTAACTCCATCACTGAACACATATTGCACCGGCTCGGCTGCATCGTGCGGCACGATATACGGCTGTACTTGCAAGCCGCCTATGCAAAAAAACGAATGGGGATCAATTTCGGTTATATCCGGAACAACAGACAATGCTTTGCTGTGGGCCAGCCGAGTGCCGTGCGTCAACCACACCGGGATCGAATATTTACTGGCCAACCTGGCCACGCCGGATATGTGGTCGCTATGTTCATGCGTTACTACTATGCCAGTAAGGTCATTCGTAGTCAGCCCGAGACGCGCCAACCGCATGCAGGTCTCACTGAGCGAGAATCCGCAGTCCATCAGCACGCAACTGGCGCCGTGTTGCACTATCAGTGCATTTCCCTCGCTGCCGCTGCCAAGTGACGCGAAACGCATAGCCGCTATTTGATCAGCTGCTCATACAACGATTGGGTGATAAGCTGCGCACCCGGGTCGGTAGCGCCTTCCATATTAAGGACGCTTATTTCACTGTGTGCATTATTTTCCTGGACCATTACCTTGTAGCGGGTAGTCCTTGATGTTTCGCTGGGTGCAGCAGGGTCATTCTTTTCGGTGCGCCAGAATTTCAACCGCTCCAGCAAACTTTTTTTCGGTTGCCCTGCGTTGCCCAACGTTACAAAATACACCCCGTTAGCGCGGTCCAAATCCCCCACTGCGATGCCGGCATACTCCATCGCCAAGCCCACTTGGCGCCAGCTTTTGTCAAAAGGTTCGTTCATGACAATTTTTTTGCCGCCCACCTCCATTTCTTGCAGTTGGGGCTTTGCTGAGCTGGGTTCAACAGCGGGCTGCAACGTCGCTGGAGTCGCAGACCCACCCAGCTTGACCATTAACAACTGCAACATGCCCGCTTCCATTTCCGGGTCGTGCCCGCGCGAACGCCAGGTGAAGCCGTTTTGATCGGCATTTCGCACTTCTTCCATACCCTGATGGCTGATGTAAATTTCAGTGCTGTTGCCCTTCTTGCTGCGTTCCAGGCGTGTCCGGTACTTGTCCTTCTCGTCGGACGAATACACTTTGGAGAATACCTTGCCCAGTGAATTTCGAACTTTTCCCTGCGGAATCTTGGCGCGGTTTTCCAGCCAGTCCGTTTCCATCAGCCCGGCTTCGGGGTTTTCACTCAGGACGGTAAAACCATTTTCCAGCCAGAATGACTTAACCAGCGGCCATACTTTTTCTGCCCGCTCTGTTACCACCAGCCAGCGCTGTGGCCCGCTTCGTTCCAGACGGACTATCGATGAAGCAGGCAAAACATTGCTCGCCGAATCCACTTGCGGCATGGCATTTTCTTTGCTGGGATCCGCTGTTTTGGTATAAGAGGAATAGACGGCCACCGTTTCTTCGCCGTTTTCCGGAATGGTATAACGGTCGCCCATTTCTGGCGCAGTCAAGTCAGGCGGCACTTCCAGCGGCGCCACCTTGACCGTGCCAGACTTGTAATCAACACGCTTGTTGTCGAGACCATCTGTGCCGCATCCGGACACAGCTAACAGCGAAAATACCAGTACAACAACGGGAAGTGTTCTCATGCAATCCTTAAAATTATTCTCAGCTATTGGATAATTCCTGCCTGCCGCATCGCCTGCTCCACTACATCTTGCGCAGCATCAGTCAATGGCGTGAGCGGCAAGCGCAACGTATTCTTCATTTTCCCCATGCGTGCCACGGCCCATTTTACCGGGATAGGGTTGGCCTCGATAAACAGGTGGCTATGCAAACCCAGTAAGCGGAAATTGATCTCGCGCGCCTTGGCTACATCGCCATTTAACGCAGCGGTACACATCTGATGCATTAATTTGGGCGCCACATTGGCAGTAACCGAAATCGCTCCGTGCGCGCCCAATAACATCAGTGCCAATGTGCTGGCATCATCACCGCTGTACACGGCAAAATCTCCGTGCGCCCTGCTCAATAAAGCCGCGCGCTGCAACAGCTCGCTGCCGCGCTGAATGTCACCGGTTGCATCCTTGATGCCGACGATATTGGGAATTTGTGCCAGCCGCAGCACCGTATCATTATGCATGTCAGCACTGGTGCGGCTAGGCACGTTGTAAAGAATGTGCGGCATATCCACCGCTTCGGCTATGGTTTTGAAGTGCAGGTACAATCCCTGTTGCGTAGGCTTGTTGTAATACGGCACCACAGTCAGCGAAGCATCCGCACCCGCCTTCTTTGAAAAGTCAGCCAGCTCGATTGCTTCTTTGGTTGAATTCGCGCCGGTTCCGGCTATCACAGGAATGCGCCCGGCAGCATGGTCCACCGCCACCTGGATCAGCATCTCATGTTCGACCACATCCACGGTGGGCGACTCGCCCGTGGTGCCTACTACAACAATGCCATCAGTTCCCTGCGCAATATGGAAATCAATTAACGCGCGAAACGCGGGAAGATCCAGGCTCTCGTCTTCCTGCATCGGGGTCACAATTGCAACAATACTGCCTTTAATCATGATCTCTGTCGGAGCTATCGAAACAGCCACTGGGTTTGTCAAATGAAGATGCGCATTCTACCGCAATCCGGCAGGTTGTCACGGATAGGCAGCGGCCACGCCAGCCTTGTGCTCATCGCTCATGTCTGCTTCAAGATCATCGAACCACTCAAGTAAGTCGTCCCAGTTGTTTAGGCTGAAGACCTTTACGCCATAGCGCTTCTCAAGCCCGACAGTCGGCTGTCTAACCAGCTCCGCCATTGCCTTATCCATGACAAACGCGTCGCAGTACGGCGCGTACAGGGCGACGTGTCTGAAGTCCTCGAACACTCCGCTAAACTTTTTGCGCGCCTCCTCGCGGTTCGCGTACACACCTCGCTTAACCATGCCTTTCAGCGTCGCGAACATTCTGGCTTCTAGCCACAGGTTCGGCACGTTTGCAAAATGCTCGGAGGCAAAGAACTCCATGCAGCGCCGAATTCTGTCGACAAAGAGTTGCTCCTCCGGCAGCCAGTGCAGCATGTGTTCCATCACCGAAGCCACGATAGGCGAGTCGATTACGGCATTGAAGTCACCTTGGCTAATGCGATTGACCTTGGTTAAGTACGTGTTCATGTAGCTCTTACCCGCATCCAGAATTTCTAGGGCAACATCCTGCTCAAACGTCTGTGTCGACGCCTGCCACTCACCAAATACCTTGACCAGTTCCTGTACGGCCTGCGACTTGAGCGTCCGCTTCAACTCGACATTGCGTATGTAACCGCCAACGATGTCGATGAAAAAATAGTCATCCCACTCGTCCAGAGCGCCTTCGATGGCATCCGTTTTTTCGAAGATATATCCCGCCGATTGGCCATTCAGGAACGCCTCCCAAGCTTTTAATATCTGCGTCTGCTCGACACTGTAGTCTTTTTTGAACTCGGCTCCACGAGCCGTCGCTTTGATGAAATCCATCAGTTGGTCGTGGCTTTTGTCTTTGTGGCCGCGCCATTGGTGAGTCTCATCTTCATGGATAGAAGAATACGGGGCCACAAGCAATTGCAAATGTGTCATGTGTTTGACTCGCTCGACGGCGGTCAAGAAGCGTTGCTCTCCCCCTTTGAAAGCATTGCTGAAGAAAAACTGATCCAGGTAGATGACCTTCTTGTGGATTTTCGGCAGGAATACCATAGACTCATAGCGACACCGCTTACAGCCTTGTAGCACGCGGTCACGCTGTATGGACACGTTGCCGAAGCAATCCTTACTATTGCAGCCGGGGCAGTCACCAAGTACGCACGTTACAAGCATGGGATTGAAGAAAAATCGCGGCTAGCTTTGTAGCACGTGCGGCCGCGCGTCATGGCGAAAGTTGTTGTGACTGGTGCACCACGGCAATGATGTGGATTTTTTTCAGGGTCAGGCGGTAAATGATTGTGTAAGGATATTTCGCCAGGACAAGTTCACGGGTTCCCGTTCTTTGCCCTGTATGCCCCAGCATGGGAAAGTCGATCAACTCTTCCGAAGCCAAAAGCACACTTTGAATTACCTTTGTTGCGGCTGCTGGATTATCAGCTGCAATATGCAGCTTAATAACCTCCATATTGGCAAGTGAGCGCGCTGAAAATTCAAGCTGCCTTTTTACTGCCATGCTTAACCAAACCTAGCTTTTTATAGATTTCATCGGTTGAATAAACGCGCCCCGCTTTGATGTCGGCAAGCCCTGCATCAATCTGTTTTAGCTTCCATTCTTCGTATTCAAGACGATCCGTAATCGCTTGCTTGATGATTGTTTGTGGGGTGCGCCGGGTTCCTGCGGATATTTTTTCCAGCCGCTTGAAAATGGTTTGCGGCAATGTGATGGTGTTACTCATGGTATGCCCTCCAGTGCGTTTGGACGGTTTTTATTCTACGCCAAAGTTGTCGAGTGTGGAATTAAAGAGTTCGGCCTGACAGCTAATAAAAAGCACGCCTAAGCGTGCTTTTTATTGCTACAACAGGTGCGTTTACCGGTTGCCAGAGTTATTACCACGACCCAGTGAAAAACCATTTGCCGGACGCCGTGCCTGACCCGCCGTGCCAGAGTTGGCACCGCGCGCTGGCGTATTATTGCTGAAGCGATTATGCGAGTGTCCTTCGCGGCGCGCGCCATCGGGGTGGCCATGACGGCTGTCGGGTGCAGTGTGGCGCCCATAACCGCCAGGCTTGCCACGCGGAGCAGAAGAGGGTGAGCGCGGCTTGAACCTGGGCTCGAGACCGACAATGGTGTGGGCAACGATGCTTTGGCCTGTGTAGCGTTCGATCTTGTGCAGATTCACCGCATCGCGGTTGGAGGCAAACGATACCGCTATGCCCGTGGATCCGGCGCGGCCAGTGCGGCCAATGCGGTGCACATAATCTTCAGCCGCCTTAGGCAGGTCAAAATTGATGACATGCGAGATACCAGCCACGTCAATGCCGCGGGCGGCCACGTCAGTTGCCACCAGGATACGCACCTGTCCGCGGCGCAGATTGGTCAGCGTACGGTTGCGTTCACGCTGGTTCATGTCGCCATGCAGCGCAGCGGCGGAATGGCCTTGAGCGGAAAGATTATCGGCCAGTGCATCGGCATCGCGTTTGGTGGCGGTGAATACCAGTGCCTGATTCAATTCGATATCGCGCAGCAGGTGATCCAGCAGGCGGTTTTTGTGGGCCATGTCGTCCACGTACATCAGTCGCTGTTCGATGTTTTCGTGGCGCGCTTGCGAGGCTGTAACGCTGATACGTTTCGGATTCTTGAGCAGGCGTTTGGCCAGGTTGCCAATCATGCCATCCAGCGTGGCGGAGAACAACAGTGTCTGGCGCGTGGCCGGTGTAGCTGCGGCAATGCGCTCGACATCGTCAATGAAACCCATGTCCAGCATGCGGTCGGCTTCGTCCAGCACCAATATTTCCAGGCGCGAAAAATCAATACGGCCGCGCTCGATATGGTCAATCAAACGGCCAGGGGTGGCGACCAGGATATCCACCGGGTTGGACAGCAGTTTGTTTTGCAGCGGATAAGGCATGCCACCCAGGATGCTGACCACTTTCAGGCGCATGTTTTTGCCGTATTTGGTGGCTGCGTCGGAAACCTGTTGCGCCAGTTCACGGGTCGGAGTCAACACCAGTACGCGCGGGCCTTTACTGCGCACAGCCGATGGTTCGGCGATGCGGTGCAGCGCGGGCAGGATAAAGGCAGCAGTTTTGCCGGTGCCGGTCTGGGCCGAAGCCATCAAATCGTGGCCGGCCATCGCTTCCGGAATAGCCTGCGCCTGGATCGGTGACGGTACGGTATATCCAGATTCTTCTACGGCTTTAAGAATGGCGGGATTCAAACCCAAGGTTGCAAATGTCACGGTAGCTTCAGCGCTGGCCGGAATGTCGGTTATTACCGCTGTAGCCAGGGCGCTAGTCACTACAGGGCTTTTGACGGCCAGTTTTTTAGTGGTCAGCGTTTTAGTTGTAATTGTTTTGGTTGCAGTGTTTTCAGTTGCAGTGTTTGTAATAGACACGTTTGATCCTTTAAATAATATCCAAGCGCCTGGGTAGCCGAAAGCTACACAACAAAAATTCAGTAGGGAATGTCTCTACCGGCGCAAAACATCGTCGCTAACCGGTAAAGCTAGATGGGCGCAATGCAATCCGCGCGCAAAAGAAAGGTCAGGAAACGATGAACCAACGCTGCATGCACATCACAGCGAGGGGCGCATTATACCCAGTTATAAAATAAAAGCCAGCGAATAAATCAGCAGGCGCTTCCTGTGCTAGAATGCGCGCCCTTTGGATTTATCGCAGGTAGCAAAATATGTCGCGCGCACTCCGTAACATCGCCATCATCGCCCACGTTGACCACGGCAAGACCACTCTGGTGGACAAGCTGCTAGCCCAGACTGCCACATTCGCCGCGCACCAGCAGGTGGCCGAGCGTTTCATGGACAGCAACGATCTTGAAAAAGAACGCGGCATTACCATTCTGGCAAAAAATTGCGCCGTGGATTATGAAGGTGTGCACATCAACATCGTTGACACACCGGGACACGCTGATTTCGGCGGCGAAGTGGAACGCGTGCTGTCCATGGTGGATGGCGTGCTGTTGCTGGTGGATGCAGTGGAAGGCCCGATGCCGCAAACGCGCTTCGTGACCAAAAAGGCGCTGGCGCTGGGTCTGCGCCCAATTGTCGTGGTGAATAAAATTGACCGCCCCGGTGCGCGTCCTGAGTGGGTAGTTGACCATACTTTTGATTTGTTCGACAAGCTGGGTGCCACCGACGAGCAACTAGATTTCCCGGTGGTGTATGCCTCAGCGCTGAACGGTTATGCCACGCTTAACCTGGACAAGCCGAGCACGGATTTGCGCCCGCTGTTTGATGCGGTGCTCAAGCACGTTCCGGCGCCGGTGGGCGACAACAATGCGCCGTTGCAATTTCAAATTGCTGCGCTGGATTATTCCAGCTTCGTCGGACGCATCGGCGTAGGCCGCGTTACGCGTGGCCGCATCAAGCCGGGGCAGGAAGTCATGATATTAAATGGCGACAAGGCGCCAAAGAAAGGCCGCGTCAACCAGGTACTGGGATTCCACGGCATCGAACGGGTCCAAATGGATGAAGCCGGAGTGGGCGAAATTATCCTGATCAACGGCCTGGAAGATATCGGCATTGGTGTCACGATTGCCGATGTCAACCAACCGGAAGCGTTGACTATGCCCAAGATTGATGAGCCTACACTGACCATGACGTTCCAGGTAAACAATTCCCCGCTGGCCGGACAAGAAGGCAAGTTTGTCACCAGCCGCCAGATTCGTGACCGGTTGAATAAAGAATTACTGGTCAATGTGGCGTTGCGTGTAGAAGATACCAACGAGACCGATTCTTTCCTGGTGTCGGGGCGCGGCGAATTGCATCTGACCATTTTGCTGGAAAATATGCGGCGCGAAGGTTTTGAGCTGGCCGTTTCCAAACCGCGCGTGGTGTTCCGTGAAATTGACGGAGAGAAATGTGAACCATATGAAATGCTGACGGTAGATATAGAAGAAACCAATCAAGGCGCAGTCATGGAAGAGCTGGGTCGCCGCCGCGGCGACCTGCAGGATATGCAGCCCGACGGCAAAGGCCGTGTTCGGCTGGAATACCGCATTCCGGCGCGCAGCCTGATCGGCTTTCAGGGTGACTTTATGACCATGACCCGTGGCACCGGGCTGATTTCGCATGTGTTCGACGACTACGGCCCGGTCAAGCCGGATATGCCCGGCCGCCACAACGGCGTACTGATCTCGCAGGATAACGGTGAGGCAGTAGCCTATGCCCTGTGGAAACTGGATGACCGTGGCCGCATGTTCGTCAGCCCGGGCGATAAATTGTACGAAGGCATGGTGATAGGCATACACAGCCGGGATAACGACCTGGTAGTGAACCCGATCAAGGGCAAGCAACTGACCAACGTGCGCGCTTCCGGCACCGACGAGGCAGTACGCCTGACTTCGCCGATCAAACTGACACTGGAATCGGCAGTGGAGTTTATTGACGATGATGAGTTGGTGGAAATCACGCCGCAGTCTATCCGTGTGCGCAAACGCTACCTGACCGAGATTGAACGCAAGCGCGCTTCGCGGTAACCACCCCGGCACTGCGTGCCACCCCTCCTTGAAAAAAGGAGGGGAATTTGTGTCTGACTGCGGAGCGGTGAATATCCCCTCCTTTTTTCAAGGAGGGGAGGGAGCGCAGCGGAAGGGGTGGTCAGCTTTTCCCGCATCCAATAAAAAAAGCCCGTGCAAAAACGGGCTTTTTTACCATACAACCAGACCAACTTGTTTATTTCAGTTGTGCTTATTTCAGTTTGGTTTCCTTGTACATCACATGCTTGCGCGCCACCGGATCAAATTTTTTGATCTCGATCTTTTCTGGTGTCGTGCGCTTGTTTTTGTCGGTAGTATAAAAATGGCCAGTACCGGCACTGGATTCAAGCTTTATTTTTTCACGCATTCTTCATTACTCCTTAAACGCATTCGCCGCGGGCGCGCATTTCAAACAGCACCGCATCGATGCCATTCTTGTCTATCGTACGCAGGCCGGCGTTGCTGACGCGCATCGACACCCAGCGGTTTTCCGACTCAACCCACAAACGGCGGCGCTGCAGGTTAGGCAGGAACCGGCGCTTGGTTTTATTATTGGCGTGGGACACATTGTTACCCACCATCGGGCGTTTACCCGTTACTTGACAGACGCGTGCCATAGCTCAACTCCAACTGGTTTTTCAAAAGAGGCGCGATTCTACCCTAAAGCGGCCTAACTGTTCAACTGTTAATTTTCCGGTTCTTCCGCTGTCCTGGGTGGGATTACGTGTAGTTGCAGTACCTGCCCTGGGCAGAGTATTCGAGTCAGGTAACAAAATTTTTCAGCGCCAGACCCACTACCGCGCAAACTGCGATGACTTCGATCACGTTACGCTTGAAACGAAGCAGCGCCACCGCCGCAGCCAGCGCAATCAGCGCCGATATCCAGTCAAACGTTCCGGAAAAACCGTGCGGCCACAATACGTGGTAGCCGAAGAATAACGCCAGATTCAGGATCACGCCCACTACCGCTGCGGTGATTGCAGTCAAGGGTGCGGTGAATTTGAGATCGCCGTGAGTAGATTCCACCAGCGGGCCACCAGCCAGAATAAACACGAAGGAAGGCAGGAAGGTAAACCACGTTACCAGCGATGCGGCAACCGCACCGGCCACAAATAACATATCCGGGCCGAACATGGCCCGCAGTTCAGCGCTTAGATAGCCACCGACAAAACCGACAAACGCCACCACCATAATCAGCGGCCCCGGTGTGGTTTCGCCCAACGCCAGGCCATCTATCATTTGCGTCGGAGTCAGCCAGCCATAATGCCCGACCGCACCTTGGTAGACGTAAGGTAACACCGCATAGGCGCCGCCGAAAGTCAGCAATGCCGCCTTGGTAAAAAACCATGCCATCTGCGTCAGCGTGTGATCCCAGCCATAGTGTGCCGTCAGCAGCGCCATTGGCACCAGCCATAACATCCCGCCGATCACGCCAATCTTTACCAGTGCAGCCCAGCGAAACCGCGCATGCTCTGGCGTGGGGGTGTGATCGTCGATCAACGCCGCGCCAAAAGATTTGTGGGCCTTGCCGTGCCCTCCCCAGGCCGTGAATTTATCCGGCGCAATGCGCCCGCCGAAGTAACCCGCCAATGCCGCACCAGCGACTATGGCCGGGAACGGCACGTTCAACGCAAAAATCGCTACAAACGAAGCAGCGGCTATCGCCCATAGCACATTATTTTTCAGCGTGCGCGAACCCATGCGATGGGCTGCTTGGAGCACGATGGCAGTCACGGCAGGCTTGATGCCGTAGAACAGTCCGGCCACCACAGGCACATCGCCAAATGCGATATAGGCCCACGACAAGCCAATCAAAATAAATAACGACGGCAATACAAACAGCGTGCCCGCGACAATGCCACCCCAGGTACGGTGCATCAGCCAGCCAATGTAAATGGCCAGCTGCTGCGCTTCCGGGCCAGGCAGAACCATGCAGTAATTCAATGCGTGCAGAAAACGCCGCTCGGAAATCCAGCGTTTTTTCTCGACCAAATCCTGATGCATGATGGCAATCTGCCCGGCTGGGCCACCGAAACTGATGAAGCCTAGCTTCAGCCAATACCAGAAAGCCTCGGTAAATGTTACGGGTGCGGGAGGTTGCGTGTTGTCTGATGGTTGTGATTGCACGGGAATGACCTGTAGGGGCGCGATTTATCGCGCCCTGATTTATTCATGCATCAGAAGCAGGACGCGAGTGCCAATTCCACATCCAGCTTGCTGGATAGTGGATTGCCTGCCTTTGGTATAAATCGCGCCCCTACACAATCATTCCAGCTGCAACGGTATTGTTGGTCGCCTCGTCAATGACGATAAAACTGCCGCTGGCGCGATTCTTCTGGTAGCTATCGAACACCAATGGCTGCTGCACCTTTAGCGCAACGCGCGCAATATCGTTCATGTTAAGCGTACTGGCCGGATGCTGGGCCAGTGTATTCACATCTACGCGGAAGGCCAGGCGCGCGATCAAACATTTCACCACGCGCGTCGTGTGCTTGATAATGTATTTACGGTTTAAATCCAGCGGCGCTTCCGACAGCCAGCACAACATCGCCTCAAATTCCCGGGCCACTTGCGGTTTTGCCCCATTCTTTACAAACATGTCGCCGCGCGAGATGTCAATTTCATCTGCCAGCGTCAGCGTAACCGATTGCGGCGCATAAGCGTGCTGCCGGTTGCCGTCGTAAGTGACGATCTCTTTTACCTTTGTTGCGCGACCTGAAGGCAGAATGGTAATTTCATCGCCCGCGGTAATCTCGCCCGATTCTATGCGCCCCATATAGCCGCGAAAATCATGATATTCCTGCGTCTGCGGGCGGCATACCCACTGCACCGGATAGCGAAAATCAGTGGTGTTCACATCATGATCAATCACCACTTCTTCCAGCAATTCAAGCAATGCCTTGCCTTGGTACCAATCCAGATTTTCGCCGCGCTCTACCACCATGTCGCCATTCAGCGCCGACATCGGAATGAAGGTAATCTCGTGCAGGCCCAGCTGCGCGGCAAAAGCACGGTACTCGGCACAAATCGCGTTGAAAGTATCTTGCGAGTATTCCACCATATCCATCTTGTTCACTGCCACCACAATGTGCGGCACGCCAACCAGGCTGGCCAGATAAGTGTGGCGGCGCGTCTGCACCAGCACGCCTTTGCGCGCATCAATCAAGATCACTACCAGATTGGCGGTGCTGGCAGCGGTGACCATGTTGCGCGTGTATTGCTCATGTCCCGGCGTGTCGCCGATGATGAATTTGCGTTTGGGCGTGGCGAAGTAGCGATACGCGACATCTATCGTGATGCCCTGCTCGCGCTCGGCCTGCAGGCCATCGGTAAGCAAGGACAGATCGACCGCTGCCATGCCGCGTTTCTGGCTGGTTTTGGAAATGGCCGAGAACTGATCCTCAAAAATGGATTTCGAATCGTGCAGCAAACGGCCGATTAACGTACTTTTGCCATCGTCCACACTGCCGGCGGTGATGAAACGGAGTAGTTGGGTGGTGCTCATATTAAAAGTAGCCTTCCTTCTTGCGCAACTCCATCGACGCATCCGATGTCTGGTCGTCCATCCGCGTCGCGCCGCGTTCGGTAATGCGGGTGGTGGCGGTCTCTTCAATAATCTCATCTACATTGCGCGCAATGGATTCCACCGGCGCGGTGCAAGTCATATCACCCACGGTACGAAAGCGCACTGAAACCACCTCTACTTTTTCGCCCGGTTTCGGCGGCACCAGATGCGATACTGGTATCACCGAGCCACCGCGGCGTATCACTTCGCGCTGGTGCGCATAATAGATGCTGGGGATGTGCAATTTTTCACGGCCTATGTATTGCCAGATGTCCATCTCGGTCCAGTTGCTGATCGGGAACACGCGTATGTTTTCGCCGGGATGCACGCGGGTGTTGTAGATATCCCACAATTCCGGGCGCTGGTTTTTCGGATCCCACTGGCCGAACTCAACGCGGAACGAAAAGATACGCTCCTTGGCGCGCGCCTTTTCCTCGTCGCGGCGCGCCCCGCCCATGCAGGCGTCGAAGCCGAATTCGGCGATGGTCTCCAGCAGCGTCACAGACTGGTATGGATTGCGCGGCTTGTCCGGATCCTTGATGACGATGGTGCCGCGTTTGATGGAATCTTCCAACGAGCGCACGATCAGCCGCTCGCCCAGATCAGCCGCCAGCTTGTCGCGGGTGGCGATCACCTCCGGAAAGTTGTGCTCGGTGTCGATGTGTACCAGCGGGAACGGGAACTTTGCCGGTCGGAACGCTTTTTCCGCCAAGCGCAGCATCACGATGGAATCCTTGCCACCGGAGAACAGCAGCGCGGGATTCTTACATTCCGCCGCGACCTCGCGCATGATGTGTATGGATTCGCTTTCCAGGATATCCAAATGCGTCATGGCCAGATGGGTGAAGGTATGACTGCTCATTTATAAAATCTTTCTTTTTTTGCCACAGAGATCACAGAGGACACAG
>JANNQM010000072.1:0-31590 GCA_031400735.1 Gallionellaceae bacterium
GGCCTGCATTAACAGCAGTAAATTTGCGCCGGCGGAGTAGGGCGGTTCGGTCTGCCAGATGACCAGTGCTTTCCAGTTGGCTTCGGCTTCATCCACTGCGCGCAACACCCCGTCCAGCACGACGTTGCTGATGCTGTGCATTTTGCTTTTAAAGCTGAGGATAGCGATGTCATCACCGGTATGCCAAAGCCGCACTTCTTCATTTTCGAATATCGTTTCGCCGTAATGTACGGCGTCACTCAGCAGCCGGTCGGGGAAAGGCTGGCGGGCGTAAACCGGCAGCGTGGAGCGGGGCTGGTAGGGCGACACCCGCTCCTTGCGTGGGGCTCCGCCTTCTCCGGCGAACGGCAGCGGGGGGTGCAACGATGGGGCGAAGGAGCCTTGGGGCGTGTGCACGCCCGTGCGGTTTTGTTCGGTTACCCAATTTGGCAGCGGGGTAGAGGACATGGTTTTGCCAGCTGCGATGTCGGCACTGATCCAGCCAGCCACTTGTTGCCAGCCAGCTGCCTGCCATATTTCAAACGGTCCGCTGTCCCAGCCAAAGCCCCAGCGCACGGCAAAATCCAGATCGCGCGCGTTGTGGGCAATGTGTTCCATCTGCACCGCGCAATAATGGAACACATCGCGGAACATTTCCCACAGAAACTGCGCTTCGGGAAGCGGGCTGGCGCGCAGTGCGGCGAGTTTTTTTGACCAGTTGCGTTGGCGCAGGATTTCCTTGACCGCATCATCGGCTGTGCCGACCGAAAATTGATAGGTCTGGGTAGCCAGGTTCAGTACCTGAATTCCTGTCCCGGTCTTGTGATAGATGCCACGTTTTGTTTTCTGTCCCAGCGCGCCTTGCGCGATCAATTGCGTCAGCCATTCCGGCACGGAAAAATAGCGGTGCCAGGGATCCTGCGCCAGGTTATCGCGCATCGTGTTGACCACATGCGTGAACACATCCAGCCCGACCACGTCCAGCGTGCGGAAGGTGGCGCTCTTGGGGCGGCCCAGATAACGCCCGGTTAATGCATCCACGGTATCGAAACCCAGGTTGAAACGTTGCGCATGATGCAGCGTGGCCAGCAGTGAAAACACGCCAATGCGGTTGGCAATAAAATTCGGTGTGTCTTTGGCGCGTACCACGCCCTTGCCCAATGTCGACACCAGAAATTCTTCCAGCTGGTCCAGCAAACGCGCATCGGTCACGTCGCATGGAATCAGCTCGACCAGGTGCATGTAACGCGGTGGATTAAAAAAATGGATGCCGCAAAAACGATGGCGCTGAGTTTGCGGAAAAGCTTGCGACAGCTGGTTGATGGACAAACCGGAGGTGTTGCTGGCAAATATGCTGTGCGGACCGAGGTAAGGCGCAATTTTTTTGTACAGGTCGGATTTCCACTCCATGCGCTCGGCGATGGCTTCGATGACCAAGTCACATCCGCGCAACAATTCCAGGTTCTGGCCGTAATTGGCGGGCTGGATATGAGTCAGTTTGGCGGCTGTAGCGATCGGGCTGGGGTCGAGTTTTTTCAGGCCTTCCAGCGCTTTGGTGATATTGCTGTTCGGATCACCTTCTTTGGCCGGCAATTCAAAAAGCAAGGTCTCAACATTCGCATTGACCAGGTGCGCGGCAATCTGCGCCCCCATCACGCCTGCGCCCAATACCGCAGCTTTGCGAATCGCGAATTTTTCAGCCATATTTAATCTCCAGAAACAAACGAGGGAAGGTATGCGCCTTCCCTCGTTACACCTTCAGTTAGAAACTTTGTGTGTACTGCACGCTCAGGATGTCGATCGTGCTTTTATAACTCCCTGCCAGGGTGGGCGCGGGATTTGTTGCATTGATAGTTGAATTCTTGAGCCATATATGCGCATAGCCTAAATCAATCGCGCTGTCCCTGAATGGCTTGTGTTGTCCACCCAAGGAAAACCAGGTGCGATCGCTATCCGGGATGCGTGCAGTACGGAATTGATCGGAGACAGGAGATTGGTCATAGGCCAACCCGACGCGAGAAGTCCAGCGCTCGCTGTAATGATGGTTGGCTCCGATAGCGACACGCCAGGTATCTTGCCAATTTTCCTGTGTTGAGCTGATAGTTGATCCAGTCTCTCTGGTTACTTCCAGCCGTTGGAATTTACTCCAGCCCGTCCAGGTTAAATCAGCCAACAAATCCCACTGGTCGCGGATTTTATGTAACACGCTGGAGGAAAACGAATCCGGCACTTCGATAGCCCACGTAACAGGGCCATTTTGATACGTCGGCGAGGACGGGTTGCTGAATGTCACATCCCCATTCAGGGTGTAATTGATAGCAGACCTGTAGGCAAAACCCAGGCGTGTTTGTTGGGTAATGTTGTAAAGCACACCGAGATTGTAGCCCCAGGCGCTGTCACTCCCGTTGACAGTACTGATACCGCCTGCAGTGACTGCGTCGCTGGTCAGTTTGCCACTTATGTGCTGATAGTTGATGCCCGCGCCTAAACTGATGGCGTCATTAACCCTGTAGGCCACGGAAGGGTTCAGGTTAATGGTTTCAATCATGGACTTGTTGGCATGCCTTCGACCCACCCACAATGTATCGTATTCAGTCTGTAAGCCAAAGGGAGCGTTAATGCCCAAACCAAACCATATGGATGGATTCATTTCCATTGCAAAATAAGCGTTGGGCACGAACGCAACGCTGCCGGCATCACCGCCCATGTTGGAGCTGTCAGGTATAGTCAGACCAGTGCCAGTAAATTTGATAGAAGGCTTTATAAGATGTCCCACCATTACCAGTTGCTTGCCATTCAAGCGTGACATTCCTGCTGGATTGAAGAAAATGGTACTGGCATCCTCTGCGAGGGCCGCGCTGCCTGCATAGGCATTGCCCATGCCGCTGGCGTTCTGTTCTATCAAGGCGAAACCGGAAGCGGCAATATTTGAAGACAATGCTGCGAGTGCAACGCCAATTGCCAGGATTGCTGTGGATTGCTTAGATTGCATGATAATTTCTCTGTTGGGTAATGTGAAAACACGGCAAACCAGACTTACTCATAGGTCAGTAATTTAAGCTACAGTCGTATGGTTGGATTATAGAGGCAGCAGTACAAATCATGCACTCAATCGGCGGGTGGCACAACCCGTGGCTTGCGGTCGTCGCCTACCGCGACAAAAGTCAGGGTGGCCTCGGTTACTTTGGCGCATATCGGTTTGACCGGATCACGCTGCGAATACACTTCGACATTGACGGTGATGGAGGTGCGGCCGACCTTGACAATTTCCGCATAAAAACTGACCACGTCGCTGATAAACAGCGGCTGCTTGAACACAAAAGCATTGACCGCAACGGTCACCACACGCCCGCGTGCGCGGCTGGAGGCGCAGATGCTGCCAGCAATGTCCACTTGCGACATCACCCATCCGCCAAACACATCGCCGTTGAAATTGCTGTCGACCGGCATCGCCACCATGCGTAAAGTTGGTTCGCGGTTTGGCAGGGGAGTGAAAATGGGTTCAGTCATGTCAGTGTCCTTTAGGGTGCCTCTAAAAATTCAAAATTCTAAGCGAGACAAGGCGCGAGCAAAAAATTGCGACGCCGCATATAGATTGATATGTAAGGAGCCATTTTTAGTGAGCAACGCCGTATCGCGACGGAGTTTGGATTTTTAGAGGTGTCCTTGATAAAGTGTGTCGATCTGTTCGGAATATTGCTTGACTACGGCTGTGCGCTTGATTTTCAACGTGGGCGTGAGCAGGCCATTTTCTATATTCCACGGTTCAGTCAGCAGCAATACCCGGCGTACCCGCGCATATCCGGGAAATTCGCGGGTCTGATCAGTGATGCGCTGCAACACTTGCTGTTCAATCCGGGAGTCGTGCAACGATTCCGGCATGGCCGGATTGACGCCCACGCTCTGGGCAAAGCGCACCCAGTTGTCCGGGTTGACTACTGCCAGTGCAATCAAATAAGGACGCGCCTCGCCATGCACCATGACCTGGTCAAACAAAGGCTCACGCAGCATGGCCGTTTCCATATCCAGGGGCGGGACTTTTTCGCCATTGGACATCACGATAATTTCTTTCAGCCGCCCGGTGATCGTGATGTGCCCGCTGGGGCTGATTTTTGCTGTATCACCAGTATTCAGCCAGCCTTCGGCTGAGATCATGGCCGCAGTCGCCTGCGGATTGTTCCAGTAACCTTGCATGATGCTGGGGCCATTTACCAGCAATGCATTGTTTTCGCCCAGGCGCACTTGCACGCCGCGTATCGGTTGCCCGACGCTGGCCGGGAAATTATTGTCCAACTTGTTGCCACTGATCACCGGGCTGGTTTCTGTCAGGCCATAACCTTGCACGATAGGCAAACCCAGGCCGATAAACACCCGCGATATTTCTGGCGCCAGTGCCGCGCCGCCGCTAATCGCCACACGCAAACGGCCCCCCAGTCGGGTCAAAATCTTGTCAGCGACCAGACGTTTAAGCAGCGGCCACAATAATAATTTCGGATGCCAGGCAGCGCGTCCCTGTCCCTGCTCAAAATGATGCCAGCCGACATTGACTGCCAGATCAAACAGCGTGCGTTTCAATGCAGAGCCTTCGTCCAGCTTGCTGCGGACTGCGCCATAGATTCGTTCATAAATGCGCGGCACCGAGATCAGCAACGTGGGTTGGTTGGTTTGCATGTCTTCCGACAGCAGCGGGATAGAACGGGCGAAAGCCACAGTAGCACCGGTCATGACCGGCAAATAATAACCCAGCGTGCGCTCGAAGGTATGCGACAAAGGAAGGAAAGACAGGAACAGATCGGTGGGCTGTACGGCAAATGTATCCAGGCAGGAATGGGCATTAAAAAGAATATTGTAGTGGCTGAGCATCACGCCTTTGGGACGGCCAGTCGTGCCTGAGGTGTAAATGATCGTGGCCAGCGCGTCTTTGTCACGTTGGCGTGGTTCAGCCAGCGCCGCATGAACCGGTAACCACTCATCTGCCCATTGCAGACGCGGTTCGTTATGCGCGGAAATTTTGTTCAGGCTGATCAGTCGTTGCACATTGGCGAACTGGTCGCGCACGGTGCGCAACTCCTGCCATTGCTCGGCACTTTCAAACAACAGCACCTTCACGCCTGCGTCATGCAGGATATAGGCCACGCTGTCAGGGCGGTCCACGGTATACAGCGGCACCACAACCAGTCCCAGCGACATGGCGGCCTGGTCCATCATCACCCATTGCGGGCAGTTGCGCAGCATGATGCCGACCCGGTCGCCCGGCGCCAATTCCTCACGCAATAACGCGGCCTGCCAGCGCGCCACCTGGTCGCGTACTTGCGACCAAGTCAGGGATACCCAAGTATTCTGGTTGCCATCAAAATAGCGGTAAGCGACACCTTGCGCAGAACGTTTCACCCGTTCAACAAACAGCCCGTGCAACGTGACTGCCTGTTCCGGAGAAATGACAAAGGCTTCAGTGCTGGACATTGCTTTCCTTTCTAATAAACCTTTCAGGCAAACAAAGTATTCTAAAAATCTAACTTGCGAAACTTCGCTTACTGCTTGGCGTTTCGCAACTCTTCCGGGGCAAAATCATCAACCATGATGACCTTGCGCCGCAGCGCATAGTCTCGTTGCAGCAGCACGGCTTCATCAGCGTTGATGATACCCAATTCACGCGCCTGGGCGGTGCGGGCCAGCTCATCCAATGCCTTGAGTTGGCCCACCTTGCGCGCCGCATCCACTTTGGCTTGCAAAGGTTCGCACTGCAGCGTGCTATGCAACGCTGCTTCCAATGCGCCAACGGCATCATTTTCGTCAGTGGGCAAATACATGCCAGCAGTCAGACGGTCGCGTGCCGTACCAGGCTGCATCAGCAATGCAGAGACTTGATGACCCAGCTCATCTGACGGCGGCCCAAGGCAACGCCCCACCGGGAAAATCAATACACGCATTAGCAGCGCGGCCAAGCGGCTGGGAAAATTCTGCAGCACCCCATCGAATGCATCCTGTATCCGGTGCAGCGCATCCTGCATGGCCCAATGCAGCAGGGGCAAATCAGCAACGGGGCGACCGGCGTCATGGAAACGCTTGAGCGCTGCCGAGCACAAATATAACTGGCTTAGTATGTCGCCCAGCCGCGCGGAAATTTTTTCGCGCCGTTTGAGGCTGCCGCCCAGCACCAGCATCGCGACATCCGCTGCCAGCGCAAAAGCGGCGGAATAGCGCGTCATTTGCTGGAAATAGCGCCGAGTTTCGTCACCCTCGGGCACGGCCAGTCCACGGCCCCCGGTAATGCCGTACAGCAGCGCGCGCACGGCATTGCTCAGGCTGAAGCTGATGTGGCCAAACAGTGCGCTGTCAAAATTGTGCACGGCGCGTTTTGGGTCGGTATCGTTGGCGGCGGCAATCTCCTTGAGCACATACGGATGGGAGCGGATCGCGCCCTGGCCGAAAATAATCATGCTGCGCGTTAAAATATTGGCGCCTTCCACGGTAATGCCAATCGGCGCCTGCTGGTAATTGCGCCCCAGATAATTAGATGGCCCCATGCAGATTCCCTTGCCGCCATGCACATCCATTGCATCCACCACCACGGCGCGGCCGCGTTCGGTGCAATGGTATTTGACGATCGCGGAAATGACCGAGGGTTTTTCGCCCATGTCCAGCGCGACGGTGGTCATCTCGCGCGCTGCATCCATCATGTAGGTATTGCCGCCGATGCGCGCCATGGCTTCTTCGACGCCTTCAAATTTACCGATAGGCAAGCGGAATTGCTTGCGCACCCTGGCATAGGCGCCGCAACTGCGCGCCGCCAGTTTTGCCCCGCCAGTGGCGCTGGCCGGCAGCGAGATCGAGCGACCGGCCGCCAGGCATTCCATCAACATGCGCCAACCCTGGCCGATTTTTTCCATGCCGCCTATGATGTATTCCATCGGGATGAATACATCCTTGCCCTGCGTCGGGCCATTCTGGAATGCCGAGTTCAATGGGAAATGGCGGCGTCCGACCTGCACTCCCGGAGTATTGGTGGGGATCAAGGCCAGCGTAATGCCGCGCGCAAATTCCGCGCCTATCAGCCGATCAGGGTCATACAACTTGAATGCCAGGCCGAGCAGGGTCGCCACCGGGGATAACGTGATGTAGCGTTTCTCCCATGTTACGCGCACCCCCAGCACATTCTGCTGGCCGTCGAATTCACCGTGGCACACCACGCCATAATCCGGGATCGCACCGGCATCGGAACCGGCGAATGGCCCGGTCAGCGCAAAGCATGGCACTTCCTGGCCTTGCGCCAGGCGGCGCAAATATTTTTCCTTTTGCACAGTGGTGCCGTAATGCAATAGCAGCTCAGCCGGACCCAATGAATTAGGCACCATCACGGTTACTGCGGCGGTCGCGCTACGCGATGCAATCTTGGTCACCACGGCGGAATGCGCCAACGCCGAAAATTGCAGGCCGCCATATTCTTTCGGGATGATCATGCCGAAAAAACCCTTGTCCTTGATGAATTGCCACACGGCGGGCGGCAAATCATTGCGCACATGGGTAATATCCCAGTCGTCCAGCATCGCGCACAACTGCTCGGTTTCGTTATCCAGAAACGCTTGTTCGGCCACGCTCAGGGACGGTTTGGGGAAACTCAGCAGCTTATCCCAGTTCGGCTGGCCGCTAAATAAATCACCATCCCACCACACCGTTCCGGCATCCAGCGCTTCCTGTTCGGTTTGCGAAACCTGGGGCAGGATTTTACGGAAAATTTTGAGCAGGAAGCTGCTGACCAGAAAACGGCGCAGCATCGGAATACCCAGCACTGCAGTGATGACGGCCAGCAGAATGATCAGGGCTTGGAATACACCGGGGGAAAATTGCCCCTGGATCGCGATGACTGGAACCACGACTATCATCGCCACCAGCCAACTCCATATCGAAGCACGGAAATAAGCCAGCAACAAAATCGCCGTCAACACCACCAGTAAAGTCAATATCATTATTGCTGATCCCCTGTATATATTGCTTAACTGTAACGCCAACAGCTGACGCAGACAATGGTTAACTGTTTTGATGTGCCTGCGTAATGAATATTCCAGCCCATTGTTTAACGTATGTGTGCAACTGCCTCTTCCACCCGCGCCACCGCCAGGATTTCCATACCCGCGATGGGGTGTTTGGGTTTGTTGGCCTTGGGAATGATGGCATGGGTAAAACCCAGTTTGGCGGCTTCACGCAAACGTTCCTGCCCGCGCTGCACCGGGCGCACTTCGCCAGCCAGGCCCACTTCGCCGAACACCACCATTTTTTCCGGCAGCGGTTTGTTACGCAATGAAGAAACAATGGCCAGCAATACCGCCAGGTCGGCGCCCGGCTCGGTAATTTTTACGCCGCCCACCGCATTGATGAATACATCCTGGTCAAAACAGGCGATGCCGGCATGACGGTGCAACACTGCCAGCAACATGGCCAGGCGGTTTTGTTCAAGGCCTAACGAAAGACGGCGCGGGTTGGGAGAATGGGCATCATCGAGCAGCGCCTGTATCTCCACCAGCAGCGGGCGCGTGCCTTCCTGCGTCACCATTACACAGGAACCGGGCACTTGCGCACCATGTTGCGACAGGAACAGCGCGGACGGGTTGCTCACTTCGCGCAGGCCTTTTTCAGTCATTGCGAAAACACCCAGCTCGTTCACTGCGCCAAAGCGGTTTTTGAACGCGCGGATCAAACGGAAACTGGAGTGGGTGTCGCCTTCGAAATACAGTACGGTGTCGACGATGTGTTCCAGCACGCGCGGCCCGGCCAGCGCGCCTTCCTTGGTGACATGGCCGACCAGGATCATGGTCACGCCATTGTCCTTGGCTAAACGGGTCAGTTGCGCCGCACATTCGCGCACCTGGGCCACCGAGCCGGGCGCAGAACTGAGTTGCTCGGAATAAACGGTCTGAATGGAATCGATCACCACCACGCCGGGTTTTTCCTGGGAGATGATGGCCTGAATTTTCTCCAGCTGGATTTCTGCCAGCATATGCGTGCCACGAACATCCAGCACCAGCCGTTTGGCGCGTAACGCGATTTGCTGTGCTGATTCCTCGCCGCTGACATACAGCACTTTTTTTTGTGTGGACAGGTGGGCCAGGGTTTGCAATAACAGCGTCGATTTGCCTATGCCCGGGTCGCCACCAATCAGCACTACGCCACCTTTTACCAGCCCGCCGCCGAGCACGCGGTCGAATTCAGCGATTCCGGTAAGCGTGCGCGGCACTTCTTCCGATCCCACTTCGGCCAGTGTCTGCACTTTGCCGGTGGTAGTCAGCGCGCTATAACGGTTTTTGCCGCTGGGGGATAATTCGGCAATGCTTTCCACCAGCGTATTCCACGCTGTGCAATGCGGGCATTGGCCCTGCCACTTGGCGACCTGGCCACCGCACTCGGTGCAGCTGTATATGGTTTTCGTTTTGGCCATGAAGGAATAGTGGTGCAGTTTTTCAACTGCGAATTTAGGTATATCCCCAAAGGACTTGACGTTTGATGGCTAGTCCCTTGCTGGGCGGGGCTAAGTCGCGTATGGAGTACATTTCCTGTGCCGTATCGCGCAACAACGGCGCAGGCAGGGGGATTCCCTTGGGGCTGACTACGCTTTGTACCTGCGGTGTCATGGCAGCAGTACCACGCCGGATTACTACGGCCGTTTCCCCATTATTCAAGGTCACAAAAGCGCCGGGGGGGTATACCCCCAGCACATCAATAAACAGTTGCGGCAAGGCAGTATCCATTGCCGCGCCGCGTTTGAGAAAAATTTCACGCAGTGACTGGCAGGAAAATTTTGCGCCACGGTAATTGCGCGGCGAAATCATTGCGCCATAGGTATCGGCCAGCGACACAATGCGCACCGGAACAGAAATATCGTTGCCGCCCAATATGCCGGGATAACCTTTGCCGTCCAGCCGTTCATGATGGTGCAGCACGGTGTCTATCCATACTGCATCCTGCACGCCGGCCTGGCGTAACATGCTGGCAGCTTTTTCAGGGTGCTGCCGTATCTGTGTTGACTGTTCTTCAGTCAGTGGCGCTTGCTGCGTTTGCAGCATATCCTGCAACTCTATCATCGCGATGTTGCAAGTCAGGGCCGCAGCCAGAATGGATTGCCTGCGTTCCGCAGCTATGCCATTTTTCATGGCCACCAATTCGCACAGTAGTGCAACGTGCAAGGGGTGGGTAATCGTGTAACGTACTTCAGTGCCGAGCACCAAGATACCCAGCGCAGCGTCCGCATCCGTTTCGCACAGCTGTTGCAGATCGGTGCAGATACTCAGAATGCGCGCAGGAAAATCAGTAGTGCGGGCCACCGCAAGGCTGGAGAATAATATTCTCAAGCGCAGTTCGATGTCGGACATCAACTTGAAGGGTGATTGCTGGTCGGCGGGAGCGGGAGTTGGCATAAGTTACATGGTATGGATGGGGTTCATTAATCTTCACGCGCTGTTGTCGCTTTTTTTTGCGTGGCGCCGATATGGGCCTGGCCCCGTTTGAGCGCTATGTCGTTTTGTTTTTGCCTCTCGGTCACACGCGCCCGGGTTTTTTCGGGCAAGGTGTCGAAACAATGCGGGCAGGATATGCCCAGCTGGTATTTGGGCGAGGATTTTTCAGCAGGTGAGACCGGATGGCGACAGCCATAACACTGCTCATGTGTTCCCACTTGCAATCCGGGTCCGACCGAAACGCGCTGGTCAAATACGAAACATTCGCCTTGCCACAGGCTTTTTTCCGCAGGAATTTTTTCCAGGTATTTAAGTATACCGCCCTGCAAATGGTAAACCTCTTCAAACCCTTGTTCCAGCATGAAGGCGCTGGCTTTTTCACAGCGAATTCCGCCGGTGCAAAACATGGCTATTTTTTTATGCCTGGCGGGATCCAGATTTTTTTGCACATAGGCTGGGAATTGGCGGAATGAAGTGGTGTGCGGGTCAATTGCGCCGGGGAAAGTCCCGATGTCATGTTCGTAGCTATTCCTGGTATCAATCAGCACCACATCGGGATCGCAGATCAATGCATTCCATTGCTCAGCGGCCACATAAGTGCCTACCCTTTTATTCGGGTCAGTTCCGGCGACCCCTAGCGTGACAATCTCTTTTTTCAGTTTGACCTTCATACGGTCAAACGGCATCACATCGGTAGCGGATTCCTTAAGCTCGATATCCGCCAGGCGTGCGTCCGACCGCAGGAATAACGCCAATGCGTCAATAGCTGCGCGCGAACCTGCCACGGTTCCGTTAATGCCTTCCCTGGCCAGCAAAATTGTGCCATTGAGTCGTTGAAACAGGCAAAAATCGAGTAAAGTACTTTGCATCTCAGCATAGTCTGGAAGTTTGGCAAATTTGTAGAGTGCGGCAACAACAATCTTGGGCATGACTAATTCGGTTTTAGGAAACTTTAATGACAACCATCGGGTCTGGGTAGCAGTATTTTACGCGATGCGGGTGCGAGTGGGGGAGTTCCTTTGGGTGACCAGTCGGGTTGACTGTCATCCGCTTGGCATATGAATATTCCCCTCATATTTTAGGCACATACAGGTAAAATCTGCCAACCCCTGCTACACTGATGGGAATGCGGACCCCAATATTTTCAGCAAGGCTGTGTAACGATGAAGGGTAAAGTTAAATGAAAGCGTTGCCTGCTTTAGTGTCACGAGCGGCGATATTAATTACCTCGGTGGCCGCCATTCTTCTGGTTATTCGTTTGCTATGGCCGGAAAACAGGCCGCTTGCTTTACCACCACCCAATGCGCCAAGTTTGCCAGTCTCTTCCGAACCTATTACTCCCATCCCTGCCGTTGCTGCCAATCTGGACAAAAAAAAGGTGGCGCTTGGCAATCTGCTTTTTCATGAAACCAGCTTATCCATGGACAATACGGTGGCCTGCGCCGGTTGCCACCAATTGGCGCATGGCGGGGTGGATGGCATTCAATTTTCATTGGGAGTTAAAGGCAGCGTCAGCTTGATTAATACTCCTACCGTGTTCAACAGCGTATTTAATTTCCGCCAGTTCTGGAATGGCCGTGCAAAAACCCTTAACGAGCAGATTGCCGGCCCGATACACAACCCGTTGGAGATGGGTTCCAGCTGGCTTGAAGTCGTGGCCAAGCTTAAACAAGATCCCGCCTATGTAGCTGCGTTTGCACAAAGCTACAACAATGGCATTACACCGGAAAACATTGCAGACGCTTTGGTTGTTTTTTTGCACACGCTAATTACGCCGAACGCCCGCTTTGACAAATACCTGAAAGGCGATCCCAACGCGCTGACTCCTTATGAACTTTCCGGATATGCACTGTTCACCACGTACGGCTGCATTGCCTGCCATCAGGGCGTCAATATCGGCGGTAACATGTTTGAAAAACTGGGCATCATGCGTGATTACTTCAAGGAAAGGGGAAATATCAGCGAAGCAGACCAGGGGCGCTATGCGCTGACCCGGAATCCAGCGGATATGCACGTGTTCAAGGTTCCCAGTTTGCGCAATATTGCGCTGACCGCCCCCTATTTGCATGATGGCACGGCGCAAACCTTGGAGGATGCGGTGCACATTATGGGCAAGTATCAGCTGGGGATAGTGCTGCCAAATGAAGATGTGGCAAGGATAGTGGCTTTCCTGCGCACGTTGACCGGCGAATATAACGGGAAACCGCTATGAATCCCATTAACTTGCGACAGATTGCGATTGCATTGGCGATGGCTCCATTGCTGATAACGCTTTTCATAAAGGCACAGGCACCTGATCCGATCAGGCATCACCGCATATTGAGTGCTCTGCACAAAATTGAAAGCATGAATGCCGAAATCGATATTTTGACCCTGCAATTCAGGTACCGGCTGCAGAGCAATTACGATGGTCTGGTATTCGCGGTCAAGGAAATTGGTTTGCGCCACAAAGAACTGACGGAAGGGGATGACGCAATATACAACAAGGGCAATGAAAAAATTGACCGGCTGATCCTGGAGCTGGGGAAAGCGATAAGCCAGAAGGAAGAGCTGGTGGAGGGCTTCAAATCATACAATGCCGTGTTGAACAATTCCCTTTACTATTTTCCGCGCATCGTGGAAGAAACAACGCATCTTGTTCCAGCAGACCGGAATCTGCATGCCCGTTTGCATTCTATTATGCATAATTTGCTGATGCTGCACTTGGGCATGAGCTATGGTGATGGTTTTGGCAAAACGGAAATCTCGATACGGCAGGTTGAAGGAGGCGCTTATGCTTCTCCGCTGGTCAGGGAGAATATCGAGCGTCTGGTGCAACATGCAAAATATATACTTAAATACGAGAAAGAAATAAGCCTGCGGATACAGCAGATCACGTCAGCGACCACGCATGATATGGTGCGTGATCTGACTTCAGCGTATGAGGAGTCGTTCAACTATTCCTTCAAGATCGCCAATTATTATTACCTGTTCATTTTTATTGCCGCGCTTGT
The DNA here is from genome assembly GCA_031400735.1 of Gallionellaceae bacterium. Classification (GTDB taxonomy): domain Bacteria; phylum Pseudomonadota; class Gammaproteobacteria; order Burkholderiales; family Gallionellaceae; genus Nitrotoga. Next base: position 13,421 of record JANNQM010000072.1, read on the forward strand.
ATTGTTTACTTATGCCGCTTTTTCATTTTTCCGGCTGCGTGAAAACGCCAATAATTTACGCAATGCCTATGCTGAAATTCACAACCAGAAATTTGCGATGGACCAGCATGCCATTGTCAGCATTGCCAATGTGCAGGGCAATATCATTTACACCAATGACAAATTTTGCGAGATCAGCCAGTACACACACCAAGAGCTGTTGGGGAAAAATCACCGTATCCTGAAATCCGATGTGCATCCGCCATCCTTTTTCCAGGACTTGTGGCGGGTTATCAGCAGCGGAAATGTGTGGCACGGCGATATCTGCAATAAAGCAAAAGATGGATCCCTTTATTGGGTTAATTCCACGATAGTTCCGTTCCTGGATGAGCGCGGTATTCCGGTGCAGTACATTTCCATACGCACCGATATTTCCAAGACCAAGCTGGATGAAGAAACCATACGCCATCAAGCTAACTATGATCCGCTGACCTTGCTGCCTAACCGGCGCCTGCTGCGCGACCGGTTGGAGCAGGAAATCAAAATGGCAAACCGCAGCGGCTTGCCGCTGGCGCTGATGTTCATAGATCTTGACCAGTTCAAGGACATCAACGACACGTTAGGCCATGACATGGGTGACATTCTGCTCAAGGAGGCCGCGCAGCGTTTAACCAGCTGTGTGCGTAGCGCGGACACTATTGCACGTATGGGTGGGGATGAATTTACCGTGATCATGGGTGAGCTGGATGATCCCGGCAGCGTGGAGCGGACCGCACAGAAAATCCTGCGCAAACTGGCCGAACCTTTCCAGCTGAAAGGAGAGGTGGCGTATATATCGGCCAGCATAGGCATCACCCTTTATCCTGAGGATGCTACCGACCTGGATGAGCTACTAAAAAATTCCGACCAGGCGATGTATGCCGCCAAGCGCCAGGGTCGCAACTGTTTCAGCTACTTTACTTCGTCGATGCAGGAAGCGGCCCAGAGCCGGATGCGGCTGGCCGGAGATTTGCGCGGCGCGCTGGCTGGTAACCAGTTCCGCGTGTTTTTCCAGCCCATCGTGGAGCTGGCCACCGGCAACATCCACAAGGCAGAAGCGCTGATCCACTGGCAACATCCAAAACGCGGATTGGTAACACCCACTGAATTTATTCCCATTGCCGAAGAAACAGGCATGATCATTGATATCGGCGATTGGGTGTTCCGTGAAGCCGCGCGCCAAGTATTACGCTGGCAAGCGTCGTACGACAGCAAATTCCAGGTCAGCGTGAATGTTTCCCCGGTGCAGCTGCACAACGACGGCAATATTCCCGCCGCATGGTATGCGCACCTGCAAAAGCTCGGCCTGCCCGGCAAAAGCATAGTCGTGGAAATTACTGAAGGCCTGTTGCTGGATGCCAGCTCAACGGTGATTGACCAGTTGCTGGGATTCCGCGATGCGGGTATTGAGGTATCGCTGGATGATTTCGGCACCGGGTACTCATCGTTGTCCTACCTGAATAAATTTGACATCGATTATTTAAAAATCGACCAGTCCTTCGTGCGCAACCTGACCCGTGGCCCGGATGATGTGGCGTTATGCGAAGCTATTATCGTCATGGCGCACAAGCTGGGCTTGAAAGTCATTGCCGAGGGAGTGGAAACCAAGGAGCAGCGCAACTTGTTGGCCGCCGCCTCGTGCGACTATGTGCAAGGGTACCTTTATTCAGAATCCCTTTCGGCCGAGAACTTCGAAGCGTTGTTGAAGCGCTCCTGAGTTTCGGTTCGTCAGCTTTCCTATTAAATTATGTTGCGCCTGACTGAAGTAAAACTACCTCTCGATCATGCAGAGAGCGCACTCAACTCTGCCATTCTCAAGCGCTTGGGGATACAGGCTAGTGAGCTGGTAAGTTACGCCATTTTTCGTCGCGGCCATGATGCGCGCAAAAAATCCGCAATATGCTTTGTGTATACGCTGGATGTTGTACTAAGCAACGAAGCGGAAGTATTGCAGCGTCTGCCGGATATTCCGCATGTGCGGCCAGCACCGGATATTGACTATCATTTTGTAGCGCAAGCTCATGGCCGGATGAATTCCCGCCCTATTGTGATTGGCACCGGCCCGTGCGGCATTTTTGCCGGGCTGATGCTGGCGCAAATGGGCTTCCGGCCCATCATTCTGGAGCGGGGCAAGGCGGTGCGTGAACGTACCAAGGATACTTTCGGTTTGTGGCGCCAAGGCCAGCTCAATCCGGAATCGAATGTGCAGTTCGGCGAAGGTGGCGCCGGGACATTTTCAGACGGCAAGCTGCATAGCCAGATCAAGGATCCCCGGCATTACGGACGCAAGGTTTTGACAGAATTCGTCAAGGCCGGCGCGCCGCCGGAAATATTGTATGTGAGCAAGCCCCACATCGGCACTTTCCGCCTGGTCGGCATGGTGGAAACGATGCGCGCCAATATAGAAGCGCTGGGTGGCGAAATCCGTTTCCAGAGCAAGGTTACTGACCTGATTATTGAAAGTCATCCCGGCGGTCGACAAGTCTGCGGTGTGGTACTGGACAGCGGCGAGCAGATAACAAGCAGCCATGTGGTGCTGGCGGTAGGCCATAGTGCGCGTGATACTTTTGAAATGTTAAGCCAGCGCGGCGTATACCTTGAAGCCAAGCCATTCTCCATTGGCTTCCGGGTGGAACATCCACAGTCGCTGATAGACCGCGCGCGCTTTGGTGCCTATGCCGGCAATCCCTTGCTCGGGGCGGCTGATTACAAGCTGGTTCATCACTGCAAGAATGGGCGTTCGGTATACAGCTTTTGCATGTGTCCCGGCGGTACAGTTGTGGCGGCGGCATCCGAGCCGGGCCGTGTAGTGACCAACGGCATGAGCCAGTATTCGCGCAATGAGCGCAACGCCAACAGCGGGATTGTAGTGGGCATTACCCCGCAGGATTATCCCGGTGATGCACTGGCGGGGATTGCGTTCCAAAGGCAATGGGAAGAGCGCGCGTTCGAACTGGGCGGCAAAAACTACCATGCGCCCGGCCAGTTACTGGGCGATTTCCTGGCAGGCCGCGCTTCGACCGCGCTGGGTTCCGTCATTCCTTCCTATACCCCAGGAGTGCACTTGACCGACTTGTCGTCAGCGCTGCCGGGATATGCAATTGAAGCAATCCGCGAGGCACTGCCGGCGTTTGATAAACAGATTAAAGGGTATGCGCTGCCGGACGCGGTGTTCACCGCTGTTGAAACCCGCACCTCCTCCCCGATCAGCATCAAGCGGCGCGCCGATTTTCAAAGCATGAACACCAACGGCTTATACCCGGCGGGTGAAGGCGCGGGATATGCCGGGGGCATTTTATCCGCCGCAATAGATGGTATTCAGGCGGCCGAAGCGGTAGCCTTGAGCCTTGTTGGTGAGGTCAAGCAATAGGCAGGGCAGCGGGATCCAGAACAAATTACCAGAACAAACTATTGGGCAAGCAATTTTTGTTCGGACATGGTCTCCACCATCTTGCTGATGTAAGCCTTGACCAGATTTTCGTCGGAACCGGTGATGCCTGCCTCTGACCATGCTGCCCAGATCAGAGCATCGTTGGCGGCATCATACAAATTGGTTTCAATGACTGCATATTCCTCTTCGGCCATATATCCGGGAGTGTAAGTGGTCTGATACCCATAATTATAATAATGGGGCCACAAATCATAATGCGGGGGAGCGATGAACATCGTTCCGGGCACATAAACCTGCACCGTTTTTTTGCTGACCAGGCGCGTAATGAGTACGGTGTCTGCCGCGTATTCCTTGACCTTTGCGGCGATCGCTTCCTGGTCATTTTTTTCCATCTTGGGAAGAACGGTGTAACCGGCAATGGCATCGGATCCGCGTGCTTTTATTTGACGCACAAACTCGTCCTCAAAGATTCTCCTGAGAACGGCGTTTGAGCTTAAGCCGATAACCATGACTTTTTTGGGATGCTGTGAATACGATGGATTTTTCCATGCCGCTTTGACATTGATGGTGGAGCATCCGGCAAGCAGGGCAATCAGGAGTGCGCCAACAAGATACCTCAATGCATTTGCCATGTTCAATTCTCCAAGGTTTAAATTGTTGCTGTTAAGCATACGCTACTTCAACGGGCACGACTACCGGCCATAAGTACATGGGAAAAAACAGGCCCGTAATCACAGGGGAAAGGGAATTAGTTGACTGAATGGCGGTTAGCGTGCAATCTTAGGTAAAAAAAGAAATTGAACGCAAGCAAATTTATTGTGGTGGTGATGCGGGGGCAAAATGGTTCCATTTTTAAAGACAGGCGTTGTGGCTATGGCTCTGCTGTTGTCTGGCTGTGCCTCCAAGGTATGGATTGCCGACTGGAAAGAGGCCTATCCGATGAATATTTCCCGCAATGGCACCGCCTCTATTCTGGTCAAAGATAAAATTTACATGATAGGTGGCAGAAATTCTGCCGGTTCTTTTGTTTCAACTGAATACACCACCATCCAGCCTGATGGATCGCTGGCCCCATGGCAATATAGCTCACCGTTAAATGAGGAACGCAGTTTTATGGATGCTGTGGCCCATGGCGATTACATCTATGTGGTAGGCGGCGCTAATGGACCCAGTGACCAGAATCTTTTGCGCACAGTAGAGCGCGCCAGAATCATGCCTGATGGTACGCTGGGCCCCTGGCAACTGGAAAAGAATGAAATGATAGTGCCGCGCCGTTGCAACAAGGTGATGGCTACTGCCAAAGCCATCTATGCGTTGGGAGGGTACGGCGGGATTTTGCTGGATAGTGTGGAAAGTGCGGAATGGCAGGCTGATGGCAGCCTCGGCGAGTGGCATCTGGAACCGGAAATGTTGACCGACCAGCGCTACATTAACAGCGTAAAAAAGATGGGCGATGTGTTTTATGTGATTGGCGGCCACCGCGATAATGGCAACAGCATGGCTGAAGTCGAATGGTCGCGGCCAATGTCAGATGGCACTTTGCAAAAATGGCAAGCCACCACGCCTATGCACCAGGAACGCTGGGGTCTGGCCACTACAGCGTATCGGGACAAAATGTATGCGTTGGGTGGCCTTTACGGCCCTACCTATCTTGAAACCGTAGAACTCACGACGGTACGCAAAGACGGCCAGTTGGATCCGTGGCGATCCACTACCGCCCTGGACCAACCCCGCGCTACTTTCGGCGCCATCACATACCGGGACTGGATATATGTCATAGGCGGTGCTTACCCTGATGGTTACCTTTCCAGCGTCATTTATGCCAATGTCAATGCCAATGGCGATATAGGGTACTGGGGAACCGCTGAACAGGCTGCCGAAGCGCAGCAGCACCGTGCCAAGCGTCATGAGCTGGCGGCCAAAACCAGGTTGCCGTTCGAAGGATTGGTGCGGGATGTGCTGCAGACCCCAGCTTACACCTATGCCCAAGTGGACAGCAATATGCACGGGCAAGTTTGGATAGCTGGCCCCAAGGTACCCAACCTTAAAGCAGGCGATCGGGTGGGCTACAATCAGGGCACGCCATTGCGCGGTTTCAGCAGCCGCGAATTGCAAAGGACGTTCTCCATGGTAATCCTGGTGGGAAAAATCCAGATTCAATAATGCCTGTTGCCGCATAGTATAATGCCGCCTCGTTATCCATCGCATCGCCACACATGTTCCGAATTATTCCTGGTCAAGCTGCGCTCTCTTCCTTCCGTCTCGAAAAACTTCGCGCAGCCCTAAGCGCACTGAACCTCAATATTCTGCTGGTGGATACCCGCCACTGGTATTTTATTGCGCTTAGTGAGGACTCATTGGCGCAGCATGCGGGTGCGCGCCTGGAGCGCATCCTGGGCCTGGGTTCGGCTGCTGACTGGCCAGACCAGCGCAAGCTGCAGCAAGTACTGGTGGTGCCGCGTCTGGGTACAATTTCCCCGTGGTCATCCAAGGCCACCGATATCGCGCAGCATTGCGGCCTGTCCGATGTGCAACGCATTGAACGTGGGTTGGTGTATTTCCTGCAAACCAAAAATGGCCAAGCACTAACCCATGCCGAACGAAAAGAATTATTACCGTTGCTGTATGACCGCATGACCGAATCGGTTTTGTCTGATTTTGAAGGTGCTGCGGAAAAAATATTTCGCCACGGAGAGCCTGCGCCCTTGGCTACTGTGGATATCCTGCGTGACGGCAAAGCCGCGCTGGCAGCTGCCAACAGCGAACTGGGGCTGGCCCTGTCGCCCGATGAAATTGACTATCTGCTGGAGAATTTCCGCAACCTGAAACGCAATCCCACCGATGTCGAACTGATGATGTTCGCGCAGGCCAACTCTGAACATTGCCGCCACAAGATTTTCAATGCCGATTGGGTGATAGATGATGAACAGCAGGCGATCTCGCTGTTCGGCATGATTCGCAACACGCACAAGCTACATCCTGAAGGTACCGTGGTTGCCTACTCAGACAACTCGTCGGTGATCGAAGGCGCGCTGGTAGAACGCTTTTATCCGCGCGCCGATGGCAGCTATGCCTACAGCGAAGAACTGACGCACACGCTGATGAAAGTAGAAACGCATAATCATCCAACCGCAATTGCGCCATTCGCTGGTGCGGCCACCGGCGCGGGTGGTGAGATACGCGATGAAGGCGCGACCGGCGTGGGCTCCAAGCCCAAGGCAGGGTTGACTGGGTTTTCCGTTTCCAATTTGCAGATTCCGGGGTTTGAGCAGCCGTGGGAAAAATATACCCCTACCCCTCTCTCCCACAAGGGGAGAGAGGAGTCGGCTCCCTCTCCCCTTGTGGGAGAGGGTTGGGGAGAGGGGGTTATGCAATACGGCAAACCCAACCGCATCGCCTCCGCTCTACAAATCATGCTCGAAGGCCCGATCGGCGGCGCGGCATTCAACAACGAATTTGGCCGCCCCAATCTGGCCGGTTATTTCCGCACTTATGAAGAAAATGTAAACGGCGAGATGCGCGGTTATCACAAGCCCATCATGCTGGCCGGTGGCGTCGGCAGCATCGCGGCCCAGCATACGCACAAACATCAGTTGCCGGTCGGCGCGCTGTTGATACAGCTGGGCGGCCCCGGCATGTTGATCGGCCTGGGCGGCGGCGCCGCATCCAGCATGGACACCGGAGCCAACACCGAGAATCTGGATTTCGCTTCGGTGCAGCGCGGCAATCCGGAAATGCAGCGCCGTGCGCAGGAGGTGATAGACCGTTGCTGGCAAATGGGGCAGAACAATCCCATTCTTTCTATTCACGACGTTGGCGCGGGCGGCATTTCCAATGCGCTGCCGGAACTGGTGCATGGCGGCGGACGCGGCGCGCATTTTGAATTGCGCGCAGTGCCCAGCGAAGAACGCGGCATGTCGCCGATGCAGATATGGAGCAACGAGGCGCAGGAACGTTATGTGCTGGCGATCAGTCCGGAGAGCCTGGAGGAATTCAGTGCGCTGTGTCAGCGCGAACGCTGTCCGTTTGCGGTGTTGGGGCATGCCACTGCCGGCGACCAGCTGACCGTGCATGATGAGACATTCAACAACCATCCGGTCAACATGCCGCTGTCGGTGCTACTCGGCAAGCCGCCAAAAATGACGCGCAAGGTGACGCGCGAGGTAGTGAGCCTTCCCGTATTCGATGCCAGAAAAATAAAACTTAATGATGCCATTGCGCGTGTGCTGCGCCTGCCCGCTGTCGCCGATAAAACTTTTCTGATCAGCATAGGCGATCGGACTGTCGGCGGTTTAACTGCGCGCGACCAGATGGTGGGGCCGTGGCAAGTGCCGGTGGCGGATGTGGCGGTCACGCTGATGGGATTTAACACCACGCTGGGCGAGGCCTTCGCACTGGGCGAGCGCACACCGTTGGCGGTAATCAACGCCCCTGCTTCAGGACGCATGGCAATAGGCGAAGCCATTACCAACATCGCCGCCGCGCGTATCGCCAAAATCGGCGACATAAAATTATCCGCCAACTGGATGGCCGCCGCCGGACATCATGGCGAAGACGCAGCCTTGTTCGACACCGTGCATGCGGTCGGCATGGAGCTATGCCCGCAACTCGGCATTAGCATTCCGGTGGGCAAGGATTCGATGAGCATGAAGACCTCATGGACCGAAACTCCCTCCCCCCTCGCGGGGGAGGGTGGGGGAGAGGGGGTAGGGACATTAAAGAAAGAAGTCACCGCCCCCCTGTCCCTCATCGTCACCGCCTTTGCACCCTGCACCGATGCGCGCCACACGTTGACCCCCCAGTTGTCGGCCAACCTGGATAGCGTGTTATTGCTGATTGATCTGGGCGCAGGAAAAAACCGCATGGGCGGTTCCGCGCTGGCACAGGTATATAAACAAACCGGCAACGATGCGCCCGATGTAGATGATGCGGGCCAGCTCAAATCTTTCTTCGAAATTATCCAGCGCCTGAATCTGGAAGGCACGCTGCTGGCCTATCATGACCGTTCCGATGGCGGGCTGTTTGTCACACTATGCGAAATGGCCTTTGCTGCGCATGTCGGCCTGACAGTTACGCTCGATGCACTGCCGGGTGATGCTTTAAGTGCGCTGTTTAATGAAGAACTGGGTGCGGTGATACAAGTGCGCCGCCGCGATGTGCAGCATGTGCTGAACGTGTGCGAGGGTGCAGCGCTGCAGTCAGTTCACCCAATCGCTACGCTAAATGATCGCGGCATGATCGAGATCGCGCGCAATGGAAAACAGCTGTTCGGCGACAGCGGCATTACGTTGAAAAGACTATGGTCAGAAACAACCTACCGCATGCAGCAATTGCGAGATAACCCGCTTTGTGCGCAGCAAGAATATGACCGCATCCTGGATACGGCTGATCCGGGTTTGCATGTGAGGTTGACTTATGACGTGAACGAAGATCCGGCGCAGCAGGAAAAAAACAAGCTCGTCATTCCCGCGAAGGCGGGAATCCAGCGGGTTAGTTTGGCTGGGCTCCCGCCTGCGCGGGAGCGACAAAATATTGGAGTCCACCCAAAAATCGCCATATTGCGCGAACAAGGCGTAAACGGCCACGTCGAAATGGCCGCCGCATTCGACCGCGCCGGGTTCGCTGCGGTGGACGTCCACATGAGCGACATCATCAGTGGCCAGGTGTCATTGCGCGATTTCAAGGGCTTTGCCGCATGCGGCGGATTTTCCTACGGCGATGTGCTGGGGGCAGGGCAGGGGTGGGCAAAATCCATATTGTTCAACCCGCGCGCGCGCAATGAATTTCTTGCCTTCTTCCAGCGCCGCGATACGTTTGCACTGGGCGTATGCAACGGCTGCCAGATGATGAGCAACCTGCACGAGATCATCCCCGGCGCAGAAAACTGGCCACACTTCGCGCGCAACCGGTCTGAGCAATTCGAGGCGCGTTTTGTAATGGTAGAAGTGCAGCCTTCGCCATCAATATTCTTCAACGGCATGGCCGGCAGCCGCATGCCTATTGTAGTTTCGCACGGTGAGGGCTATGCCGATTTTAGCGACAGCAAACGACTCAAGTCATCGCAGAAGCTGGTCACCCTGCGCTATGTCGATAACCGTGGCGATGTCACCGAAACTTATCCACTCAACCCCAACGGTTCACCACAAGGTATCACCGGGTTAACCACCGCAGATGGCCGCTTCAGCATCATGATGCCGCACCCGGAGCGCGTGTTCCGTGCTGTCCAGAACTCGTGGTGTCCACAAGAGTGGGAAGAGAATGGCGCGTGGCTGCGCATGTTTCAGAATGCGAGGAAGTGGGTGGGGTAGGGTTCGTGGAGTTCACAGGTTCACTACAGTCTTGGGTATTTTACTGAGGAGTTCTCTTGTTCAAGATCATAGGTGTCGTCGTCGGTTATTACTTTTTCGGATTCTTCGGTGCATTCCTAGGGTATCTGATTGGGTCTTATTTTGATCGCGTGCAGGCGTATGGCACGGGCGGCGTTAATCCATTGACCAATGCGATGCGGCAAGCGGTTTTCTTGGAGTCAGTCTTCATCTTGATGGGCAAGCTGGCCAAAGCAGATGGGCAGGTTTCTCAAGATGAGATCACTCATGTTGAGCAGTTCATGCAAAAGCTGGGCATGACCACAGAGCATCGTGCGCAGGCGATAGCATTATTCAAGCGTGGTGCTGATCCTGCATTTGATATTGATCCGACAGTTAAAAAATTCCTCGCGGTGTGCGGACAGACCAAGGATTTGAAGCAGATGCTGCTGGTGTATCTGATTGTCACGGCGCTGGCCGACGGACACTTCCATGCGACAGAAGAAGCTTTGCTGGCGGATGTTGCCGGTCGTCTGGGGTATGACTCTGCCATGTTCAAGCATTTGGTGGACATGGTGCAGAATCAATCCCACTTCGCCGGAGGTCATGTAGATTCTGCTGCGGCACTGGATGATGCCTACAAGGCTTTGGGGGTAACCAAAGACAGTAGTGATCAGGAAATCAAGCGTGCCTATCGCAAGCTGATGGGCCAATATCACCCGGACAAGCTGATGGGGCAAGGCGTGCCAGAGGATATGATCGCGATGGCAACCGAGCAGGCCAAGGAAATTCAGCAGGCCTATGCGCTAATCAAGAAAAGCAGGAATATTTAGAATCATTAAGAATGACGCAAAATAAAAAAGCGGCCTGGGCCGCTTTTTTATTTTGGTTTGAAGCCATTACTCAATTTTTGCTTTGCCCCGTAATTCTTCCACCGCTTTCATCACGCTTTGCTGCTGCAAACGCTGGGTCAGTTCCGGCTTTACTTCCTGGAGAGGCGGGAAATTAAAATCACGGACATCATCCAGTTTGATGATGTGCCAGCCAAAATCTGATTTGACAGGGTCACTGACTTCGCCTTTTTTCAGGCTGACCATCGCGTTGGAGAATTGCGGAACGAAGTTTCCAGGCATGCTCCAGTCCAGCTCGCCGCCTTTATCCTTGGAGCCGGGGTCCAGCGAGTGTTTGCTGGCCAGTTTGTTGAACTTGCCGCCCTTTTTAAGTTGTGCCGCGATTGATTTGGCTTGCGCCTCTTCCTTGACCAGGATATGGCGCGCTTTATATTCCCTGCTGCCGGTGGCCAGTTTCAGCGTTTCATATTCCTGTTGCAGCGCCTCATCGGTGATGGGGTGGGTGGCATAGTGGTCTTGTACAAAAGCGCCAACCAGCACGGATTGCCTGGCCAGGTCCAGTTTGGTCATCGTCTCCGGCTGCTTGTCCAAGCCTTTCTTGACTGCTTCCTGCGACATCAGTTCGACGCTGATCAATTCATCGCGCGCAGTTTTACGCAGTTCAGGGTTGTCTGGCTGGCCTTGCGAGGCGGCTGACTTGACCCGCATTTCCAGTCGGGCTTGGGGAATGGTGACACCATTCACAACGGCCACGGGTTTGTCTTCGGCATAAAGCGGGCTGGTTAACAGGGCTACAGACAACGCGAAAGCGGCATACTTAAAAAATTTCGGCATGGTTTATCCTTGAAAATAAAGTAAAGGGACAGAAAAATAAAATCAAGCGGGGTGCGAGGTTTTTTCGGGTTCAATTTGTTCTGGGGTTAGGGCAGTTATTATCAGTGCGTGAATCTCGGTTTTCATCATCTCTCCCAGTGCGGAATATATCATACGGTGCCGGGCCAAGGTAGGCTTGCCGGAAAATTGGGCTGAAACAATTTTGACACAGTAATGTCCCCCGCCGTCGCGCGCTCCGGCATGTCCGGCATGTTTGTGGCTATCGTCGGTAATCTCGACCAGGCTGGGCTGGAATACTGCCAGCCGCTGATGCATTTTGTCGATGCGGTTCATGGGCGAATCATGCCGGAAAAGTTTTCCTGAACGGCTTCACCGCAACGTGTTGATATACCCCGGCCGCCAGATAAGGGTCGGCGTTTGCCCAGGCTTCGGCTTCAGGTAAAGAAGCAAATTCTGCAACGATCAGGCTGCCGCTAAAGCCGGCAGCTGCGGGATCAACGGCATCCACGGCAGGAAAAGGTCCCGCCAGGATCAGCCGCCCCTGCTGCTGCAGGGCCTGTAACCTGGTGACATGGGCAGGCCTTGCCGCAGTGCGTTTTTCCAGACTGTCCGCTACATCGGTGCCTATGATGGTGTACAACATTAGTTCGCCCCCTTGTCTTCATCAGCATATTTGGCCAGTGCCATGGCCTGCAGCAGAATGAATACGAACATTAATCCGGTGGCGCCAAAGAGCTTGAAATTGACCCAGGTCTCGGTGGGGAAATTAAACGCCACATATAAATTAAGCACACCCAGCACGGCAAAAAACACGCTCCAGCTGAGGTTGACGCGATTCCATGCCTGGGTGGGCAAGCTGATTTTTTCCTGCATTAACTGGCGCATCAGATTTTTTTTGAATATCCACTGCGATAGCAGCAGCGTGGCGGAAAATATCCAGTACAGCACGGTCGGTTTCCATTTGATGAAGGTGTCGTCATGCAGCAGCAGAGTTGCCCCGCCCAGTACCGTGATGATCGAAAAGCTGACCCACAGCATGGTATCCACTTTGCCGTGGTGCCACTTCACCCATGTGATCTGGATTGTCGTGGCGACTATTGCGGCGGCGGTGGCGAATAGTACCGGTAATTGTTTGGCGTCCACCAGATAACCGATGGAGATGGCCCATGCCTGGGCAGCCTCCGGGTTGCTTCCGGCCAGCTTGAACACAATAAAAAACAGGATAACGGGAAAGAGGTCGAACAGTGTTTTTTTCATCGTAGAAAATTCGTGGTTTAATTTGGGTAAGTTTATTGGCGGTCGAGCACCAGCGCGGCGGAATTGATGCAATAACGCAAGCCCGTGGGTTCCGGGCCATCGTCGAAGACGTGTCCCAGATGCGCGTCGCAGCGACTGCACAGAATTTCGTTGCGCACCATGCCATGCCGGGTATCGGGCTGCTGGCTTACGCTGTCGGCCTGATGCGGCTGCCAGAAACTGGGCCAGCCGCTGCCGGAATCATATTTGGCCGCGGAATCGAACAGCGGATGGTTGCAGCAGGCGCAACGGTAGACGCCGTTGTCATGGCAATCCCAGTACGCGCCGGTAAAAGCTGCCTCAGTGCCGCACTGGCGGCATACCTGATATTGTTCTGGGGTCAGTTCCTCGCGCCAGGCGGCATCGGGTTTAGTCAGTTTGTCCATTCAGTTAGTCAATGGGTAATTATTAGCATAGGGCGCGATGCAACAAAGTCAGGCAATCCACTACGCAGCAAGCTGCGTGTGGAGTTGACACAATCGCGCCCCTACAGCACCTCTCCGGCATGGTCGGCCAGGCGCGAACGTTCGCCACGTTGCAGCGTGACATGGCCGCTGTGCTGCCAACCTTTGAAACGGTCCACGACATAGGTTAGCCCGGAACTGCCTTCGGTCAAATACGGCGTGTCAATCTGCGCGATATTGCCCATGCATACTACTTTGGTGCCGGGGCCGGCGCGCGTGATCAGCGTTTTCATTTGTTTCGGGGTCAGGTTTTGCGCTTCATCAATGATCAGGTATTTGTTGAGGAAGGTGCGGCCGCGCATGAAGTTAAGCGACTTGATCTTGATCCGGCTGCGGATCAGGTCGCGCGTTGCGGCGCGTCCCCATTCGCCGCCTTCGTCGTCAGATTTGTTCAGCACATCCAGGTTGTCATCCAGCGCGCCCATCCACGGCGACATTTTTTCTTCTTCGGTGCCGGGCAGGAAGCCGATGTCTTCGCCGACCGGAACCGTGACGCGGGTCATGATGATTTCAGAATACAACTTGTGCTCCAGCGTTTGCATCAAGCCGGCGGCCAGCGTCAGCAAGGTTTTTCCGGTGCCCGCCTGTCCGAGCAGCGTAACGAAATCGATATCCGGATTCATCAACAGGTTCAGCACAAAACTCTGCTCACGGTTTCTGGCGGTAATGCCCCAGATCGCATTTTTGTGGTGGGTATAGTCAGTCAATGTGCGCAGCATCGCAGTTTGCCCGCTTTGCTGAGTGACCACTGCATAAAAAGGGTTGTCGCCGTTTTCCTGATAAACAAATTGGTTCACCAGAAGGTCGCGGCACAACGGCCCCTGAATGTCATAAAACGTATGCTCACCTTGCAGCCCGGATTTCATGTCCTTGCCGTGCTTGTCCCAGAAATCTTCTGGCAGCGGCAGCACGCCGGTGTACAGCAGGTCGGTGTCTTCCAGCACCTTGTCATTGAAATAATCCTGCGCATTTAGCCCCAATGCGCGCGCTTTAATGCGCATGTTGATGTCTTTGCTGACCAGGATCACCGTGCGTTTCGGCTCATGGTTATGCAGATACATCACGACGCCGAGGATCGCGTTGTCGGCCTTGCCGTTAGCGAAATTTTTCGGCAATTCCTGGTCAATGAACTGCGTTTGCAAGAATAAGCGGCCGGTGGCGGCCGTATTGGATTGCGTCTGCAATGGCACGCCGTCCTCAATGTTCTGCGCGTTTTCGCCGATCAAGGTGTCGAGGAAGCGGCTGGTCTGGCGGGCATTGCGCGCGACCTCGGTCATACCTTTTTTATTGTTGTCCAGTTCCTCCAGCACAAACATCGGCAAATAGACGTCATGCTCTTCCAGCCGGAACAGGCTGGTGGGATCGTGCATAAGAACATTGGTGTCCAGCACAAAGAGTTTGGCATCAGGGTTGGTTGTGGCTGGCGCTTTGCGTATCGGCATGATGCTCCTTATGAATTCAGGCTTTGAACGAATTGTAATACTTCCCGGGCATGGCCGTCGGCTTTGATGGCGCGCCATTCGCGGAGTTGATGCCCATCCCGGTCCAGCACGAAAGTGCTGCGCTCTATGCTGCGCACCGGCTTGCCATACAGCACTTTCTGTTTGACCACGTCGAATAACGGGCAAACCTTTTCTTCAGCATCAGACAGCAACGGAAACGGCAAACTGAAGCGGGCCTTGAATGCTTCGTGGGATTTGATGTTGTCGCGCGAAATGCCGACAACTTCACAATGGGCTTTTTTGAAATCCGGATACAGGTCGCGGAATTGCTGACTTTCAGCGGTGCATCCCGGAGTATTGTCCTTGGGGTAAAAATAGATGACCAGTAATTTGTCGCGTAGGGCAGAGAGCTTGAAATCCACCCCGCCCGTGGCAGGCAGTGTGAAATCGGGAACAACCGGATCAGACATAGTAGATACGCATGTTAAAACTCTAAACAACATTAGGCAGTAACGCCATTGTTGACAAAATCTCCTGACAAGGCAAGTGCCTCTTTGGCCAATGCATCAAATACGCCTTCGCCCAGCGCGTTCAGTGTCAGACAGTAAGCCTGCTCATAGTTAGGATAATGGCTGTAAATGGATTTGGTGTAGGCCGGATCATAATGCCGTTCCAGCAATTCGGCGACGAAATCGTCCCACGCCTGTTCTTCGCATAGGGTGTGCCAGCGCGCCAGCAGTTCGTTGGAATACAGGCCCTGCAGGCGGTCCAGCTGCTGGCGTAATAAGGCGGGCGCGTGCAGGAAATGCGCATACTCTTCGCGCAGCAATGCGACGCGTACTTCCGGCGAGCTTTCCAGGCGCAGGCAAGGGCTGCTCCACATTTGTTGAATCAGCGCATCCGGCACACGCAGCAAGCCGATTTTTTTACTTTCTGATTCCACATATACCGGCACATCGGGGTTAAACGACTTCAGCGCCGCCAGCACTTGGCTGTCGAAACTTTTTTGCGAGGGTTGCGCTTCATCCGGCATGTCGCCCAGCACGGAACCGCGATGCCGGGCCAGGTACTCCAAGTCCAGTATTTGCGCGCCGCATTGCTGTAACGCGGCCAATAGCAGGCTTTTTCCGCTGCCAGTCAGGCCGCAAATCACGCGGAAAGAAAATTGTGCCGGTAATTGTTCCAGTTGCTGCAACACATGCTGGCGATAGCTTTTGTATCCGCCATCCAGTTGCTCGGCGGCAAAGCCGATCTGGCGCAGGATATGCGTCAGCGCTGCGCTGCGCTGGCCGCCGCGCCAGCAGTAAACCAGCGGATGCCAGGATTTTGGCTTGTCCAGCCAATGTTCCAGATGGCGGGATATATTGCGCGTCACCAGCGCTGCGCCTATTTTCTTCGCCTCGAATGATGATTGTTTATAGAGCGTGCCTACACGAATCCGCTCGGCATCGTCCAGCACCGGAAAATTAATGGCACCGGGCAAGTGATCCTCGGCATATTCGGCGGGAGAGCGAACATCGATGATTTCTTCGAATTCGTTCAATTGGGCTACGGTTGCCAGCCCTGAGTTTTTCACAGCTTATGATTCCTCATGCTGCAGTTCCCACTGAGGATTCCACGCAACTTCCCACAGGTGATGATCCGGATCCTGGAAATAAGCAGCATAGCCTCCCCAGAATGTATCGTGAGGCGGCTTGACAATCACCGCGCCCGCACGCTGGGCTTGCGCAGCAACCGAGTCCACTTCGGCCCGGGATGCTACGTTGTGGCCTATTGTAAATTCAGTCGCGCTGGGCGCGGCCAGCGTCAGCCCGCTGTCATGGGCCAGGCTTTTACGCGGCCACAGCGCTAATTTCAGGCCAGGCTGGAGATCAAAGAAAACCACTGCGCCGTGCTCAAACTCTTTGCCGACTATTCCCTCAGTCTTCAGGCCCATACCGTCGCGATAAAAACTGAGCGAACGTTCAAGGTCATCCACCCCTAAAGTCAGCAAGGTAATGCGCGGCTTCATCAGGAATATATCCTGTTCATTTACGAGCCCTAAACCAGCTGTTGCCGGGCGAAGTAAACAGCAGGAACAGCGCATAAGCCTGGATGGCCAGTTGTAGCACAGTCAGAATTGCCGCGAAAGGCGCACCAGGCCATTCTTTAATAATTTGGGGCAACGTCGGAATCAAGCCCAATATCAACATGACCAGGAAACCTATGCGCGCCCAGTTTTCTCCAGCTGCAATACGGAAAATCAGATAAGCAATTAACGCAAATGTAAAAAACATCACAAACGCGACATAGGCTAACGACGCCACGGCAGTCAGCGCAGAAAAGTCCATCAGACCCCTGGCCAATCCCATTGCATAAGATACCCAAAGCAATGTGACCGCTACCGCGACGGGTTTGGGTTTTTGAGGGGTGGGCAGTGTTTCGGTTGTTTCCATAATTATTCCTTATCACGGGCTTCGATTATATAGGCAAAGATATCAGCTTGCGACGGAGCATGCCGGATTGTGGTCAGCAGACTGGCTACAGGACATGCCGTATAATTAATTTTTTAAGAGACGCTGGTTCATGATGATGTTACACAATTTGCCTGCTGCAGCCAGCTTGCAACAGGATCAGGAAATGATGCGCATGGCGCTGGCATTGGCCCGTCAGGCGGAAGCTGCGGGCGAAGTGCCGGTGGGAGCCGTGGTGGTGAAGGACGGCGTGGTTATTGGCCGTGGCTATAATGCGCCGATTTCACGCCATGATCCGTCAGCCCATGCCGAGATGGCGGCGTTGCGCGATGCCGCGCAACATATCGGCAATTACCGGTTAGTAGATTGCGCATTGTTTGTCACGCTGGAGCCGTGCCTGATGTGTGCCGGTGCCATCCTGCACGCCAGAATTGCGCGCCTGGTGTATGGCGCCAATGATCCCAAGACTGGAGCGTGCGGTAGTGTGCTGGATGTGTTTTCCGATTCACGGCTGAACCATCATGCCAGCATAACGCGCGGGGTGCTGGCGGATGAATGTGGACAATTGCTGTCTGATTTTTTTTCCGCACGTCGCAACAAACAACTCAAATGAAAATTTATATTCATATTCCGAAGCAACAGCTGGAACTGCTGGATGATAGCGGGCAGGTGTTGCATCAATATGCGGTCTCAACTGCCGCCAACGGCGCTGGCGAAGAATATGGGAGTTATTGCACGCCGCGCGGGCAGCATATAGTGCGCGCCAAAATTGGCGCAGGCCAACCGCTTAATGCGGTGTTTGTGCGTCGACGGCCGACTGGAGAAATTTACACACCTGAGTTGGGCGCGCAATTTCCGGGACGTGACTGGATGTTGACGCGTATCCTGTGGCTATCGGGTTGCGAAGTGGGCTACAACCGGCTCGGTTCCTGCGACACGATGCGGCGCTTTATTTATATCCACGGCACGCCTGACACCACCGTACTCGGGCAGCCCGGTTCCAAGGGGTGTATACGCATGAACAACGATGACTTGTTGCAGCTGTATGGTCTGGTTGCGGTGGGTATTGCCGTGCATATGACTTCCGCCAGAAACATATTGCACTCATTGACAGAG